>DAOTZV010000018.1:0-26058 GCA_034434235.1 Anaerolineae bacterium
GCATGACGAGAGGCAGATAGAGTGCGCGCGTGTGGCCGAACACGGCGAACCGGCCCAGCCGATCCACCCAGGCGATCAAGCGCATGCCGGTGATCTCCTGGCCGGGAGTGATTCCCTCCTGCGACCACCCCCATCTTCTATGCGACGACCGTTCTCATGGGATTCCTCCTCGCTTGAGTGGCGATATGCGATTTTTCGGCGATTGAGATCAGGGCGATTTCACGTGCCGGGCACTTCGCAGGTGTCTGGCGCGTCATGTGCCGCGGGTTGACAATGCGGACAGAAATGGGTGGAGCGCTGGGTCACGCGGATGCGTTCGATGATCGCGCCGCAGCGGGGGCACGGCCGGCCCGTCTGCCGATAGACGCGCAGACGGTTCTGATACGCGCCGTCCTGACCGTAAGGGGTACGATAGTCGCGCAACAGGGTGCCGCGCGCCTCCACCGACTCGCGCAGCACGAAGCGGATCGCCTCGCACAGCCGGCCGATCTCTTCCTCGGAAAGGCCGGCCGCGGGCCGCAGCGGGTGAATGCCCGCCACGAAGAGCGCCTCGTCGGCGTAGATGTTGCCCACGCCGGCGACCACGGTCTGATCGAGGAGCAGCGCCTTGATCGCCGTGCGCCGGCCGGCCAGACGTTCTTTCAGCACGTCGGCCGTGAACGTCCAATCGAGCGGCTCGGGCCCCAGCTTGCCCACCACGCGGCCGACATCCTCCACCAGCCAGATGCGGCCGAACTTGCGCGCATCGGTGAACGCCAGCCGACGGCCGTCGGCCAGCGCGAACCAGGCGCGCAGATGCGGGCCGGCCAGGATGGGCGAACCATCGGCCACCACGTCCAGCCGGCCGGTCATGCGCAGGTGGAAGATCAGGGCCGCGGCCGGGTCGAGATGGATCAGCAGGTACTTGCCGCGGCGGCCCACGTCGAGCACCTGCCGGCCGGCCAGGCGCTCGTTCAGCAGATCGGGGGTCGGCTCGGCCAGGGTGCGCGGCCAGAGGATGTGGCCGGCTGCGAAGCGCGCGCCGACCAGGTGCGGCCGCAGGTCGGCGGCGATCGTCTCGACTTCGGGCAGTTCGGGCATGGACGTTTCACCAGGGCCAGATGCCGTCGAACGATACGTCGGCCGCTACATTATATAACACGATCGGCCGGCCGGCCAAAGCCTGATAGATCAGTTGCCGGTATGCACCCTGCCGGGCCACATAGAGCACGGCAGCCGAGCCGAGCCAACGCGCATCCTCGACCCCGGCCGCCAGGCGCAGCGCCGGTTGCCCCACCGCGCCGACGAAGAGCTGGCCATCGTCTTCGTACAGGAAGCGCGCGGCATCGGCCGACCAGGCCAGAAAGCGGCCATGCATCAGGGTCGCATAATGCCACGGCGCGGCGCCGGTGCCGTCGGCCACGAAGAGATCGGCCGGCCCGGCCGCATCCCCGGCCGGCCGCACATACGCCAGCCGGCCGGCATCGGCCGACCAGAACGCCTCGCTTCCATCCACATGGCCGATCTCTCTGGCGCCTCCTTTGATCTCGACCTGATACAACGTCAGGCCCGGCGCCCCGGCCGCCGCGAGGGCCACGCGGAAGGCGCTGCCGTCGGGCAACCAGCCGACGGGCAGGGCGACGCGCGTCGCGTTGGCCGGCAGGGGGAAGCGGAGCACGGCCCGCTCCGGGCCGCCGTCGGTCGGCACGAGCCACACCTGGCCTTCCGCGGGCCGGTCGGGAGCGCGGCGCAGGAAGACAAAGAAGGCACCATCGGGTGCGGCCGCCGGCCGATGGATCAGGTCGCCGCTCGCCGCCAGCCGGCCGGCAACCGGGTCCACGGCGAAGAGCCACAGCTCAAAGCGCGGGGCCACGCCCGGCGTGCGCGCGGCGGCCGACGTCGTCACGGCCAGGACGCGGCGGCCCGGCACCCAACGCACCTCCTCGATGCGCCGCGACTGATAGTCCGGCAACAGGCCCTCGTTCAGCGCTTCTTCGGATGTGATCGGCCGCGGCTCGCCGGCCGACCAGGGCACGGCCCACACTTCGACGCCCCCGCGGCCCGGCCGGCGATAGGCGATCCACCCGCGATCGTCCGAGACGGCCGGCGCGGCAAGGCCATCGGCCTGAGTCACCAGGCGCAGGCCGACCTGGCGATCCACCGTCCACAGGCCGCCGGCCGCGGCAAAGGCCAGCGCGGCATCGGGGGCCAGGTCTTTGGCGGCCGACACGTCGGCAGGCGCGACCGCAGTGGCGGCCTTCTCGTCCGCGCCGCGTCCGACGGCCGGCGGAACGGCCGGCCCCGTCTCGCGGGCGGCCGCCGGCGCCAGGGGAACAGGGGTCGCCGCGGGCGACGTCGGGGTGGCCGGAAGGGACGCGGCCGCCAGCGCGGCGGGCTTCTCGGCCGTGGCCGACGGCGTCGCAGGCGCTTCAAGCCGGGTCGGTGCAGCGGTGGCCGTCGGCCGGGCCGATGTTGCGGCCGGCGGCCGGGTCGGCGCGACCGCCGCGGGCGGCCGTGGAGCGGCCGACGAGAGGGGCGCCGTGGCGACAGGCCCGGCCGGCGTCAGCGCGCGGGCGGCGGTGGCCGCGGGCGCCTTTTCGGCTGCGGCTTCCTGCGGCGCCGGCGCGGCGGCCGGCGCAACCTCGCGCGCGCGAGTCGCTTCGCCGGGCCGTTCGGCCGGCGCGGCCGTGACGCCGGCCGGCGCGGGCATGCGCGCCAGCTCGTAGGCCGGTTGCCGGTCGGATCGGCGCAACAACACCGTCGCCGCCACGAACACGAGCACGACCGTGGTCACCGCGGCCGCGCCGGCGAGCGCGACGCCCACCCATCCCGGCCGGCCGACCGGCCGCTCTAAGCCGACCTGTGCCTGCGAGAGGGTAAAGGCGCGCGGCACGGGGACGCGCGGCAACGCCCGCACCAGGGCGACCGTCTGGCGCAGGCCGGCCAGCTCGCGACGGCACGCCTCGCACGCGGCCAGATGCGCCTCGATGCGACGTCGCTCGTCGGGCCGCACCTGGCCGTCCAGATAGGCCGAGAGCTGCTCGATATGCAAATGAGTGCCCCGCAGGGCTCGGAACCACGATGAGATCTTCATACACCTCACAGACGGTACTGCGGCGGCAGAAGTTCCTCTTGCGCCAACAGCAGATCGCGCAGGCGGGCGCGCGCCCGGCTGAGCCGCGACTTCACCGTGCCGAGCGCGACATGGGTGGCCTCGGCGATCTCCTGGTAATCCAACCCTTCGATGTCGGACAGGATCAGGGTGATGCGCTGATCGGGAGGCAGCTTCTGGATGGCGGCCTGGATCGCGGCGGCCAGTTCCTGGCGCATGACGTAGGCATCGGGCCGTTCCCCGGCGTCGAGCCAGCGGATGTCGTGATCGCTGTCCTCGTCCTCATCGCTCTCCAGCGAGGTGGTCGGCCGGCGCTTGCGGCCGCGCAGCGCGTCGTAACAGGTGTTGGTGATGATCCGCAGCAGCCACGCCTTGAACGAGCCGCCGCGATATTGCCCCACTCGCCGAAACGCCTTGATGAAGCCGTCTTGAGTGGCATCCGCGGCCGCGTCGGGGTCATCCAGGATGCGATAGGCCACGTTGTAGGCCAGGCCCTGATAGCGCAAAATGAGCTGATTGAAGGCCGGCAGGTCACCGGCCTGGGCGGCCGCGATCAGGGCCTGTTCGTCGTATTCGGGCCGGCGCGGGGAAGCCGCCGGCGCGCGGCCGGCCGGGTCGGCGCCGACGCCCCAGCCGTCGCCCGCGGCCGCCAGAGCCGGACGCACCGGCCGCACCACCAGGACGGCCCACCAGAGCCGCCGCAACAGCTCGCGAACCGGCATCATCGGCCCACCGTCAACCTGTGCCCAAATGAACTTGACGGACTGCGCATCTTCAGGTATACTCCACAATTGCCTGCGCCGAAGTGGCGGAACGGTAGACGCGACGGTCTCAAAAACCGTTGGGAGGTTGCTCCCGTGTGGGTTCGATTCCCACCTTCGGCATTATACACAGCCTTCGCGAAAGACGATAAAGACCGATACCGGCACGCGAGGGACAGGTCGGGCAAGATCGCGCCAGGGGCCACATGGAACATGCAGGGCGCTCTTTGTTGCGGCGCCGGATGTCTGTGCCCCTGTGTTTTTTATCTGCACATGACGACTCAAACGCTATCTGACCAGCCAGACACCAGCTCGATATCGTGTCGCCGCGGCTCAATTGATCCCTTCCTTGTGCTGATCTACCTTTTGGCGGCGCTTATCCTGGCCGCGTGTGGGGGACGCGGCGCGCCGGCCGGGGCCATGTCGCCGGCCGAACGCGACGCGACCATCCGCCAGATCGCGCTGGATTACGGCCGGGACCGCGATCTGGCCAAAGCACAGGCCGCGCTCGGCCGCCTGAACCTGGCGAACCCGACCCAGTTCGTGGTCACCCTGGCCGAACAGGCCATGAGCGAAGGGAGGCCGGCCGACGAGGTGCTCGCCCTGGCCCGCCTGGCCGAGGCGTTGGGCGGCCGCAGCCCCAAGTTGCAGGCGTATCTGGCGCCGACGGCCACTCCCGTGCTCCCCACCGCCACCGAAGCCCTCGCGCCTTCCAGCCCAACCGCGGTTGCGAGCGCCACCCCCATCCCGCCGACCGCCACCCCCGCCCCGCCGACCGCGGCGCCCACCGCCACGGCCACGCCGACGCCGGCAAAGCCGCGCGTGGTGGCCGACAACGAGGCCAATCTGCGCGGGGGACCGGGCACGAACTACCCCATCGTGGGCAAGCTGGCGCCGGGCAAAGAGGCCGAGATCATCGGCCGCAACAGCAACGGCGATTGGTGGCGCATCGCCTGGGACGGCGCGGGACAGGCATGGGTGGCGGGCCTGGTGGTGCGCGTGCTGGGGCCGATCGACACGGTGACGGTCGTCAAAGACATCCCGCCCCCGCCGCCGACGAACACGCCCGCGGCACCGACGGCCACGCCGACGCCGGCCGGGCCCGATTTCCGCCTGGTCGAGGTGCGCATCTGGGGCGTGGAGGAGAACGGCGGGTTCTACGACGGACCGTCGGTGCATTGCGGCGAAAAGCGCGAGCTGCACGTCAAGGTGCTGGACGCGGCGGGCCATCCGCTGAACGGGGTGACCGTCAAGGCGGCCCTCGGCGCGCAGGAAGAGGTCGTCACCGGCAGCAAAGGCGTGCCCGGCGACGCCGAGTTCGTGTTGGGCGGCGGCCAGGAGGTATACATCATTCGAGATGTGGATGGCCGCCAGGTGACGAGCGACTATGCCAAAGGGATGTCCACCAACCCGCACGGCATCCCGATCCCGGTGCTGATCAGCGGCGGCTACTGTCGGGACGAAGCGAGCTGCATCGCGTTCATCAACCAGAACGGGTGTTACGGCCACTACTCGTGGACGGTCACGTTCCGCCGTAACCGCTGACCTATCACCGAAACGAACGGAGAAACAGTTGCTGATGGAGAGAGCTTAGTGAAAGAAACCATTCTTGCAAACACCCCGCTGTTTGCCCCGTTGACCGCCGAACAGCGCGGCCTGATCGCCGAGCGCATGGCCACCGAGAGCCGCCCGGCCGGCGATCTGATCTGCGCGCACGGTCAACCGGCCCGCGCCATGTATGTGGTCGGCTCCGGCTGGGTGCGGCTGATGAACGAGCAGCTCGTCGTGCTGGCCAACCTGGGGCCGGGCAGCCTGCTGGGCGAGACCGATGTGCTCCTGGGCCGGCCCTACACGATCACGGCCGAGGCGGCCACCGATGTCACCCTGTTGGCCTTGAGCGCGGCCGACCTGGCCGACATCGTCAAGCAGCAGCCGGAGATCGGCCGGCAATTGCGCATCATGGCGGGCGCGACCGAAGACATGGACAAGATCCGCCATCTGCGTCGCCTGGCCCTGATGGCCGGCCTGAGCACCGACCAGTTGCGAGTGGTGGCCCAGCATCTGCGCGCCGAAAAGTTCGCGGCCGGCCAGGGCATCTATTGCCGGGGCACCTTCGGCAACGCCCTGTACCTGATCGACCAGGGCCAGGTGGCGGTGCAGCGGCCGGGGCAACCCGAAACGATCCTCGGCAGTGGCGACATCTTCGGCATCTCGGCTCTGCTGGAGAACGAGCCACACACCAGCGACGTGGCGGCCTTCACCGACGTCTCCTGCTGGTCGCTGAGCCGGGACGATTTCGAGAAGCTGGCGCTGCGCTATCCGATCCTGGCGATCAACCTGGCCCGTCTGCTGAGCCAGCAGCTACGCCAGACCAACGAGCATGTCACGGCGGCCATCCCTCTGATGATGCCGGCCGCGCCGGCACCGGCGGCCGCACCGGCCGCACCGGTTGCTGCTCCGCCCGTCGCGCCGGCGGCCAGACCGGCGGTCGCAGTCCAGCCGGCCCCGCAGGTCCCCAATCGGGCCGTCGCATGGTTTTCGGCGCTCAGCACAGGCGCGAAGCTGCGGCTGGTGGCCGTCGTCCTGCTTCTCGTCTGGCTGATCGGCATTGCCGCGCCCCTGATGATCATCAACCTGCTGTCGAGCGGCGCGCCGGCGCCGGCCGCGCGACCGGAACCGGGCGCAGCGCACACCTTGCAGGATCGCGTCATCCGGGTGGCCCTGGCCGCCGACCTGCCGGTGCAGTACACGCCCACCTATACGCCATGGCCCACCGAGACGCCGATCCCGACGCCGACCTTCACCCCGACCGCGACGCCGACGAATACGCCGATCCCGACGCCGACCTTCACCCCGACTGCAACGCCGATCCCGCCGACCGACACGCCGGTGCCGCCGGTCGTCATGCGCGCGGCGGTGGCGGCTGCCGCGCCGCCCCCCACGCCCAAGCCGAGCGCGCAGTTCACGGTGATCGAAAAGCGTCGGCTGACGCCGTGCGAGAATCGCGGCAAGCACAACATCTTTGTCAAGATCGTGGACGCGGCCGGCAACCCGGTGGACGGCGTCACGCTCGTGCAGGTGCCGCACGGACAGATCGGCAACGTGCTGGATAAGGCCGTGAGCGGCATCAAGGGGCCCGGCCTGGCCGAGTTCGTCATGTGGAAAGGCGCCGAGTACGATGTCTATATCTCGGCCGATGGCGTCAACCCGGCCAATACCGAGATCGCGCAGCAGTTGCACTCCAACTTCACCGACGAGGCCATGTGCAACGATGGTGGCGGCGGAGGCAATACGCTGTTCCACAACTCGTTCAACGTGATCTTTCAAAAGAATTTCTGAGATCGAAGAGGTTACATTTATGTCTACTGAAATCACCCAAATTCTGGGCCGTGAAATCCTGGACTCCCGCGGCAATCCCACCGTCGAGGTAGAGGTGTGGCTGGAATGCGAGGCGATGGGCCGCGCGGCCGTGCCGTCGGGCGCATCTACCGGCATCCACGAGGCGCTGGAGCTACGCGATGGCGACAAGGCGCGCTACGGCGGCAAGGGCGTGCTGAAGGCGGTCGAACACGTCAACAAGGAGATCGCCGATGCGCTGTTCGGCATGGATGCCCTGGATCAGGTCGCCATTGACAAGGCGATGATCGAGCTGGACGGCACGCCCAACAAGAGCAAGCTGGGTGCCAACGCGATCCTGGGCGTGAGCATGGCGGTGGCGCGCGCGGCGGCCGAGGCGGTGGGCCTGCCGCTCTACCGCTATCTGGGCGGGGTGGCGGCGCGCACGTTGCCGGTGCCGATGATGAACATCATGAACGGCGGCGCGCACGCCAACTGGCAGGGCACCGACCTGCAGGAATTCATGATCGCGCCGGTGGGCGCGCAGAACTTCCGCGAGGCGGTCCGCTGGGGGTCGGAGACCTATCAGGCGCTGAAGGCCGTGCTGAAGAGCAAGGGCTATTCGACCGGCGTCGGCGACGAGGGCGGCTTCGCGCCATCCCTTAAGACCAATGCCGAGGCGGTGGAGCTGATCATTGCGGCCATCGAAAAGGCCGGCTATCAGCCGGGCGAGGACATCTGCATTGCGCTCGATCCGGCCGCCAGCGGCTTCTACGAGGATGGCCTCTATCACCTGCGCACCGAAAACCGCAAGGTCTCCTCGGCCGAGATGGTCGCCATGTACGCCGACTGGATCAAGAAGTACCCGATCATCTCCATCGAAGATGGCCTGGCGGAAGATGACTGGGAGGGTTGGGCGCTGCTCAACCGCACCCTGGGCCAACAGATCCAACTGGTGGGCGACGACATCTTCGTCACAAACGTCAGCCGGATCGCCCGCGGCATCGCGGAGAAGACCGCCAATTCGGTGCTCATCAAGCTGAACCAGATCGGTACCCTCACCGAGACGATCAGCGCGATCCAGATGGCGTTCAAGGCCGGCTGGACCGCCATGGTGTCGCATCGCTCGGGCGAGACGGTGGACAGCTTCATCGCCGACCTGACCGTGGCGATGGGCACCGGCCAGCTCAAGACCGGCGCACCGTGCCGCTCGGAGCGGGTGGAGAAGTACAACCAGCTCATGCGCATCGAGGAAGAGCTGGGCGACGCCGCGATCTACGCCGGCCGCAAGGCGTTCGCGCGGTGAGGAAGGTTGGGGGCGACCGAGGTCGCGGCTAAGGAGCCGACGGCTGGGCGTCGGCCTTCGCCGCCGCGTGCACCCACGCAGGTGGGTGCCGCGGCGCCCCGCGCCCATCAGCCGCGATTTCAATCGCCCCACACCTCAAATTCGTTAACCCCCTTGAACTCGAATTCGTTGACCCCGCCCCTCAAAAATGCTATACTCGGGTTGCTGGAGGACGACCACCATTGATATTGCACTACATCCTTGACGCGCGCACCGCCACCCCCCACTTTCCCGGCATCGGCCGCTATGTGGCCAACCTGGCGGCCGGCCTCATTCCGCTGCTGGCCGCCGACGAGCGGCTGACGATCCTTTACGACCCGGCCCATCCGCCGGCACCGGGGCCATCCGAAGCGGTTCGGCTCGTCCCGACGCCGGTATCCCCCTTCTCGCTGCGGCAACAGTGGGCGATTCCGCGATTGATTCGGGAGCTGGTTCCCATGCCGGGCGTTTTGGGGAGCACCCGGCACGCGAGCGCCCTCTACCACAGCCCCTACTACCTGATGCCCTATCGCCCCGGCGCGGCGACCGTGCTCACCGTGTACGATCTCATCCCGCTCCTCTTCCCCGAGCACAGCACCCTGCGCGCCCGGCTCCTGTTCCGCTGGACCGCCGCGTTGGCGCTGCGCACCGCTCGCCTCGCGATCGCCATCTCCGAGTCCACCCGCGCCGACTTCCTGGCCCGCTTTCGCCTGGCCCCCGAACGCATCGTCGCCATCCCCCTGGCCGCCGATCCGATCTTCCGGCCCCCGACGGCCGGGGCCGTGGCCGCGGTGCGAGCGCGCTACGGCCTGCCGGAACGCTATGCCCTCTATCTGGGCAGCAACAAGCCGCACAAGAACCTGGTGCGACTGGTGGAGGCGTGGAACCGCGTCGCCCACAACTCGCAAATCGTTCACGGCAAGCTGGTCATCGCGGGCGCGTGGGATGAGCGCTATCCGGAGGCAAAGGAGCGGGCCGCGGCGTTGGGCCTGGGCGATCAAGTCATGTTCCTGGGCCCGGTGGCCGGCGCCGATCTGCCGGCCCTCTATGCCGCCGCGGAGCTGTTCGTGTTCCCGTCCCTCTACGAAGGGTTCGGCCTCCCCGTGCTGGAGGCGATGGCGTGCGGCACGCCGGTGATCTGCTCGAACGCGCCGGCCCTGGTCGAAGTGACCTCTGCCCCCGGCCCGCGCGCCGGCATGGCCTCGCCCCCCGGCCCCCTTCCCATGCAGGGAAGAAGAGAAAAGGAAGCAAGCGCCGCGCTGTTGGTGGATCCGCTGAATGTGTCGGAGATGGCAGAGGCGCTGGCGCGGCTGTGGACCGATCCGGCCTTGCGCGCCGAATTGCGGCAGCGCGGCCTGGCCCAGGCGCAACGCTTCAACTGGCAGACGACCGCCCACCAGACGCTCATGTGTTACCGCGCGTTGGCCCAGGCCGATCATTGACCCGCCTGAAAAGTAATGTTATGATGTGGCCAGTTGGAGGTGCGATGATGGCTGCGGTCTTGACATCCGAAACGATCGTGGCTCAACCCGATTGGCGCCGCAAGCTGATCGAGGCGCTGTTGGCCATGCTCGATCCTCCAGTCAAAATCAATCGATATTCGTCCCTCAGTGTTGCAGGTTTCTGGCTGCGTGCTGAGTGGTTGTGGGAAACGCCGTTGCCGGCCGTAGAGGACGTGCTGCTGGAAATCGCCGGAGAAGCTTACGCCCGGAATTGGATCGAAAAGCTGAAACAAAAGGGCTTTCTGAATCCTTGAACATCCTCCACATCTACAAGGACTACTTTCCCGTGCTCGGCGGCATCGAGAACCACATCCGCGTCCTGGCCGAGGCGCAGGCGGCCGCCGGCCATCGGGTCGCCGTGCTCGTCTGCGATCCGGGGCCGCAAACGCGAGTGGTCGAGATGGCGGGCGTGCGCGTGATCAAGGCCGGCCGGCTGAAGACGGTCGCCTCCATGCCGATCAGCTTCAGCCAGCCGTGGCTGGTCGGCCGGCAGGCCGCGGACGTGATCCACGTCCACTCGCCCTACCCGCTGGGCGAGGTGAGCGCCGCGCTCTTCGGCCGCGGGGCAAAGCTGGTGATCACACACCACTCCGACGTGGTGCGCCAACAGGGCTGGCTGCGCCTCTACGGGCCGCTCCTGCGGTTGATCCTACGCCGTGCCGACCGCATCATCGCCACCAGCCCGCGCTACATCGAGACCTCGCCCTGGTTGCGGCCCGTGGCCGATCGGTGTACCGTCGTCCCGCTCGGCGTGGACGTCCGGCGCTTCGCGCCGCCCCCGCAGCCGTTCAGGGGGCCGGCCACCCTCCTTTTCGCCGGCAAGCTGCGTTACTACAAAGGAGTGGACACGCTCCTGCGCGCCCTGGCCGATCTCCCCGTCGCCCACCTGAAGGTCGTGGGCGACGGCCCCATGCGCCAGCCGTGGACCGCCCTGGCACACGAGCTGGGCATCGCCGACCGCGTCCATTTCCTGGGCGAGGTCGCCGACGAGATGTTGCCGGCGCTTTACCACCAGGCGCACATCTTCGTCTTGCCGGCCAACGCGCGCGCCGAGGCGTTCGGCACCGTGCTCCTGGAGGCGATGGCTTCGGGCCTGCCGTGCGTGACGACCGAGGTGGGCACCGGCACCTCGTGGGTGGTGCAGGATGGCGTCACGGGCCGGGTGGTGCCGCCCCAGGATCCGGCCGCCCTGGCCGCCGCGCTGCGCGCGCTGCTCGCCGACGACGAGCTGCGCGATCGAATGGGCCGGGCCGGCCGCCAGCGCGTCCTGGCCGAATTCGACCAGGCGAAGATGGTGGAGCGGGTGATGAGGGTGTATGAGGAAGTGAAGCGTGAAACGTGAAACGTAAAACGTAAGATGTGAGGTCGAGAAGAGGGCGGGCGGGGTAGATGTGCGAATTGGCGTTTTGGGCATGGTCGGAGTAAGATAAAGGCCGATCTATCGGGCGAGATATACACATGGAAACAAAACTCGGTCGTATCTGCAACGCGCTGATCGAAGCCGGCTGGTTGGCCGCGCTGATCGCGACACCTCTTTTCTTCAACACTTCATCGAACCGTGTCTTCGAGCCGGACAAGCTCCACCTGTTGCGCTCCATTGCCCTGGTGATGGCCGTCGCGTGGATCGTACAACGGGTGGATGCCGGATTGGCCGGCCGGAGCGCGCCGGACGCCGACGGCAAACCTATCGGCCTGGGAGCCGCGCTCAGCCGCACGCCGCTTGTCCTGCCGACCCTCGTCCTGGTGGCCGTCTATCTGATCAGCACCGCGCTGTCGGTCGTGCCGCGCATCAGCCTGCTCGGCTCCTACGTGCGCATGCAGGGGACGTACACCTTCATCAGCTACGTGCTGATCTTCTTCATGATCATCACCCACCTGCGCTCGCGGGCCCAGCTCAATCGCGTCTTCTACGCGGTCATCCTGACCAGCCTGCCGATTTCGATTTACGGCATCATCCAGCATTACGGCCTGGATCCGCTGCCGTGGGGCGGCGATGTCAAGGAGCGCGTGGCGGCCAACATGGGCAACGCCATCTTCGTCGCCGCCTACCTGATCATCGCCCTGTTCCTGACGCTGGAGCGGCTGATCGCTAGCGTTGCCTCCCTGCTCAGCGAAGAGAAGGGGACGACGGCCGACGCGCTGCGCGCCGGGGGCTATCTCTTCATCCTGGCCGTCCAGGTCGTGGCGATCGTCTTCACGCAGAGCCGCGGGCCGTGGCTGGGCCTGGCCGCCGGCCTCTACGTCTTCGGGCTGATGGGCGTATTGCTCCTGGGCCGATGGGCCACCCGGCGGCTGCGCGCGGCCCCGTGGCTGGCGGCCGCCGTACGGCCGCTCTGGGCCGTGATCATCGGCCTCACGGCGGCCGGCCTGGCGTTTCTGGTCGTCTTCAACCTGCCGAACAGCCCCCTCGCCGGCCTGCGCCAGCAGCGCTTCATCGGCCGGCTGGGCACGGTGATGAGCACGACCGAAGGCACCAACGCCGTCCGCGTGTTGATCTGGGAAGGCGTGGTGGACATGATGCTCAAGCCCCATCCCCCGATCCAACAGCCGGACGGCACGCCCGACATCTGGAATCCGATCCGCCCCCTGATCGGCTACGGCCCCGAATCCATGTGGGTGGCCTACAACCGCTTCTATCCGCCCGACCTGGCGCACTATGAGGCGCGCAATGCCTCGCCCGACCGTTCGCACAACGAGACGTTCGACGCGCTGGTGCGCACGGGCCTGTTGGGCCTGGGCGTGCAGATGTGGCTCTACGTGAGCATCTTCTACTATGCGCTGCGCTGGCTCGGCCTGATCCAGAGCCAACGGCAGCGCAATCTCTTCCTGGCGCTGCTCGGCGGCAGCGCGCTCCTGGGCATCCTGATCCCGCTGATCGCCGATCACAGCCTGCGCCTGGCGGGCATCGCGCTGCCGGCCGGCCTGATCGCCGGCCTGATCATGTACGTGACGGTGGACCTGTGGCTGGTGCCCACGCAGGCGCCGGCGGCCGAGAAGGGCGCCGCGGAGACGGCTCCCGGCAACGGACGCCATCAGCTTCTGCTCCTGGCGCTCTTTGCGGCCATCATCGCCCACTTCGTCGAGATCCACTTCGGCATCGCCATCGCCTCGACCCTCACCACCTTCTGGACGCTGGCGGGCGTCCTGGTCGTGGCCGGCATGGGATGGGTGCGCGAGGCCGAAGAGCGGCCCGAAATGGCCATCGCTTCCGGCGCAACCCCGGTTCGGGGAGAGGCTCCGGGCGCCGCGGGGAGTGGCCGTTCAACCGCATCTGCGCCTGCGGCGTCGGCCAAACAGAAAGCGCGCGGCCGGTCGGCCGCGCCGGCTTCCGGCCGCCGCGGGGCCGAACGTCCCGCCGGCCCCCGGCCGGCCGCGACGCCCGCGCCCCACCGCGGCGCGGCATCGCCCCTGATGACCTTCCTCCCCTACGTCGGCATCGCTGCCGTCATCACGCTGATCTTGACGTGGGATTACCTGATCAACCAAACCGCCGCGCAGTCGCCCCTCGACATCCTGTGGCGGGCGTTCACCCTCCGGATAGACAATGCCAGCTTCCGGGTCGTACAATCGCCCATGCTGCTGATGCTGATGCTCTTCACCTGGTTCGTGGGCGCGCTGCTTGCGGTCACCGAACATCGCCACCTGTGGCCGACCAGAGACAACCGGACGTGGATCGGCAACGCGCTGCTCTACCTGATCGCTGTAGTCGGCGTCTGGTTGATCTACGGCGTATTTCACGCCGGCCGGCTCTCCGTGCAGGGGCTGGCCGGGCTGAACATCTTCCGCCACGTCGCCAGCCACATCCTCGTGTTCGATCTCATCCTGTTCGGCCTGATGTTGCTCCTGGCGGCCGCGCTGGCCCTGGCCGATGTGCGGTTCCGGCTGCTGCGCTTCAGCCAGGGGACGGTCGCCGTGCCGTTGGCGGTGG
This sequence comes from Anaerolineae bacterium, assembly GCA_034434235.1. Lineage (GTDB taxonomy): Bacteria > Chloroflexota > Anaerolineae > CG2-30-64-16 > CG2-30-64-16 > CAKZKT01. The sequence goes on from DAOTZV010000018.1 coordinate 13,943, forward strand.
GGGTTGTGGCCGCGCTCGTGGCCGTGGCGGTGATCGTCAGCGTGAACATCAGGACGGTGCAGGCCGACACCTATTACAAGCAGGGCCTGGCCTACGAAAACGCGGGCGCCTGGGATTCGGCCTCCATCTTGCACCTGGAGGCCGCCAGGCTCGAACCGGAAGAGGACTTCTACTATCTCTTCCTGGGGCGGTCGCTTCTGCAACTGGCGTCCGGCCAGCAGGTCGGCTCGGCCACCCTGCCGACCGAGGTGAGCGCGCAGCTCTCCACCCAGGAGTTGCTCGGCCTCATCGAACGCGGCATCCGGGCGCGCAACCGCGAGGACCTGATGCGCGCCAGCTACATCGCGCTGGTCACCGCGCAGCGATTGAATCCCTACAACACCGATCACGCGGCCAACCTGGCGCGGCACAACCGCTCGTGGGCCTTCACCGACGCGCTGGGGCCGAACGAGCCGCCGACGAACGCGCTGTTGCGCCAGCTCGTGGCCACCCAGGCCAGGGGCGTCAACATGGCCAGGTTGCAGCAGTCGTTGGCCCACTACCGCGAGGCCGTCTCGCTCAGCCCGCACAACGCCGGCCTGTGGAACGAGCTGGCCACCACGCAGTTCATCATGGGCGATACGGAGGGCGCCCTGGCAAGCCTGCAGCGGTCGGAAGAGATCGACCCGATCTTCGTCCAGACCTACATCTATCGCGGCGACATGCTCGCCACCCTGGGCGATCGGGCCGGCGCGCTGGTGGCCTATCGCAAGGCCGCGGAGCTGGCGCGCGACGATCCGGGCGTGCTCAGCGCGGTGGGGGTCTACAGCGCGCAGACGGGCGACAATGCCGCCGCGCTGGCCGCGTTCCAGCATCTGGCCGAGATCCAGCTCGCCAACCTGAACGCCACCCAGCAACAGCTCGCGGAGCTGGACGCGCGGGTGAGCGCCCTGGGCGGCTATAGCGCGCTGTTGCCCACCGCAAGCCAGCGCCGGGACGCCCTGCAGAACAGCATTCCCGGCCAGCGCTCGCAGTTGCACCTGACCTATCGCAACATGGCGCTGGTGCTGCGGGATTCGGGCCGCATCACCGAGGCCCTGGAGACGGCCCGCACGGCGCTGGCCTACGCATCCGACGCCGAACGGCCGACCATCGAGGCGTTGATCGCCGAACTGCAAAAGAAGGGAGGCGGATGACCACCTATCTGTTGATCCTGGGCAGTGCGCTGTTCCTGGCCGTGACGGTGATGCCGTTCGTGCGCCGGCTGGCCTATCGCCTGGGCATGATAGACCAGCCGGCCGCGCGCAAACAGCACACCACCCCCACGCCGCTCTTGGGCGGCGCGGCGATCTATCTGGCCTTCATCGTCTCGTTGTTCCTCCTGGGCGACCGGTTCTATGTCAACCAGGTGGCCAGCATCTTCCTCGGCGCGACCCTGATGTCGCTCCTGGGCTTCTGGGACGACCGCCGCGCGCTCGGCCCCGCGGTGAAGCTGGCCGGCCAGATCGTGGCCGCGCTGATCCTGGTGCTCACCGATGTGCGCGTCAACGTGGCCCCGTGGACGTGGCTCAACGTGCTGATCACGGTGGTCTGGGTGGTGGGAATCACGAACGCCATCAACTTCCTGGACAACATGGACGGCCTCAGCGCGGGGATCGCGGGGATCGCGGCCGCATACTTCCTCCTGTTCGCCTTCTTCAGCAAGCAATACCTGGTGGGCGCGCTGGCCGCGGCCCTGCTGGGCGCCTGCATCGGCTTCCTGTTCTACAATTTCAACCCCGCCAGCATCTTCATGGGCGATACGGGGAGCCTGTTCCTCGGCTACATGTTGGCGGCGGTCGGCATCAAGCTGCGCTTTCCGGCCAACTCGTCCTTTGTCACGTGGATGGTGCCCGTCTTCGTGCTGGCCGTGCCGATCTTCGACATGACCCTGGTCACCTTCTCGCGGCTGCGCCGGGGGGTCAATCCGCTGACGACCCCCGGCAAAGACCATCTGAACTTCCGCCTGGCGCGGCTCACCGGCAACCCGCGCGAGGCCGTGTTGCTCTGCTACCTGATCGCCGGCGCCTGCGGCATGGTGGCCACCTTCATCACCCAGGCCAGCATCCTCGAAGGCTACGCGATCGGGTTCGGCGCCTTGCTGCTGGGCATCTACGGAATTTGGCGTTTGGAGCAAGTACCGGTAAGATAAGTAGATCGAGATGCGCATCTATAGATAGGAGTCTCCCTTGAACAAGTCCGTTTGTCTCACCCTGGTTATCTTGAGCCTCGTCGTGGCGATGAGCGCCGCCTGCGTGCCGCCTACGCCGCTGCCGGCCCTCGAACCGACGCCGACCGCGGCCGCCGCGGCCCCGACTCCTGCGGAGAAGGCCCCGGCGGCCGCCGCGACACCCACCGCAGATACCCGGCCGACCGTGCCCGCGCCGGCCGGCGATGCCCGCCCCCTGGCCCAGTTGCCGCCGGCCGAACGCAACGAGCGCTTCAGCGGCCCGGCCGCCACCTGGATCAAGCCGAACACCATCTATCAGGCCACGATCACCACCAACAAAGGCCAGATCGTGGTGGAGCTGTTCCCCGACGCGCCGCAGGGGGTCAACAACTTCGTGACGCTGGCCCTGAACGGCTATTATGACGGCCTCACCTTCCATCGGGTCGAGCCGAATTTCGTCGTGCAGGGCGGCGATCCGACCGGCAACGGCACCGGCGGCCCCGGCTATACCATCCCGGCCGAGATCAAGCACAAGCATCCGCGCGGGGCCGTGGCCTGGGCACGCATCGGCGACCAGTTCAACCCGGAACGGCGCTCGAGCGGCAGCCAGTTCTACATCACCCTGCGCGAGACGGCGTTCCTCGACGGCCAGTACAGCGTATTCGGCCAGGTGATTTCGGGCATGGAGGTGGTGGATCAGCTTGCGGTAGGCGATCAGATCCAGCGGATTGACATCAAAGAGGCGCAGGCGTCCCAGTTGCCCACCCCGACCCCCACGCCGCTGCCGAAGATGCCGCAAGCCGAGCCGGGCCGGCCCCTGGCCCAGATACCCCCCACACAGCGCGAGGGGCTCTATAACACGCCGCCGACCATGCCCGCCCAACTGCCCGCCGGCTACGAGGCGACGATCAAGACGCCCAAGGGCGACATCGTGGTGGCGCTCGACCCCAAGAGCGCGCCGAAGGCCGTCTATAACTTCGTCACCCTGGCCAACCTGGGCTTCTACGACGGCATGCCGGTGGCCTTCATCCAGCCCGACCTGTACATGGTGACCGGCTCGCCCGCCAGCCGGCCCGACAGCGACGTGGGCTATCAGCTCGATCCGGAGCCGTTGCCGCAGGGCTCGCCGGTGGTCACCGGCACGGTGGCGCTCTATCCGTACTTCGACGATGCGTCCGGCGCGGTGCGCGCCAGCGGCAGCCAGTTCCTCATCTCGCTGGTGGCGGTCGAAGACAACGAGACGCCCCTCAGCATCCTGGGCCAGGTGATTCGCGGCCTGGAGATCGTCCCGCAGCTCACGATCAGCGACACGCTCACCAGCGTCACGATCGTGGAAAAGTAAGAGGTCGGCGTGTCCGTAGCTCAGGCACAAGAGCGCCCCGACGAGGCAGGAGCGGCAGAGGGCCGAACGCCCTCGCCGTTCCTGGCCCGTCTCTGGTCGGCGCGGCGACGCATTCTGGCGCTGCTCCTGGCGATCGGCATCTCGGTCACCATCGTGCTCTTTCGCGATCAGGTGGCGCGGCTGGGCGCGTTCGGCTACCCGGGCTTGTTTCTGGTCAATGTCTTCAGCAGCGCGACGGTGATCCTGCCCATGCCGGGGCTGGCGCTCGCCTTTGCGGCCGGCAGCAGCCTGAACCCGTGGCTGGTGGGGTTGGCGGTCGGCAGCGGCGCCGCCGTCGGCGAGCTGACCGGCTACCTGGCCGGCTACAGCGGCCAGGGGCTGGTGGAGCACAGTGCAGCCGGCCAGCGCGTGCAGCAGTGGATGCGCCGCTATGGCGTGGGCGTGCTGTTCGTGATGGCTGCAATCCCGAATCCGTTCTTCGACATCGCCGGCATGATGGCCGGCATCATGCGCGTTCCGGTGCCGTACTTCCTGGCCGCCTGCTGGTCGGGCAATGTCATCAAGGCCACCACGATCGCCTTCGTGGGCGCCGAGACGATCGCCCGCCTGAGCCCGCTCCTGGAGCGGTGGTTGATGCGTTGAGACGGGCCGCCCCATGTTCGAGCTGGTCTTTCTGGGCACTTCGGCATCGGCGCCGTCCACGCAGCGCGGCCTGCCGGCCGCGCTGCTGTTGCATCGCGAATACCGCTTCCTGATCGACTGCGGCGAAGGCACCCAGCGCCAGATCCTGCGCAGCGGCCTGGGCTTCAAGCGCCTCGATCGCATCCTCTTGACCCATGGCCATCTCGATCACATCTGGGGGCTGGGCGGATTGGCCTCCACGTTCGGCCGCTGGGAGGCGATCGAGGCGATGGACATCTACGGCGGCGCGTGGGCGCTTCAGCGCGTGCGCGAGCTGATGCGCGTGGTCTTCGGCGTGGCCGAAACGCGCGTCCGCATCGGCTATCACCCGATCGCGCCCGGGATCCTGTTCGAGGATGACATCTTCCGCGTGCGGGCCTTCGCGGTGGAACATCGCGGAGCCGAAACGTTCGGCTTCAGCTTCGAGGAGAAGGAGCGCCGGCCGTTCCTGGCCGAAAAGGCCGAGGCGCTCGGCGTGCCGGCCGGCCCGATCCGCCGTGATCTGGTGGCGGGCCGGCCGGTGACCCTGCCCGACGGCCGGGTGATCCACCCGGACGATGTGCTCGGCCCGACCATTCCCGGCGCGCGGCTGGTCTTCATCGGCGACGCCGGCCGGGTGGATACGCTGGTAGACGAGGTGGCCGGCGCCGACCTGCTGGCCATCGAAGCGACCTACACGGCCGAAGAGGCCGCGGTCGCGGCCGCGTTCGGCCATCTGACGGCCGGCCAGGCCGCGTGGCTGGCGCGCGCCGCCGACGTGAAGAACCTGGTATTACATCACGTCTCGCGGCGCTACAACAGCCGCCAGATCCTCGACGAGGCCACCCCCATCTTCCCCGCAACGTACGTGGCCAGGGACTTCGATCTGTTTCGAGTGGTCAAGCAGAAGCCGCTGGAACGCGAAGACGTCCGCCAGCGCGCCGAGGAGGGAAGTGAACACGTGCTCACGTGATCAAGTGTTCACGTGATCAAGTGCTCACGTGAACACGTGAACACGTAAACACGCATTCACATCCTCGGCGGCACGGGCAGGTCGGCGACGGCCGTGGTGACCCACTTGTCGCCGGTTTCGATGAGCATCACCGGGATGTCGTCCACGATCGGATACTTGCGGCCGCATCCCGGCTCCTGACAGACCAGCCAGCTCTCCCGCACCAGCTCCAGCCGGCCCGGATCATCCCCCGGCCGACGCGTGGGCCCGGAAACGCAGGCAGGACAACGCAGAATCGCCAACAAATCGGGTGCAATCATGAAGCCTCTCCGTATGATCGAATAAAGTGGGGCACGTGCGTTCCATCCACGTGCCTGGCACTTGCGGAAGCGCCGGGCACGTTTGGATGTATTCTGTGACTCACCGATTCTAGCACAAAGTACGCGACCCCACAACTTGCCCCATACTGCCCACTATGTTATACTGTCCCTTCGGGCTGAAGCCCAAAAATCTACACGCCTGCAGGAAAGCTGGCCGTGCCCGGCGCGATGGCCGCCGGGTCCCAGCGGTTTGCAGCGCGGAAGACCTAACGGAAAAAGGAGAAACGCTACTGTGTCCGTCATTTCGATGAAGTCGTTGTTGGAAGCCGGCGTCCATTTCGGACACCGCACCCGCCGTTGGCACCCGAAGATGCGCACCTTCATCTTCACCGAGCGCAACGGCATTCACATCATTGACCTCCAGCAGACGATGCGCCAGGTCAACACCGCCTATGCCACCCTGCGCGACATCGTGCGCGAGGGCGGGCTGGTGCTCTTCGTCGGCACCAAGAAACAGGCCCAGGAGACCATCAAGGCCGAGGCCGAGCGCTGCGGCATGCCCTACGTCACCGAGCGGTGGCTGGGCGGCACGCTGACCAACTTCCGTACCATCCGCAGCCGCATTGACTACATGCTCGACCTGGAGCGCCGCGCCGAACGCGGGGAACTGGATCGCCTGCCCAAGAAAGAAGCGCTCCTGCTGCGCAACGAGCTGGTGCGCCTGAACAAGCGCCTCGGCGGGCTGCGCAACATGACCCACGTGCCCGATGCCCTCTTCATCGTGGACGTGCAGCGCGAAGCGTTGGCGGTAGAAGAGGCCAACAAGCTGCACATCCCGATCGTGGCCATGGTGGATACCAACTGCGATCCCGATCCGATCGACTATCCCATCCCGTCGAACGACGACGCCATCCGGGCGATCAAGCTGATGGCGGGCAAGATGGCCGACGCCGTCATCGAGGGCCTCCAGATGCGGGCAGTGGACGAGGCCGATCGCGCGGCCGCCGCGCCCGAAGCCTACGAGCCGGAACCGGAGCGCGAACCGGCAGAAAAGCCGAGAGCGATGGAGGAGCTCGCAGAGGTGCCGGAAGATGAGTTCCTGGGGCCATCCATTCTGAAGCGGTTGGCGCAGGGCGAGCTGGATGAAGAGGACATCGAGATCCGCTAAAGATCTCGCGATCATTTGGTAAGGAGTTCAGTCGTGGAAATTACAGCACAGATGGTGAAGGAGCTGCGCCAGTTGACCGGGGCCGGCGTCCTGGATTGTCGCAAGGCCCTGGAAGCGACCGAGGGCGATTTCGAGCGCGCGGCCGAGATCCTGCGCGCCAAGGGCCTGGCCGCGGCGGCCAAGAAGGCCACCCGCGAGGCCAAAGAGGGCCTGATCGGCCATTACGTCCACACCGGCAGCAAGCTCGCTGCGCTCGTCGAAGTCAACTGCGAGACCGACTTCGTCGCCCGCACCGAGGCGTTCCAGGCGCTGTGCAAAGACCTGGCCATGCAGGTCGTCGCGGCCCGGCCGCAATGGGTGCGCATCGAAGATGTCCCGGCGGAAGTGGTCGAGCAGCAGCGCAAGACCTATGAGGCGGAGCTGGCCGGCGATCACAAGCCGGCCGAAGTGATGGCCAGGATCATCGAAGGCAAGATGGCCCGCTTCTACGAAGAAAACTGCCTGATGGAGCAGCCCTTCATCAAAGACGAAAGCGTCAAGATCAAAGACCTGGTGACCGCGACCGTGGCCAAGCTGGGCGAGAACATCATCGTTCGGCGTTTTGCGCGGCTCGAGGTCGGCGGGTGAGGGCCCATGAGCGCGTTACGTTACCGTCGCATCTTGTTGAAGCTGGGCGGCGAAGCGCTGGCGCCGGCCAGCGGCTACGGCATTGATCCGCACGAAGCCGACAAGGTGGCCGGACAGATCCGTCGGCTGCGCGATCTGGGAGTCGAAGTGGCCCTGGTGATCGGCGCGGGCAACCTGTGGCGCGGGGTGGACGGCCTGGCCCACGGCATGGACCGGGCCACAGCCGATCACATGGGCATGTTGGCGACGGTAATGAACGCGCTGGCCCTGGCCGACGCCCTGCGTCGGGCCGGGCTCGACCCGCGGGTCATGACCGCCATCGCCATGACCGCCGTGGCCGAGCCGTACATTCGCGGCCGGGCCATCCGCCACATGGAGAAGGGCCGCACGATCGTCCTGGCGGCCGGCACCGGCAACCCCTTCTTCACGACCGACACGGCCGCGGCGCTGCGCGCGGTCGAGATCAATGCCGACGTGCTGATCAAGGCCACCAAAGTGGACGGGATCTACGACAAAGATCCCAAGCGCTATCCCGACGCGAAGCGCTACGAGAAGCTCACCTACAGCGAAGCCCTGGTGGAACGGATCGGTGTGATGGACAGCACCGCGTTCAGCCTGTGCATGGACAACAACATGCCCATCATCGTGCTGAACCTGTGGCAAGAGGGAAGCCTGGAAAAAGTCGTGTTGGGCCAGCCGGTCGGCACGCTGGTATCGGCCTGATCCGTCTCCGCGCGCCTGTATGCAGCCGGTAGGACGAAATCAATTTCGTCCTACCGGCAGGATATTTTCCGTAGCCGAGGGTACCATGCTCAAAGACGTGCTCAACGATGCTGAAGAGCGGATGGAAAAAGCGATCGAAGCGTTGCAGGCCGACCTGCGCACGATCCGCACGGGCCGTGCCTCGCCGGCGCTGGTCGAACGCGTGCAGGTGGACTACTACGGCACACCTACGCCCATCATCCAACTGGCCGGCATCACCGTGCCCGAGCCGCGGCTGCTCGTCATCCGGCCGTGGGATCGCGGCACGCTCGGCGCCATCGAGAAGGCCCTCCTGAAATCCGATCTGGGCTTGACCCCCACCAACGATGGCCAGGTCATCCGGCTGGTCATCCCCCAACTCACCGAAGAACGCCGCCGCGACTTGACCCGGCTGGTCAACAGGCGCGTCGAAGAGGCCCGCGTGGCGGTGCGCAACATCCGCCGCGACGCCATTGACATGCTGCGCGATCTGGAAAAAGAGAAGCTGATCAGCGAAGATGATCTGCACGAAGGCCGCGACAAGGCGCAAAAGTTGACCGACGATTTCATCAAGAAGATAGATGAGATCGGCAAGGCCAAAGAAGCGGAGATCATGGAAGTGTGACCGCACCTGAAAACCAACCTTCGCTCAAGGAACGTTATCCCGGCATCACGCGCATCCCGTACCATGTGGGCATCATCATGGACGGGAACGGCCGCTGGGCGCAGGCGCGCGGGTTGCCGCGGGTGGCGGGCCATCGGGCCGGCACCGAGAACATCCGCCGCGTGTTGCGCGCCGCCACCGAGTTGGGCATCAAGGTGCTGACGATCTACGCGTTTTCGACCGAAAACTGGGCGCGGCCGCCGGCCGAAGTGAACGCGCTCATGCGGCTGCTCGGCGAGGTGATCCACCGCGAGCTGGACGAGCTGCACCGCAACGGCGTCTGCATCCGCCACAGCGGCCGGCTGGAGGGGATTGCGCCGGACCTGCAACGCGAGATCCAGCGCGCGGTCTCGCTCACCTGCCGAAACGAACGCATCATCCTGAACGTGGCCTTCAACTACGGCGGCCGCGCCGAGATCGTGGATGCCGTGCGCCATCTGATGCGCGATGGCCATCCGCCGGAAGCGGTGACCGAAGAGCTGATCAGCCGCTATCTCTATACGGGCGGCTTGCCCGATGTGGATCTGATCATCCGCACCGGCGGTGAGTATCGGCTCAGCAATTTCCTGATCTGGCAGGCGGCCTACGCCGAGTACTACGCGACGCCGACCTTTTGGCCCGATTTCGACGAGGACGAGCTGGCGAAGGCCATCCTGGAATACGGCCGCCGCGAACGGCGTTTCGGCAAGGTCACCCCGGCCGAGTGAAGCCCCGTGGCGCAAGCCTTCGGCTTGCAGCCATGCGCTGTAACACAAGCCGGAAGCTTGTGTTACGGTTTCCATGTTGAAGGGGGTAGCTTTTGTGCTGCGCACTCGTGCGATCGTCGCCGCGATCCTGATCCCTCTCGTGATCGGCCTCCTCTATCTCGGCGGGATCCCCTGGCTGCTCGGCGTGTTGTTCGCCGGCATCCTGACCTGGCGAGAGATGGCGATCCTCCTGATGCGACAATCCTCTTCGGTCGATCGCACCCTCGGCCTCTTTTTCATCGCCGGCGCCATCGTCGAAGCTTACCTCCATGCGACCTTCGCGACGCAATACGACCTGTTGCGGCCGCTCCTGGTCGCCCTGATCATCTTCTCTCTGATCTGGACGCTCTACAACAAGAGCGAGCACCCGACGGCCGATTGGGGCATCACCGTGGCAAGCGCGCTCTATCTCGGCATCACGCTGAGCTATCTGGTGGCGCTGCGACAGCGGTCCGATGGCTTCGCCTGGGCCTTGACCGCGTTCCTGGTCACCTGGACGTGCGACACCATGGCCTATTTCGTCGGCCGATCGCTGGGTCGCCACAAGCTATGGCCGCGCATCAGCCCGAAAAAGACGTGGGAAGGGCTGATCGGCGGCACGGTGGCCGCGCTGGCGGCCGGGCCGGCCGTCGGCCTGTGGTTGTTGGGGCTTGTCTGGTGGCAGGGGCTTCTCCTGGGCGCGCTGGTGGCCATTGCGGCGCCGTTCGGCGACCTGGCCGAATCGCTCTTCAAGCGCCTGGCCAACGTCAAGGACAGCAGCCAGCTCATCCCCGGCCACGGGGGCATGTTCGACCGCGTCGACAGCCTGCTGTTCGTGTTTCCGGTCGTCACGTATTTCGCGCTCATCGTTGCGGGCGCCTGAACCGCCGATTTTTGCCAAACCGGTCTTCTGGCTTTATAATAAATATGTTAATCGGGCCATCATAGCAGCGGTATGGAAGCGAAAGCGGTGTGGCTTTTATGCGAATTAACTTTATCATATGCCCTGAACATATCGAAGCAAAGATCAGAGCGAAGCATCACGTCACCTGCCACGAGGCGCGTGAGATTTTGCTAAGTGGGCCTCGGATTCGTTTTGCGGAAAAGGGTCATACCGAAGGCGAAGACATATATGCCGCTTTTGGTCAAACATTGGGCGGCAGGTATTTGGCGGTTTTCTTCATCTACAAACCAATAGTTAAAACAGCCATGATCATCAGCGCTCGTGACATGAGCGACAAGGAGCGCCAGGCCTATGGACGCAAATAGACTTAGCAGCATTTCCCAAGCAGACACTGACGAAAAGATCGGCGAGTTCTGGGACACTCACGATTTCACGGATTTCGACAATCCTGTCACTCCCGACGTGGAGTTTCAGATCGCTTGTGCCGTACCGATCGAACTGGAGTTATTTGCCGCCCTTGAAAAGCAAGCCCGGCAACGTGGTGTGCAGGTAGAGACATTGGTTAATCTTTGGTTGCAGCAAAGGCTTGCTGCGCAAGGGCGACAGGCCGCGGCATAGCTGCTGGGCGCGGGGTATCTCCCCAAAAACCAAGTTTATCATACATGCTTTATTGGCAGTCACTCACAAGACACCCCTAGCAGGGGATCAAGGCGCCCATATGGGCGCATTTTTTCGGAGGATTTCAGACAATGGCAAAGAAGTGGGTTTATCTGTTTACCGAAGTCGAAGAGGCCGAGAAGTACGTCGGCGGCAGTTGGGACGCCGTGCGCGGCCTGCTCGGCGGCAAAGGCGCGAACCTCTTTGAGATGACGCGCATCAAGCTGCCGGTTCCCCCGGGCTTCACCGTCACCACCGAGGCGTGCAACGCGTATCTGGCCGGCGGCGAGAAGTTCCCCGAAGGCATGTGGGAACAGGAGCTGGCGGCCCTCAAGGAGATCGAGAAGGTCACCGGCAAGGGCTTCGGCGATCCCAAGAATCCGTTGCTCGTGTCCTGCCGCTCCGGCGCCAAGTTCTCCATGCCGGGCATGATGGATACCGTCCTCAACATCGGCCTGAACGACGTGACCGTCGAAGGGCTCGCCGCGCTGACGCAGAACCCGCGCTTCGCGTGGGACGCGTACCGCCGCCTGGTCGAGGGCTTCGGCAAGGTCGTCCTGGGCATCCCCGATGAGGCGTTCGAGGCCGCGCTCGATCACATGAAGGAGCGGGTCGGCGCGAAGCAGGACGTGGACCTGACCACCGAGCACCTGAAGGAGCTGACCGACGAATACAAGGCGATCGTCCGCAAGTACAAGGGCTTCGATTTCCCCCAGGATCCGATCGAGCAGCTCCGCCTGGCGACCGAGGCCGTCTTCAAGAGCTGGAACGGCAAGCGCGCGGTGGATTACCGCCGCCACGAGGGGATCCCCGATAACCTGGGCACGGCCGTCAACATCGTCACCATGGTCTTCGGCAACATGGGCAACGACTCGGGCACGGGCGTGGCGTTCACCCGCAACCCCTCCACCGGCGAGAAGAAGGTGTACGGCGAGTACCTGATCAACGCCCAGGGCGAAGATGTGGTGGCCGGCATCCGCACGCCGCAGAAGGTGGAAGTGATGGCCCAGGAGCTGCCCGACGCGTACCGGCAGTTCATGGAGATCTGCGACATCCTCGAGCGACACTACCGCGACATGCAGGATGTCGAGTTCACCATCGAGCGCGGCAAGCTGTGGATGCTCCAGACCCGCAACGGCAAGCGCACCGCGGCCGCGGCCATCAAGAT
>DAOTZV010000019.1:0-43893 GCA_034434235.1 Anaerolineae bacterium
GCGACCGGCGTCGTCGGCCTGCACATGTCGTCTCAGGCGGCCAGACGGGGGGCGCAGACCCCCTGCGAGCGAGATATTAGCTTTGAAACTGCTTCCAGCCGGTCTGCGACCGGCGTCGTCGGCCTGCACATGTCGTCTCAGGCGGCCAGACGGGGGGGCGCAGACCATAGGCATCAAGCTACCGGCCCTCCGGCGGGCTGGCGTGGCCGGCGAACGCCGCACGGGCATCAAGTGCCCGTGCTACCCAGGCCACGCCCGCTGAAGCGGGCTGGCGGCCGCGGGCCTCTGCCGCCCGTCGCAATAGCCCCGTTCACGGGGCGCCGCTCGGTAGCCCGCCGACTTGATCGGCGGGCGGGCTGGCGTGGCCGGCGAACGCCGCTTTGCAAGATTTGTGAAAAGCCGATGACCCGGTATATAATATGTCCGATCCTGGAGAGGTCGCATAGTTCGGTCTAGTGCGCACGATTGGAAATCGTGTATCCCGCAAGGGATCGCGGGTTCAAATCCCGCCCTCTCCGCCACCTCGTCAGGCCACTGCAATATCGGGCAGTGGCCTTTTTTGTCAGCCGGCTATCGGTTGTTTGACCGGAAACCGATCGCGCCCTCGCTTATAATCAGGTCAAAGTTGTCTCTGTGGAGGAGACCATGCGCCTTAACTTCCATTTCCCGTTCGCTTTGCCCGTCGGCACGGCCGTCTTGGGCGGCGTGTTGGCCGGCGCATCCCCCGATCTGGTCCTGCAGACGCCCGTGCCGCTCCTGAATCAGTTCCTGGCGCTTCTGGCCAATCCCAACGTGGCCTACATCCTGCTGGTGCTGGGGCTGCTGGGGTTGGCGGCCGAAGTGGCCGCCGGCGGCACCGTCTTCTCGGGCGTCGCGGGAGTGATCTGCCTGATCCTGGCGCTGGTGGGGCTGGGACAACTGCCGACCAACTGGGCGGGCGCCGCGCTCCTGCTGGCCGCGGTCATCATGTTCCTGTTGGACATTCACGTCAGCGGCTTTGCGCTCAGCATCGGAGGCGCGGTGGCGTTCGCGCTGGGGTCGCTGTTGCTCTTCACGCCGCCGTGGAGCGTGCCGACGCCTACCGATGTGCGCATCAACGTCTGGTTGATCCTGGCGACCACCGGCGGGGTGACCGCGTTCTTTCTGCTGGCCCTGGCGGCCGTAGTGCAATCGCGCTCGGCGCCGGTCGCGGTCGGCCGGCACATGCTGATCGGCGCGGTGGGCGTGGCGCAAGGCCCGCTGGCCCCGCGCGGGATCGTGCATGTGGCGGGCGAGACATGGAGCGCGCTGGCCCTCGATGCACCGATCCCGGATGGCGCGGCCGTCCGGGTGGTGGATGTCAAGGGATTGGTGTTGTATGTTCGTTCGGCCGATGGGGCCGATACAACCGACACATCTGTTTGAGCCAACGTTTTCTTGAAAGGAGCTACGCATGGCTACGATTTTGGCGACCTTGACGTTGCTTGTCGTCCTGGTGCTGGTCTTCCTGTTCCTGCTCTTGATCTTCCGTCCTCTGCGGGTCGTCAGGGATTATCAGCGCCTGGTGGTATTCCGGCTGGGCCGCTATATCGGCGAACGCGGCCCGGGCCTGGTCTGGCTGTGGCCGATCATAGATCAGCCGGTGTGGGCCAACCTGCGCGAAGACTTCCTGGAGATCCCCAGCCAGACCTGCATCACCCAGGACAACGCGCCGATTGACATTGACTTCCTGATCTACTGGAAGGTAGTGGATCCGGGCTTGAGCGTGCTGAAGGTGCGCGATTTCGCCGGGGCATCGCAGGGCATCGCGACCACGACCCTGCGCGCGGTGATCGGCGACATCCCGCTGGACGACGTGTTGGCCAAGCGGGAGCAGATCAACCAGATCCTGCGGACGAAGCTGGACGAGGTGACCGAGCGCTGGGGCGTCAAGATCACCAGCGTCGAGATCCGCGAGATCGTGCCGCCGAAGGAGATCCAGCAGGCGATGAACCGCCAGATGGCGGCCGAGCGCGAACGTCGCGCCATGGTCACCGAGGCCGACGGCAAGCGGGAGGCTTCGATCAAGGTGGCCGAGGGCGCCAAGCAGGCCGCGATCCTGAACGCCGAGGGCGCGCGGCAGGCGGCCATCCTCAACGCGGAAGGCGCGCGGCAGGCGGCCATCCTCAACGCCGAGGGCTACGCGCTGGCCCTGGAGAAGATCTTCGACGCCGCCCAGAAGGTGGACAGCAAGACCATGAATCTGCAATACCTGGAGACATTGAAGGCGCTGGGCGCCGGGCCGGCCACGAAGTTCATCTTCCCGATGGAGTTCAGCGAGCTGGCGCGTGCGTTCTCGCGCTTCGCGGCCGAGGCGTCGAGCAAGGTTTGATCCCGCGGTGAACCGGGCCTTTGCGGCCGCTTCGCCGACTGCAAAGGCCCAATCGCCATAGAACTTCTGGCTTTGCAACGCGCATGTGCTGATTTTGCACTTTTTACGAACTCGTGGTAGAGTATGGATTAAAGATTTCCGCTGTTCGGCAACACTGGGTGGTAGCAACGCTCTGTTCTTTCTGGTCCTTGCCCCAACCGTAACCCCGTAACCGGAACGTCTCGATCAATATCTATTTCACCCATTCAGGAGTTGTCCAAACAATGGCTCAAGACAAGACCCTCAAGTGCGTTGACTGCGGGAAAGAGTTCACGTTCACCTCTGGTGAGCAGGACTTCTACGCGCAGAAAGGTTTCACGAACGCGCCGACTCGCTGCCCGTCCTGCCGCGCTGCCCGCAAGGCCGCACGCGAGGAAGGTACCAGCTACAGGAGTTCCGGCGGTTACGGGGAACAACGGCAGATGTACCCGGCCGTGTGCGCCCAGTGCGGCAAGCCGACCGAAGTGCCCTTCCAGCCGCGCGGAGATAAGCCCGTTTATTGCTCCGATTGCTACCGGAGCCAGAAGGCGTCCGAAGGCGGCTACAACAGCGGCCGTTCGAGCGGCGGTTACAGCAGCGGCGGCGGTCGCTCGCGCGATCGCGGCCGGGGCCGCGGCCGCAACGATTGGTAACAGGCCCGTGGGGACGGCCGCGCGCCTGTCCCCACTTTGACAAATCCATCGTTCTCGGTTACTATGTAACCGGTCGTGCTAGACGGGGAGCTAGCGGTGCCCTGTACCCGCAATCCGCTATAGCGGGGTGGAATTCCCTCTCTCGGGTCGGCGGTCAGCGGGACTGCCGTGCCGGCGAACGTTGATGGCTGGGTCCTGTGCGGCGGGGGCCTGCGAACCGGGTCAGGACCGGAAGGTAGCAGCCCTAAGTAGTCACCCTCGGGTGCCACGGGGTCGCCTGGCCTGAGTGAGCCGTCATGTGCAAGCCGAGTGACGAGGCACAAAAGAGGGTGCACGACCAGGCATCATTGCAAGCGGGCCAGCCGCTATCGGCTGGCCCGCTTTTGTTTTCCGCGACTTTGGCCGGCCAGCGCCTCTTGTGATAGAATGAGCTTGTGTCAGATGAAAACAGGCGCAGCTTCACGTGCCAGGCATCTTCACAGGTGCCCGGCACGTCCGGCAAGCCGTTTTTCAGGCTGGTCGTTCGATCTCACTCCAGGAGGAGCCTCATGGCACGTTTCTCGCGACTCGAAGTCCTCAATTCCCTGCTCGACATCGGCCTGTTGCCGCTCTTCTATCACGGCGAGGCGGATATCGCGGCCGAAGTGGTCGCGGCCTGCGCACGGGGCGGCGCCCGGCTGGTGGAGTTCACCAACCGCGGGGAGCTGGCCTATCCGGTCTTCACCGAGCTGGTGCGCCGCTTCGCCAAAAGCGACGTGATCCTGGGGGTCGGCTCGGTGCCCGATGCGCCGACGGCCGCCCTCTTCATCGCCAGCGGCGCCAACTTCATCGTCAGCCCCAGCCTCAACATCGAGATCGCCCGGCTCTGCAACCGACGCAAGATCCCCTACCTGCCCGGCTGCATGACCCCCACCGAGATCGCCACGGCCGAGGAATGGGGCGTGGAGATCTGCAAGGTCTTTCCGGGCAACGTGGGCGGCCCCGAGTTCATCAGCGCGCTGATGGCGCCCTGCCCGTGGACGCGGCTGTTGCCCACCGGCGGTGTAGATGCCACCGAAGAGAATGTGCGCGCGTGGATCAAGGCCGGCGCGGCGGCCCTGGGCATGGGCTCCAAGCTGATCACCGCACAAGCTCTCAAGGAGCGCAACTTCGACCTCATCGCCGACAAAGTGGCGCAGGTGATCGGCTGGATCAAGGCCGCGCGTGCGTAAATGCACCGCCCCGCGAAGCGACCGCCTTCGCCAGCGCGGGCGACGCTCTTACAGAATGACGCAATGAACCACAACCTCGAACCCCTGCGCGTGAGCGACGATGGTCGTCACCTGGTGACGGCAAGCGGCCGGCCGTTCTTCTGGCTGGGAGATACGGCCTGGGAGCTGTTTCATCGCTGCACGATCGAAGAAGCCGAACTGTACCTGGAGAACCGCCGGCGCAAGGGCTTTACGGTGATCCAGGCAGTGGCGTTGGCCGAATTGGACGGCCTACACACCCCCAACCCCTACGGCGAGCTGCCGTTACAAGACGACGATCCGGCGCGACCGAACGACGCCTACTTCCGCCATGTGGATGCCATCATCCGTCTGGCCGCCGACAAGGGGCTTTACGTCGGACTGTTGCCCACGTGGGGCGACAAAGTGGCGGGCATGTGGGGCGTCGGCCCGATCGTTTTCGACGCCGACAAGGCATGGGCCTACGGTCGCTGGCTGGCCGCGCGCTACCGGGAGCAGCCGAACATCATCTGGATCCTCGGCGGCGACCGGCCGGCCATCCACGGCGACCTGGACCTGCGGCCGGTCTGGCGGGCGCTGGCGGCCGGCATAGACGAGGGCGCGGGCGGCCGGCCGCTCAAGACGTATCATCCGCAGGGCGGCTACTCCTCGTCCGCGTGGTTGCACGCCGAACCGTGGCTCGACCTCAACATGCTGCAATCAGGACATGGCCGCGGGCCCGACGCGCCGACCTGGGAGATGGTGGCGCATGACTATGGCCTGACGCCGGCAAAACCCGTGTTGGACGGCGAACCGAACTACGAGGATCATCCCGTCCGGCCGTGGCCCCGTTGGGACCCGGCCGACGGCTACTACCGCGATCACGACGTGCGCAAGCAGCTCTACCGTTCGGTGTTCGCGGGCGCGTGCGGCGTCACCTACGGCCACCATAGCATCTGGCAGTTCTACGACCCCCGGCAGCGGCCGGCCGTGAACCACGCCGACCGATCATGGCGGGCCGCGCTCGATCGGCCGGGCGCCTGGCACGCCGGCTATCTGCGCCGCTTGCTGGCCGCGCGGCCCGGCCTGGAGCGCATCCCCGATCAGGCGCTATTGTCGGCCGCGCCGCGCGGCCGCCACGAGTACATGACCGCAACCCGCGATCGCGCCGGCCGGTACGCCATGGTCTACACGCCAATCTATCAGCCGATCCAGGTCTCGCTGGACGCGATCGCCGGCGCCGAGGTGCGGGCGTGGTGGTTCAATCCACGCACGGCCGGCGCGACCGAGATCGGCGTGCGGCCGGCCCGCGGCGAACAGACCTTCGACCCGCCGGTGGATGGCCCGGATTGGGTGTTGGTGCTGGACGACGCCGGCCAGGATTTCCCGCCACCGGGGCAATGACCGGCTGGGGCCGCGAGCAAAGCCCGGCCCCGGCCGGGGCAGATTCCTGCTCTGGCCGGTCGCTGACCGAGCCAGTCCCTGCCGCAAGGAGAGTCCAACGATGAATTCACGTGAACGTGTTGCGCTTGCCTTGAACCATCAGGAGCCGGATTACCCGCCGCTCGACCTGGGCGCCAGCGCGGTCACCGGCATGCACGTGTCGTCGGTCTATCTGCTGCGCCAGGCGCTCAAGCTCGACCCGCCCGGCACGCCGGTGAAGGTGGTCGAGCCGTATCAGATGCTCGGCGAGATCGCGCCGGACTTGCAGGACGCGCTGGGCGTGGATGTGGTCGGCCTGAGCGGCCGCAAGACGCTGTTCGGCTTTCGCAATGAGGGATGGAAGCCATGGACCCTCTTCGACGGCACGCCCGTGCTCGTGCCCGCGGGCTTCAACACCGAGCCGGAAGAGGACGGCAGCATCCTGATGTACCCCGAAGGGGATCGCTCCGCGCCCCCCAGCGGCCGCATGCCCGCCGGCGGCTACTACTTCGACACCATCATCCGCCAGGAGCCGATTGACGACGACCGGCTCGACCCGGCCGACAACCTGGAGGAGTTCGGCCCGATCGCGGACGACGAGCTGGCGTATTTTGCCGCGGAAGCCGAACGGCTCTACACGCAGACCGACAAGGCGATCCTGGCCAACTTCGGCGGCACGGCCTTCGGCGACATCGCGCTCGTGCCCGCGCCCTGGTTGAAGCATCCGAAGGGCATCCGCGACGTGGCCGAGTGGTACATGAGCACCATCACCCGCCGCGACTACGTCTGGAAGGTGTTCGAGCGCCAGTGCGAGATCGGCCTGGCGAACCTGGCGCGCATCCATGAGGTGGTCGGCGAGCGGGTGGCCGCGGTCTTCGTCACCGGCACCGATTTCGGCCAGCAGCACGGCGCGTTCATCTCGCGCAAGACCTATCGCGACCTCTACATGCCGTTCCACAAGGCGGTCAACGATTGGATCCACCGGCACACGACCTGGAAGACCTTCATCCACTCGTGCGGCTCGGTCATCTCCCTCATCCCGGATTTCATCGAGGCCGGGTTCGACATCCTGAATCCGGTGCAGACCTCGGCGGCCGGCATGGACCCGGCCGTGCTCAAGGCGCGCTTCGGCCAACAGATCGTGTTTTGGGGCGGTGGGGTGGACACGCAACGCGTGTTGCCGTTCGGCACGGCCGACGATGTGCGCCGCGACGTTCGGGCGCGCATCGCCATCTTTGCGCCGGGCGGCGGCTTCGTCTTCAATACGATCCACAACGTGCAGGCGCGCGTGCCGGTCGAGAACCTGCTGGCGCTCTACGAGACGGTTCGGGAGTGCCGGCGATAGCAGGCGCGCCTGTTCCGTGCGCCATCTGTTCGTTTCTGAAAGGGCGGTGTGTCTTACACGAAAGATGATGAGGGTTTTCCGCATCGTTCGGACGGTTTGACAAAAACGCGGCAAGCGATATAATAGGGATCATACAATCCCGGGTTTTTCTGCTGCTGGTATTTCGGCCCTTTTCCGCAGTCGTTTCCGTCCACATCGCTCAGGTCGGTATCGGCCCGATCGCCCTATCAACGGCCGATCGGATTACCTTTGGGTCTATGAGCCAGGAGGTGCATTCCGCGAAATCCAGTTTCCAGTCTCCAGCTTCAAGTTTCCAGTTCCACATACCTTATCAAGGAGGCAAAGTGAGCATGCGCAAGCTTACGCGTCGAGAGTTCCTCGTATTGGGCAGCGGGGTCGCCGCCACGGCGGCCCTGGCGGCTTGCGGCGCCCAGCCGACCCCGGCGCCGAAGGCCGCACCGACAACCGCGCCGGAGCCGACCAAAGCCCCGGAGCCGACCAAGGCCCCGGCGCCCACCGCTGCACCCGCCGCAACGAAAGCCCCGGAGCCGACCAAGCCACCGGCCGCGCCGCCGTCCAAGTACAAAGAGGCGCCGATGCTGGCCGAGCTGGTCAAGGCCGGCAAGCTGCCGCCGGTGGATCAGCGCCTGCCGGCCCAACCGCTGGTGCTCAAGCCGCACGAAAAGATCGGCAAGTACGGCGGCACGTGGCGCACGGCCCTCAAGGGCGGCCAGGATGATGCCTGGCTCCTCCGCACCATCGGCTACGATTTCCTGGTGCGGTGGGATCTAAACTGGACCACCGTCATCCCCAACGTGGCCGAATCGTGGACGGCCAACCCGGATGCCACCGAGTACACCTTCAAGCTGCGCAAGGGCATGAAGTGGTCGGACGGCAAGCCGTTCACCGCCGACGACATCGTCTTCTGGGCCAACGACGTGGTCAACGACAAGGAGCTGACGCCGGCTGTGGGCGGCTGGTTTGCGGCGGGCGGCAAATACGGCACGGCCGAGAAGGTGGACGAGACGACCGTCAAGTTCAAGTTCTCGGCGCCCAACGGCATGGTCATCGTGCGCAATGCCACGCCCAACGGCCAGGGGCCGGTGCAGTTCCAGGCCGAATACTGCAAGCAATTCCACAAGAAGTATGCCGATCCGGCCAAGCTGGAAGCCCTGATCAAGGAAAACAAAGCCGACAACTGGGTGAAGCTGTTCCAGACCAAGTGCTCCAGCGTTCCCGGCACCCCGATCAACGCCCGCTGGCAGAACGTCAACCTGCCCGTGATCTCGGCCCATGTGTTGCTGACCCCGTCGGCGACCAAGGACCCGGTGAAGGCCCAGCGCAACCCCTACTACTGGAAGGTGGATCCGGAGGGCAATCAGTTGCCCTATCTAGATGGCATCTACTATGAGTACACGGAAGACCTGAACGTGTTGGCGCTGAAGGCGGCCGCCGGCGAGATAGACATGATGGACCGCCACATCGCCACCAACGCCAACAAGCCGGTCTTCGTGGACAACATGAAGAAGGGCGATTACAGCTTCTTCGAGACGATCCCCTCCAGCATGAACGTCATGGTGCTCAGCCTCAACCTGACCCACAAGGACAAGCAACTGCGCGCCATCTTCCAGGACATCAACTTCCGCATCGGCCTCTCCTACGCCATCAACCGCAAGGAGCTGATCGACGTGATCTGGGTGGGCCAGGGCGAGCCGTATCAGTGCGCGCCGCGGCCGACCTCGCCGTTCTACAACGAGAAGCTGGCCAAGCAGTACACCGAGTACGACGTCAAAAAGGCCAACGAATACCTGGACAAGGTGTTGCCCAAGAAGGACGCCAACGGCATGCGCCTGATGCCCGACGGCAAGCCGCTCTCCTTCACGATGGAGATCTCCAACACCAGCAAGGAATGGTCGGATGCCGGGCCGATGATCCAGAAGTACTGGAAGGCGGTCGGCGTGGACATGATCCCCAAGGTGGAGGATCGGGCGCTCCTGTATACCCACAAGGACGCCAACGAGTTCGATGCCCTGGTGTGGGGCGGCGACGGCGGCCTGGACGTGATCCTGGAGCCGCGCTGGTACTTCCCCTACAGCACCGAGTCGCAGTACGGCATCCTGTGGCAATACTGGTGGCGCAAGGACCCGCGCGGGGAAGAGCCGCCCGAGGCGCCCAAGAAGCAGATGGCGCTCTACGACCAGATCCAGGCGACCGGCGACGCCAAGAAGCAGGAAGAGCTGATGAAGCAGATCTTGCAGATCGCGCAGGAGCAGTTTTACTGCATCGGCATCGCCCTGCCCACCAACGGCTACGGCATCGTCAAGAACAACTTCAAGAACGTGCCCAAGACGATGCCCGGCGCGTGGCTCTATCCGAACCCCGGGCCGAGCAACCCGGAGCAGTACTTCTTCGAGAAGTAAGGCGATGGCAGGGGCTTTTCGGCCGTCTTCGCCGGCCGGAAAGCCCCTCCTTCGTATCCCCCGCCCCCCGGAATCGGGGGGCGGGCCGGAGTGGAGGGCAACGCGGGGTAACGGCTTTTGCGGAGGCTTCCATGCTTCAGTTCATCATGCGTCGTATCCTGATGATGATTCCGACGCTTTTTGCGATTTCGATCGTCACCTTCATTATCATCCAGTTGCCGCCGGGCGATTTCTTCACCACCTACATCTCCAACCTGGCCGCCATGGGCGAGAGCGTGGATCAGACCATGGTCGACGCGATCAAGCAGGAATACGGCTTCGGCGAGCCGATCTACGTCCAATACGGCAAGTGGATCTGGAAGATCATCACCCAGGGCGATTTCGGCAAGTCGTTTCAGCGCGGCCAGCCGGTGACCGAGGTGATCGGCGACCGCCTGGCGCTGACCGTGGTGCTTTCGCTCTTCTCGCTGCTGATCAGCTGGCTGATCGCGTTCCCGATCGGCATCTATTCGGCGGTGCGCCAATATTCGATCGGCGACTATATCTTCACCTTCCTGGGCTTCATCGGCCTGGCCGTGCCCGGCTTTCTGATCGCGCTGGTGTTGATGTACATTGCCTTCAAGTACTTCAACCAGAGCGTCGGAGGGCTTTTCTCGCCCGAATTCACCGACGCGCCGTGGAGCATGGCCAAGGTCATAGACCTGCTGAAACACCTCTGGATCCCCACCCTGATCGTGGCCCTGGAAGGCACGGCCGGCCTGATCCGCGTGATGCGCGCCAATCTGCTGGATGAGCTGCACAAGCCGTATTACATCACGGCCAAAGCCAAGGGCCTGTCGGAGTTTCAGGCGCTGATCCAATATCCCGTGCGCGTGGCGCTCAACCCCTGGATCAGCTCCGTCGGCTGGGTCTTGCCGGGCCTGGTCTCCGGCGCCACGATCATCTCGGTCGTCCTCAGCCTGCCCACCACCGGCCCCATGCAGCTCCAGGCCTTGCTGAACCAGGACATGTACCTGGCCGGCAGCTTTGTGCTCCTGTTGAGCACCCTCACGGTCATCGGCACTTTGTTGTCCGACATCCTGCTGGCCTGGATTGATCCGCGCATTCGTTATCAATGAGGGGCAAGATGAGCCAACCCGAACTTCCTGTGCCCGCGCAGACATCCGGCGAGCCGGTCGAAGCCGAATTCGAGGAACGGGAATCCCAGGTCATGGTGGCTTCCCAATGGAAGCTGATCTGGTGGAAGTTCCGACGCCATAAGCTGGCCATGATCTCCGGCGTGGTCGTGCTGGGGATCTACCTGGTGGCCCTGTTTGCCGAGTTCTTCGAGGTCTTCCCGCCCGACCAGTACGCCGCGCGCTACACCTACGCGCCGCCGCAAACGGTGCACATCATAGATACCTCGAGCGGAACCCCCCGCATCGCGCCCTACGTGAACGGCTACAAGGTGGCCATTGACTCCTTCTCGTTGCGCCGGACGTTTGTGGTAGATCCAGAGCAGAAGATCCCGTTCCGCTTCTTTGCCAAGGGCTTCGAGTACAAGATCTTCGGCCTCATCCCGGCCGACCGCCACCTGATCGGCCCGGTCAATCCCGAAGATCCGCTCTACATCCTGGGCGCCGATGCCCTGGGCCGCGATCTGCTCAGCCGGGTGGTGGCCGGCGCGCGCATTTCGATGTCCATCGGCCTGCTCGGCGTCGCGATCAGTCTGGTGCTGGGGATCATCCTGGGCGGCATCTCCGGCTATTACGGCGGCGCCATAGATAACATCATCCAGCGCATCATCGAGTTCCTGCGCTCCTTGCCCACGATCCCGCTCTGGATGAGCCTGGCCGCGGCGTTGCCGGTCAACTGGCCTCCTCTTTATGTCTACTTCGGCATCACGGTGATCCTCTCCTTCATCGGGTGGACGGGGCTGGCGCGCGTGGTGCGCGGCCGCTTCCTGGCGCTGCGCGAGGAGGACTTCGTGCTGGCGGCCCGGCTGGACGGCGCGCCGCAGATGTATCTGATCATGCGGCACATGGTGCCTTCGTTCCTCAGCCATATCATCGCCTCGATCACCCTGGCGATCCCCGGCATGATCCTGAGCGAGACCGCGCTCAGCTTCCTGGGCCTGGGCTTGCGACCGCCGGTGGTCAGTTGGGGCGTGCTGCTCCAGGAGGCCCAGAACATCCGGGCGGTTTCCACCGCGCCGTGGCTGCTCCTGCCGGGCCTGGCAGTGGTGATCGCCGTCCTCTCGTTGAACTTCCTGGGCGATGGCCTGCGCGACGCAGCCGACCCGTATGGCCGATGAGCCGGCCGGGATGATCGCTTGCACAAAAGGCTTGCAACATGACAGCAAACGATTTGCTTCTTGAAGTCAAGGGCCTCAAGACCCACTTCTTTCTGGATCAGGGCGTCGTGAAGGCCGTGGACGGGGTGGATTTCCATATTCGTCGCCGGGAGACGTTGTGTGTGGTCGGGGAGAGCGGCTGCGGCAAGAGCATCACCGCGCGTTCGATCATGCAACTGATAGACCCGCCGGGGCGCATCGTGGCGGGGGAGATCCTGCTCCATCGCCTGGCCTCCGGCAACGGCGGCGGCCAGGTCGAAGAGATCATTGACCTGGCCAAACTGGCGCCGAACAGCAAGCAGATCCGCGCGATTCGCGGCAAAGAGATCTCGATGATCTTCCAGGAGCCGATGACCTCGCTCAGCCCGGTGCACACGATCGGCCATCAGATCAGCCAGGCGATCGTCCTGCACAACCGGGTGACCAAAGAACAGGCGCGACAACAGACGCTCGAGGTGTTGCGGCTGGTCGGCATCCCCAAGCCCGAGCTGCGCATAGATGCCTATCCGTTCCAGCTCAGCGGCGGCATGCGCCAGCGCGCCATGATCGCCATGGCGCTCTCGTGCCATCCCAGCCTGCTCATCGCCGACGAGCCGACAACGGCCCTGGACGTGACGACGCAGGCGCAGATCCTCGACCTGATGTTGGGCCTCCAGGGCGAGCTCGGCATGGCCATCATGTTCATCACGCACGACCTGGGGGTCGTCGCAGAGATCGCCGATCGGGTGGTGGTGATGTACCTGGGCCTGGTGGTGGAGAGCGGCGACGTGGAGACGATCTTCAGCGAGCCCAGGCATCCCTATACCCGGGCATTGCTCCGCTCGATCCCGCAGGCGGGCAGCGGGGTGCGCCAGCGCCTCGATTCGATCCGGGGCATGGTGCCCGATCCGTACAATCGGCCGCCGGGGTGTCCGTTCCATACGCGTTGTACGGAACGGATCGCCGGCCTCTGCAACAAGGTGTTGCCCGGCCGGGTGAGCGTCGGCGAAGGCCACGAAGTGCGCTGCGTGCTCTATGGCGGCCAGGAAGGTGCGGCATGACGATAGATCTGATCAGACAGGATGAGAGCGTCTTGCTGGAGGTGCGCCGGTTGCGAATGCATTTCCCCATCCGCAAAGGCTTCCTGCGTCGCCAGGTGGGGGTGGTGCGCGCGGTGGATGACGTGAATTTCTTCGTCCGCAAGGGAGAGACGTTGGGGCTGGTGGGCGAAAGCGGCTGCGGCAAGACGACGACCGGCCGCTGTATCCTGCGCGCCTATACGCCCACGGCCGGCGAGATCCTCTATCGCCGCAGCGACGGCGCGATCGTGGACCTGGCCCGGCTGAGCGAAGCGGAGATGAAGCCGTACTGGCGCGAGATCCGCATGATCTTTCAGGATCCCTATTCTTCCCTCAATCCGCGCATGACCCTGCGCGACATCGTGGGCGATCCGCTGAAGCTGAACACCACGATGTCGCCCAAGGAGATCGAAGAGCGGGTGGCCTATCTCCTGCGCCGGGTGGGCCTGCGGCCGGAATACATGCATCGCTATCCGCACGCGTTCAGCGGCGGCGAGCGGCAGCGCATCGGCATCGCACGCTCGCTGGCGTTGAATCCGCGGCTGGTGGTGGCCGACGAAGCGGTCTCGGCCCTGGATGTATCGGTGCGCGCCCAGATCCTCAACCTCCTCCAGGACTTGCAGGAGGAGTTCGGCCTCACCTATCTCTTCGTCGCGCACGACCTGAACGTGGTGGAATACCTGTGCGACCGGGTGGCCGTCATGTACGTGGGCAAGCTCGTGGAGCTGGCCAGGACCGAGGCGCTCTACGCGCAGCCGCGGCATCCCTATACCGAGGCGTTGATGTCGGCCGTGCCGAAGCCCAATCCCAAGCTGCGCGGCCGCGGCAAGCGGATCATCCTGGAGGGCGAGGTGGCCGATCCGGCCAACCCGCCGAAAGGATGCTATTTCCATCCGCGCTGCCGGTATGCCCGGGAGCGCTGCAGCCTGGAAGAGCCGGTGCTGCGCGACCTGGGGGAGGACCATTTCGTGGCCTGTCATTTCGCGGAGGAGCTGACGTTGCGAGGAGCCACCGGCCGATAGCTGTGCGGTTGCCGTAAGGTTGATCTCGAAACCCAGGACAGGAAGGCCGAAAACGCCATGAGAAAGGCTTCGCATTCCGAGATCATCGCCGTGGCCGCGCTGCTGGCCGCGCTGGCCGTCACCCTGTACGCCGGCGAACGGCTGTGGGGATTGGCCGGCGTACAGGCCGTGCAGGGGCTGGGCGGCTGGCTGACATGGCCCATGCGGGTCTTCACTTTCCTGGGCGACGAACAGTTCTACCTCGTTATCCTGCCGCTGGTCTATTGGTGCCTCCACAAAGAGCTGGGCGCCGACCTGGGCATCCTGCTGGTGCTGACCAGCTTCACCAATACCGGCCTGAAATCGTTCCTCAAGCACGCCCGGCCCTTCTGGGAGACGCCGGCGCTGAGACTAGGCGACGCGAGCAGTTTCTCCACGCCCAGCGGCCACGCGCAGAACAGCGCCGCCCTGTTCGGCCAGGTCGCCCGATTTGCCGCCAAGCGGCGCTGGGGACGGCTATGGGGCGCGCTGTTGGCGCTGCTGATCGCGCTGGTGGCGCTCTCGCGCGTCTATCTGGGCGTGCATTTCCCCGGCGATGTGCTGTGGGGCATGGCCGTGGGCCTGGGGCTGCTGGCGCTGTACGGCGCGCTCAAGCCCATGCTATTGCCTCGACTCAAGCGGCTTTCGCTCGCCGCCCATGTGCTGCTGGCGCTGATCGGCGCCGGCATCATGTTGGCCGTCGTGTGGGTGTTGCTGACGATCCCCTTCGGCAGCGGCTCCACGTTCGGCGCGCTGTACGTCGAGGCGTGGAACAACGCGCTGGAAGACGCGGCAACCGTGGCCGGACTGGCGCTTGGGCTGTGGATTGGCCTGGTCGTCGAGTTGCATTATGTCAAATTCAGCGTGGCCGGCCCACGACTGCAGCGCGGCCTCCGCTATCTGATCGGCATCCTCGGCCTGTTTGCGATCTGGTTCGGCCTGCGCATTCTTTTCCCACCAGAGCCCCTGGTGCTCGGGCTGGTGTTGCGCGTCGTGCGTTATGGCCTGGCCATGTTCTGGGCCATCGCGCTCTGGCCGTGGTTGTTCGTGCGCGTGGGCCTGGGCGGCCGCGCCTGATATATCCGATCACTTATATTAAAGAAGGAATCCACGATGCTTAGCCGCTACAATGCCATTGACATCGAAGCCGCGTTGCGCGCGACCGATCCCCGGCCGCCCTTCCCGCCCGCGTCCGATCGGGACGGCTGGGCCGCCATTCGTCGGGCGATCGGCGAGGAGAAGGCCACGGCGATCATCGCCCGGGGCGAGGAGGCCGCCCGCACGCCGATCCCCAGCCTGCCCGCCACCCTGTGGCTCGAATTCCAGCGCACGGGCCGCCGCGAGGGCTTCCAGGAGCCGCGCAGCGCCCGCCGCGCGATGATGACGCACCTGGCCCTGGCCGAATGCCTGGAAGGCCGGGGCCGTTTCCTCGATCCGCTGCTCGATGTGGTCTGGGCCATCCTGGAGGAGTCCTCCTGGTCCCTGCCGGCCCACCAGATCGCGCTGACCGACATGGCGCGGCCGCACATTGATCTGGGGGTGGCCGGCACCGCCATTGATCTGGCCGAGCTGGACCTGCTGCTGGGATCGGCGCTCGACCCGCTGGTCGGCAGGCGCATCCGCTGGGAGATAGATCGCCGCTGCTTCACGCCCTACCTGACGCGGCACGATTGGTGGTGGATGTACAACACCCACCTGCGCCGCGTCAACAACTGGACGGCCGTGTGCAATGCCGGCGTGGTCGGCGCGGCGATCTATCTGGAGCCCGACCCCGCCCGCCTGGCCGAGATGATCGCGCGCGCGGCCCGCTCGCTGGACGATTTCCTGGCCACCTTCGACGCGGACGGCGGATCGAGCGAAGGGCCGGGCTACTGGACCTACGGCTTCGGCAACTACTGCATCTTCGCCGAACAGGTCGAGTGGCGCACCGGCGGCCGCATCCGCTTCATGGACGAGCCGATCATCCGCAAGGCCGCCCAGTTCCCGCTGCGCACGCTGCTCGGACCGGGCGTGTCGGTCAACTTCTCCGACTGCGACCGCAACGTGACCTTCATCCCCGCGCACCTG
This sequence comes from Anaerolineae bacterium, assembly GCA_034434235.1. Taxonomy (GTDB): domain Bacteria; phylum Chloroflexota; class Anaerolineae; order CG2-30-64-16; family CG2-30-64-16; genus CAKZKT01. Next base: position 15,914 of record DAOTZV010000019.1, read on the forward strand.
GCCTATCTGGCGCGCCGGCTCGACCTGCCCGACCTGATGAAGTTCGCCCGCGTCCAGCCGGGCCATCGCCGGCAAGACGAGCTCCATTGGGCCATCCGCAACCTGTGCTGGCGGCCCGATCCCGAACCGGCCGGCGAGTTCGTGCCGGCCCGCCACGACTGGTTCTCGGGCATGATGTGGATGCTGGCGCGCTACGACCCGGCCGATCCGAACGCGCTGGTGCTGGCGGCAAAGGGCGGCCACAACGGCGAGATGCACAACCAGAACGATGTCGGCAACTTCGTCGTGCACGTCTACGGCGAGACCCTGATCCCCGATGTCGGCCGCGGCCGCTACACCCGCGCCTACTTCGGCCCGGAGCGCTACACGTTCTTCGTCAACTCGTCGCGCGGCCATTCGGTTCCGCGGCCGAACGGCTGCGAGCAGTTGCCCGGCGAACAACACGGCGCCGTCCTGCTCGAGCATCGAGCCGACGACCGGGCCGATAGCATGACCCTCGAGCTGAAAGGGGCGTATCCGGCCGAAGCCGACCTGGCCACCTTGCGACGCACGATCACCCTTCACCGAGAGCCGCCGGCCGGCTGGGTTGAGGTGGTGGATGTGGTCGGCTTTGCCTCGCGGCCGGGCCAATGCGAGAGCGTGATCACCACCTTCGCGCCGGTCGAGATCGGCCCGTCCGCGGCCCTCATCCGCGGGACGAAGGGCAACCTGCGCGTCTCGTTCGATCCGGCCGCGGTGACCCCGCGGGTCGAGGTAGAAAAGGATGTGGATCTGGCGCTGGGCCCGGCCGACGTGAACTGCCTGATCTTCGCGTTCAACCGGCCGGTGCGCGAAGGCACGATCCGGCTCAGGATCGAGCCGGCATGAGGTGAGACCATGGCCCGCAAAGGCGAAACCTGGAACGAGTCGGAACTGTATCGCGATCCGTGGACGTTGCGCCCCGTGCGCCGCATCACCACGCGCGGACTGTACAACCAATCCCCGAACTATCACACGAACATCGGGTTCTCGGCCGATGGCGAATTTCTCATCTTCGCGTCGGCCCGCGAGGACGGCAGCGCGATCTTCAAATGTCACCTCCCGACGGGCGACATCACCCGGCTCATCGAACCTGTGCCGGGGATCGGCGGGTACGGCGAGTGGCATAAGGGCGGCTACAGCGTCGGCGACGGGCTGGGGATCAGCGGGAGCATGTGCATGGCGCCGCGCAGCCGATGGGCGGTGTTCAAGGCCGGCCGCGCGGTGCGCGCCGTGCACATAGACACGCTGGAAGAGCGCGTCCTGATCCCCGATTTCGGCGCGGAATGGGTGCCGGGCGTGCCGAGCATTGACCCGGCCGAGACGGAGGTCATCATCTCCATGATGCCCGGCCATCCCGAGGTGCTGGCCGGCCGACGCCCCACGCGTTCGTACATGGAATGCTTCGCAGATGGCACCGGCATGCGCCTGAAGCTGATCCGCGTGCCGCTGGCGGGCGGGCCGGTCACGACCGTGTACGAAGAGGCCGGCATCGGCAGCGCACACGCGCCGCACTGTCCGACCGATGGCGACCTGCTGCTGCTCGACCGCGATTTCCCGCCGCGCTATTGGGGCGGGAGCGACGGCAAGACCAACCGCATCTGGACGTTGCGCCTCTCGACCGGCCGGCTCACCGAGCTGCCGCCGCAAGACCAGGCGCGCTTCCAGGTTCATTCGGTGTGGACGTGGGACGGCGAGGCCGTGATCTACCACGGCCGCAGCGCGTTCGGCGGGCACTACATCGGCGTGGTGGACAAGGCCGGCCGGACCGTGCGCGAGTATCTGTTCGATAAGGCCCCGCATTACGGCCACGTCTCGGCCATGGCCGGCCGGCCCGCGGTGATCCTCGACGGCAACCTGAGCAACGACCTGCTCCTGTGGGTCTATTACGACCGGGAACAGCCGCGCGTAGAGGTGATCTGCCGCCACGGCACCGATTGGGGCGCGATGCCCGGCCAGTATCCTCATCCGCATCCCATCTGCGACCCCACCGGCCGCTGGATCGCGTACAATGCGGCCGCCCGCGGCCGGAGCGATGTGTTCGTGGTGCAGGTATGATGAACAGCGACATGTCTCGGCCCCTGCTCTCCATGTTCATCGAGCCCGATCCGGCCGATGAGGAGCTGCTCTTTGCCCGGCAGCTCGGCGTGGATTGCGTGTATACCTGGATCCGTTCGGAACAGCGCAACTATGACTACCTGGCGCGGCTGAGAGAGCGCGTCGAGGCGTATGGCCTGCGGCTCTACAACGTCGGCAACATCGAGGTGGCCAAGAACGACAAGATCCACCTGGCGTTGCCGGGCCGCGACCGGGCCATCGCCGACTTTCAAGCGTTCGTGCGCGATCTGGGCCGGGCCGGCATCGGCGTGACGACCTTCACGTGGGAGCCGACGCAGGTGTGGAGCTCCGCGCCGGGGGAGAGCCGCGGCGCGCCGGCCCGGGCCGTTGACCTGGACGAGATGTTGCGCCGGCCCTACACGCACGGCCGGGCGTACTCCGAAGAGGAGATCTGGGAGAACTACACCTATTTCATCCGCCAGATGATGCCGGTGTGCGAGGAGGCCGGCGTGCGGCTGGCGCTCCATCCCAACGATCCGCCGTCGCCCTATCCGCTCGGCGGCATCCCGTGCCTGATCCACAGCTTCGACACCTATCGCCGGGCCTTCGCCATCGCCGGCAGCCGGGCGCTGGGGATGGAGTTTTGCTGCGGCTGCTGGCTGGAGGGGGGCGCCGGCTTCGGCGACATCTTCGAGGGGATCCGCACCTTCGCCGCCGATGACCGCATCCTGATCGTCCACTTCCGCAACGTGAGCGCGCCGCTCCCCCGCTTCGTCGAAACCTTCCTGGACAACGGCTACATGGACATGTACCGGCTCATGAAGGCATTTGTCGCGGTCGGCTATCGCGGCACCATGATCCTGGACCATTCGCCCCAGTTCGTGGGCGATCCTGCCAGACGCAGCGCCACGGCCTATGCCATCGGCTACATGCGCGCGCTGATGGAACGCGCGCTCGCCGATGTCGGCGCGGCGTGATCCCCACACGAGGCGGCTGATCGAAACGCATTTTGCGCCACCAGAGGCGCAGAGGACGCAGAGCTCAGCTATTTTTCAAGGAGGCATCCGTCATGAAGCTTATTGATCTCACCATCCCCCTCGGCATCGGCACGCCGGCGTGGCCCACTTATGAGCCGCTCCAGGTCAAGTACTTCAAACGGCTGGCGCCCAACGGCGCGAACGGCCAGCTCCTCACCCACTCGAACCACCTAGGCACGCATCTCGACGGCGAGATCCACTTCTACACCCCCGGCAAGGACATCGCCAGCCTGGACATGGACTTCCTGGTCGGCCCGGCCGCTATCGTGGACCTCTCCGACGTCTGCGGCAACTATGACATCTACACGCCGGAGATGATCGAGGAGCGCGTCGAGGTGCGGCCCGGCGACATCCTGATCATCCACACCGGCTACCATCACTTCGGCTGGGACATGCCCACGGCCGACGAGATCCGCTATATGGTGCAACATCCGGGCCCCGACCGCGAATTCGCGCTCTGGGCCAAGCGCAAGGGGATCAAGTGGATCGGCGTGGACTGCGGCAGCGCGGATCACCCGATGAACACCATCATCCGCCAATGGATGCCGCGCCAGGCCAAAGAAGCGGACGCGCACTTCCAGAAGAAGTACGGCATGAGCCTGGCCGAACGCTTCGACGACTCCAAATATCAGCTCATGCACATCGAGATGTTCCCCGATCACATCATCCATGCCGAATGCATCGGCGGCGAGATCGACCTGCTGCTCAACCGCCGCACAACGGTCGGCTTTTTCCCCTGGCGCTTCGTGGACGGCGAAAGCTCCATCGGCCGCTGCGTGGCGTTCGTGGATGATGCGGAGTACGAGGAGCTGATGAAGCTCAAGGCCACCCTGCCCGTGACCCGCTTCGGCGACGCCTACAACCCGGCGCACGTGGAGCGGATCAATGCGCTGTCAAGGTAGGTATCAGGTGTTGGATATTAGGATTGGGGATTATGCAACGCTTTACTGTAGCTTGTGCCCAATATGCCATCACACCGATGGATGTGGCGGCCAACGTAGCGAAGTCGGTCGCGTGGACGCGGCGGGCGTTCGATGAGTCGGGCGCGCAACTCATCTTGCTACCCGAGACGATCACCACCGGCTTCGTTCCGCGCATGGATCCGGCCGGGCTGTGGGATCTGGTGGACGTGCTGCCCGGCCGGCTGTCCGAGCCGTTGCAGGCCGTCGCGCAAGAGTTGGGCGTTTACCTGGCTTTCGGCACTTACGAACGCGGCGCGAAGCGCGGGATCGTGTATAACGCGGCCGCGCTGATCGGCCCGAACGGCGACGTGTTGGGCGTCTATCGCAAGACGCATCTCTTCCCGTCGGAACGGCTGACCGCCGGCAGCGGCGCTGGCGAGGGCTGCGGCTGGTCTACCCCCGGCCGCGATCCGGTAGTGATCGAGACGCCGCTGGCCAACATCGGCATCATCATCTGTTACGACGGCGACTTCCCCGAACTGGCCCGCGCCGAAGCGATCATGGGCGCCGAGATCATCCTGCGGCCCAGCGCGCTGTTGCGCTCCTTCGAGATCTGGGAGTTGACCAACCGGGCGCGCGCCTACGACAACCACGTCTACATCGTTGCCTGCAACGCGGTGGGACCCGATGCCGGCGGCAACTACTACTTCGGCCACAGCATGATCGTGGACCCGATCAGCCACAAGTTGGCGCAAGCCCGCGGCACCGAAGAGGTCTGCTTTGCCGAGCTGGACCCCGATCCGATCAAGCGTATCTCCTACGGCGTAGCCAGCCCGATGATCTTCGATCATCTGGCCGACCGCAACCTGGACGCCTATCGCAGTATCTTGACGCCGGCCAGGAGTCGCTTTGCGCCGGCGAAAAGGTAGCACGATGTCTCTGGCTCTCGGTCGTCGCATCGTCAATTTTCTCGGCCTGCGCCGCAGCGTCGCCGCCATGCTCACCATGGTGATCCTGGTGGGCATGGGCGAGAAGCTGGGCGAGCGCTTTCTGCCGATTTACATCCTGGCGCTGGGCGGCGGTGCTTATGTCATCGGCCTGTTGAATGCCATGGACAACCTGCTCAGCGCGCTCTACTCGTACCCCGGCGGCTACCTGAGCGATCGGCTGGGCTACAAGCGGGCATTGGCCGTGTTCAACCTGGTTTCCATGGCCGGCTACGCCATTGTCATCCTGGTCCCTTCCTGGCAGGCGGTGATCCTGGGGGCCATCTTCTTTATCTCGTGGGATGCCCTTTCGTTGCCCGCAACCATGAGCCTGGTGGCGACGGTGTTGCCCCAGAACAAGCGGACGATGGGCGTCTCGCTCCACTCGTTCATCCGACGCATCCCGATGGCGCTGGGGCCGATGATCGGCGGCCTGCTGATTGCCCGCTTCGGCGAACGGGACGGCGTGCGTCTGGCCTTCGGGCTGGCGATGATCCTGGCCGCGGTCGCGCTCGTCTTCCAGCAACTCTTCATCGAGGATCGGCGAGAGGGGGGTCAGGCCGAAGGCAACCCGTTGCGCCTGGCCAGATATATGTCGGCCGACCTGCGCAATCTGTTGATCTCGGATATCCTGGTGCGTTTCTGCGAGCAGATCCCCTATGCCTTCGCGGTGGTCTACGCCATGAAGATCGTGGGGGTTTCTTCGGTGCAATTCGGCCTGTTGACCACCATCGAGATGGTCACCGCCATGTTGGTCTACATCCCGGTGGCCTATCTGGCGGATCGCAGCGGCAAGAAGCCGTTCGTAGCGATCACCTTCCTGAACTTCACGCTCTTCCCGATCTTCCTCCTCATCTCGCACTCGTTCTGGATGCTGGTCATCGCGTTCATCGTGCGCGGGCTGAAGGAGTTCGGCGAGCCGACCCGCAAGGCGCTGATCATGGATCTGGCGCCCGCCGACAGGAAGGCCGCGATGTTCGGGCTTTATTATCTCCTGCGCGATGTGATCGTCTCGTTTGCGGCGTTCGGCGGCGCGTGGCTGTGGACCATCTCGCCGCAGACGAACTTTCTGGTTGCGGCTGCGTTCGGTGCGGCCGGCACGCTGTACTTCATCCTGTTCGGCCGCGACCTGCCCAGACTCGCAGCCAATCCCTAATACCCAATCCCTGGCGAGGACCCATGCACCCACTTGACGGCATTCGGGTTATAGACATGACCGAGGCGTTGGCCGGGCCGTTCTGCACCATGCTGCTGGGCGACCTGGGCGCGGATGTAATCAAGATCGAACGGCCCGGCATCGGCGATATGGCGCGCGGCTGGGCGCCCCCGCGCGTGGACGGTGAGAGCGCCTACTTCCTCAGCATCAACCGCAACAAGCGCAGCATCACCCTCGACCTGAAGCAGGCCGAAGCGCAGGCCATCCTGCATCGGCTGATCGCCGACGCCGATGTGTTCGTGGCCAACCAACCCAGCCTGGACTCGCTGCGCAAATTGTCGGCCGATCCGGACACGCTGCAACGCCTCAACCCCCGGCTGATCTATTGCATCATCAGCGGCTTCGGCCTGACCGGCCCCGACGCGGGCCAGGGCGGCTTCGATGTGGTGGCCCAGGCCCGTTCGGGGCTGATGGCGCTCACGGGCGAGCCGGGCCAAGGCCCCGTGCGCTATCCGGTTCCGCTGAGCGACGCCTCGGCCGGCCTCTACAGCCTGGTCGGCATCCTGGCCGCGCTGCTGGCCCGCGCGACGACGGGCAAGGGGCAGCTCGTGGATGTGGCGCTGTTGGACAGCCAGGTGGCCTGGTTGACCAACGTGGCGGGCGCGTTCTTCGCCACCGGCCAGCGGCCGCAAAAGCTGGGCAACGCGCATCCGAACATCGTGCCCTATCAGCCGTTCCGGGCGCGCGACAAGTACGTGATCGTCGCGGTGGGGTCGGAGCGGCTATGGGAGCGCTTCTGTCAGGCGCTGGGCATCGCGGACACCATCGGCCGCGATCCGCGCTTCGCGACCAACGCCGACCGGCTGCGCCACCGCGATGTGCTGGTGCCCATGTTGGACGAGATCTTCCGCACCCAGGACGCCGGGTACTGGCTGGCGCGGCTGCGCGCGGCCGACATCCCCTGCGGGCCGATCAACGAGGTGGACGAGGCGCTGAACGATCCGCAGATCATCGCGCGCGGCATGATCGTCGAGCAGATGCACGCGACGGCCGGCCCGGTACGTTCGCTGGGCAATCCGGTGCACCTGAGCGACACGCCGGTCGGCTATCGCCGGCCGCCACCGGCCCTGGGCCAGCACACCGACGAGATCCTGTCCGCTTTGGGCTATAGCGCCCAGGACATTGCTCGTTTGCGTGCCCAACGCACGGTCTAATGTGGAGCTTGCGCGCTTGTTGCGCAGTTGACATTACTTTCGTTTCGTGATATAGTTGTATTGTTCCGCCCTATATGTACTTCGGGTTGTTGCCCATCTCATCGTCGGGCAACAGGATGTTCTTTTTTTGTTTTCTTCTTCCGGAAAGGAGCAGATCTCATGTCCAGGCCGTTCTCTATGCTGATCTTCCTCTCGTTGATTGTGGTCCTGGTCATCGCATGCGCGGCGCCTGCTGCTACGCCGGCATCCACGGCTGTGCCTCAGGCGGCCGCCCCAACGTCTGCGCCGACCAAGGCCTACAAGCTGGCGGCCATCCTGCCCGGTGTCATCACCGATGCCGACTACAACACCCTCGGCTACATCGCGGCCACGGCAGTGCAATCGGATCTCGGCGTGAAGATGGCGTATTCCGAAAGCGTGGCTGTTCCCGATGTCGAGCGGGTGATGCGGGAGTACATTGACGCCGGCTACAATATCATCTGGACGCACGGCGGGCAGTTCATCAGCCAGACCAAGAATCTGGCGAAACAGTTCCCCGACGTCATCTTCATCGGCGAGACCGATGCTCCGGAAACCGATCCGCCGGCCAACCTGTGGGTGATTGATCGCAACTTCCAGGTCGGCTTCTATGCGCTGGGCGTGCTGGCAGCCAAACAGACCAAGACGGGCAAGATCGGCTATCTGGGCGGCCAGACCCTGGGCTTCTCTTACGCCGAGGTGCGGGCCATCCAGCAGGCGTTGAAGGATGTCGGTTCGACGGCCACCCTCAAGACCGTTTGGGCCGGCGACTTCAACGACCCGACGAAGGCTCGCCAGATCGCCGATGCGATGATTGCCGAGGACATCGACGTGATCATCGGCTCGCTCAACCTGGGCATGTTCGGCCTGTTCGAGGCGGTCAAAGCGGCGTCGAAGCCCGTGTTGGTGACGGCCAAGTATACCGATAAGAGCTCCTACGCGCCGAAAAACGTCATCACGTCGCTACTCTATGATTTCGCCGGCCCGCTGAAGGAGATCGTCACCAAGATCCAGGCCGATCAAAAAGGCGGCTACTACCCGCTGGGCTTCGCCACCGGTGTCAAGTTACAGCTCCCCCTGAAGAACGTCGGCGAGGACGTCAACGCCGCCGCCGCCAAAGCCATTGAGGACGTAAAAAGCGGGAAGATCCAGGTCATTAAAGACAACACGCCGATCAAGTAATCAATCTTCAATTTCAATATCCAATCTCTGACTCCCGGTCATATGCCAGGAATTAGTGATTGGATATTAGGGATTTGGACCCGCCATGACCAACACGGCCGTCCTTGAAATGCGGGGGGTGTGTAAGGCCTTTGATGGCCTTTTGGCGCTGGATCATGTTGATTTCCGGTTAGGTGCAGGCGAGATTCACGGCCTGCTTGGCGGCAACGGCGCGGGCAAGACGACGCTGATGAATATCCTCTACGGCCTCTATCGGGCCGATGCCGGGGAGATCATTCTGCGTGGGCAAAAGGTGGACATCCGTTCGCCCAAGGACGCCATCAAGCACCACATCGGCATGGTGCACCAGCATTTTCTGCAGGTCGAGAGCTTCACCGTTGCCGAAAACATCGTGCCAGGCACCCCGATCAAGAACATACTGAGGCTGGATCTCAAAGAGGCCGCCGCGCGGATTGCGGCGCTGGGCGAGAAATTCGGGCTGAGCATTGACCCGGCCGCCCGCATCGAAGACCTCTCGATGGGCGCGCGCCAGCGGGTCGAGATTCTTAAGGCGCTCTACCGCGGCGCGCAAATCCTGATCCTGGATGAGCCGACAACCAACCTGACGCCCCAAGAGGTGGACAGCCTCTTTCACATCGTTCGGGCAATGGTGCGCGAGGGGATGAGCGTGGTCTTCATCACCCACAAGCTGCGCGAAGTGTTGGCGGTGTGCGATCGCATCACGGTGCTGCGAGACGGTAGGAATGTGTTGACCCTACGTCGCGATGATGCCACCGAGGAAGAGTTCGTGCGCGCGATGGTGGGCGAGAACCTGGACATCCGACGGAGCATCATCTTCTCCGGCCGTGCCACCGCAGACACCCCCCTATCCCCCCCGCCTGAAAAGGAACCGAACTCCCCCCACAGTCAAGGGGCTGGGGAGGCCATTTCTGGCCGGACGCCTGTGCTCCAGGTCGAAGGGCTCAACGTCCTTGAGGGGGGAGTGCCCGTAGTCAGACAGTGCTCTTTCAACGTCCGGTCGGCCGAGATCTTCGGGATCGCGGGGGTGGCGGGCAACGGCCAGTTGCCCCTGGCCGAGGTGGTGATGGGGATTCGACCCGCGACACAAGGCCGCGTGCTCGTCTTCGGCCAGGATGTGGCAGCGATCGGCACGGCCGGCCTGCTGGCGATGGGAGTGGCCTACGTGCCCGAAGACCGGCTGCGCGATGGCTTCCTCCCGGGCGCCAACGTCGCCCAAAACCTGATCCTGGGCAGCCATCGTGATGCGCCGTATGCCCGCGGCGGTTTTCTGGACTGGAAGACGATCTTTCGCGTCAGCCACGACCTGATTGCTCAATATAATATCCGTACGGCGGGCCCTGCCGAAACGGGCGGCAACCTCTCCGGTGGGAACATCCAGCGCGTCTTGATCGCGCGGGCCTTCGCCCGCCCCGCCAGACTCCTCGTAGCCCATAATCCCACCCGCGGGCTGGACATCCCTTCGACAGAGTTCGTCTACAGTAAGCTATTGGAACGCAAAGCGCACGGCGATGCAACCCTGTTGATTTCCGAAGATCTGGATGAACTGTTGCTCCTGTCCGACCGAATCGGGGTCATCTATAAAGGAGAGATCGTCGGCGTTCTGGAGCGCGGGGCGTTCGACAGGCAGGCCTTGGGCCGGCTGATGAGCGGGGTGCGGACATGAACCAGCAGCTTGTGTTCGAACGCCAGGTGAAACCGTTCTTCGTCGGTGGGCTGATCAGAAAGATCCTGCCCTATGTGCTGGCGATCATCGCTTCCCTGGCCGCAGCCGGCCTTTTCATCGCGGCGATGGGCTTCGATGTGTGGCATGCTTACGTCACGATCCTGGGGACTTCCTTCCGCACGCCGAACGGTTTCGTTCAGACGCTGCTCAAGTTCGTACCGTTGCTATTGCAGGCGCTGGCGTTCACCGTGCCGCTGGCGGCCGGCAAGTTCAACATCGGCGGCGAGGGACAGATGATCGTCGGCGCGATCGGCGCGACAGCGATCGGCATTCTGCTCAAAGACCTCCCGGCGCCCGTGTTATTGCCCCTGGTAATACTTGCAGGAGTAGGATTGGGGGCCTTTTGGGGGCTGATCCCGGGTTGGCTGCTCTATCGATATCGCGTAAACGAGATCCTCAGTACCGTGCTGCTGAACTTCGTCTCGTTTCAATTGCTCAACTATATCGCCACCGAGGTGTGGGCTGATTCGGCGGCCGGCCACCCGACGACGGTACCCATCGCCGCGGCCGGCCAGCTGCCGATGCTGATCGGCAACCCACCGTTAAACGCCGGCATCATTCTAGCACTGGCGGTCGCGGCAGGAATCTATATCTTCACCAGTCGGACGGTCGGCGGCTACGAGCTGATCGCCACAGGCGCCAATCCGCGAGCGGCCCAGGTCTTCGGCATTGATGGCCGCAAGCTCAGCCTGTTAGCCCTGGTGCTGGGCGGCGCGCTGGCCGGGCTCTCCGGTTCAATCGAGATTGCCGGCGTCCAGCACCGGCTGATCGAGGGCATGCAGTCGAATTATCTGCTCCTGGGCATTATCATTGGCCTGATCGCCAAAGGCAATAACCTGGCCGTGCCGTTCGTCGCGTTCTTTATCGCCGTGCTCGAAGTCGGCGCGAGCGCCATGCAGCGCACGTTGATGATCCCCGGCGAGATGGTCTTCATCGTCGAGGCGCTGGTGTTGCTGTTCGTGCTGCTCTCGGACGTGATCCGCCGACGGTGAGCTGTATCTATCGGGTGGTGTCTTGTGTCTCAAACCGAGCTTTCGTTTGTGATCTTTGCCAAGCTCGTCATGCTCAGCATCGTTCCCTATGTGCTGGCCGGCCAGGGCACGATGTTGGGCGGCCGCACGGGCCTGTTCAATGTGGCGCAAGAAGGGATCATGCTGCTGGGCGCGTCGGTGGGCTTCCTCGGTGGCTACCTGACCGGCAACGTATGGATCGGGATTGCACTGGCGGTCGGCGTCGGCGGGCTGGCCGGACTGGCGCTGGCCTATTTCACCACGTCCCTGAAGATGAATCAGTTCGTTATCGGCCTGGCGATCTTCTTTTTCTGCGTCGGCTTGGCCAGTTTGCTTTACAAGGTGATCATCGGCGTGACATTGGTGCCGCCGTTGATCTCGACGTTACCGGGCATACCTGTGCCCGGCTTGAGCCGGATCCCCCTGCTGGGCGAGATCTTTTTCGTCCAAAACTGGCTGGTCTACTTCGCGATCGTGCTTTCGGCAGCTCTGTACTGGCTGCTCTACCGCACCCGGCTCGGCCTGGAGCTGCGCTCGGTGGGGGAAAACCCCAAAGCGGCCGATAGCCTGGGCGTCAACACGACGCGCATGCGCTATGTGACGGCAATCATCGGCGGAATGCTGATGGCGTTGGCGGGTGCCTATCTGCCGATGGTCTATACCGGCACCTACACCGCCGATATGGTGAAGGGCCGCGGCTGGCTGGCCATCGCCCTGACCTTCTTCGGTGGCTGGAGCCCGCATCTGATCTTCTTCGGCGCGCTCTTCTTCGCCGGAATCGAGGTGCTGGCATTTCGTGTCCAGGTGGGCGGCAGGGGTATCCCTTACCAGTTTCTGCTGATGTTGCCCTATCTGGCTACCCTCCTGGTAATGATGTTCGCGTTCCGCCGGGCACGCGTGCCGGCATTCTTGGGTCAAAATTACGATCGAGAAAAAAGGTACCAATGACTGCTACCCTGGTAGATATTCGTCGCGGAGCCTACTACGATTCTGCATTCCTCATGCGGCTTCAGCGCACCCTGGCAGATCTGCCCGACGTGCAAGACGCGGGTGTGGTCATGGGCACGCCCGCGAATCAGGAGCTGCTGGCCGCCGCCGATCTGTTACCCCCCGAAGCGCGTGCGGCCCGGCCCGACGATCTGTTGATCGTAGTCCGGGCCGAAAATGAGGCCGCGGCGCGCGACGCGCTGGCCCGCGTGGATGACCTGCTCACCCGGCAACAGGCGGCCCGCAGCGCCGAACATCGGCCGCAGAGCCTGGAGACGGCCGCCCGGCTGTTGCCCGACGCCGCATGGGTCCTCGTCTCCGTGGCCGGCCGCTATGCGGGGGGCGTGGCCCGCGACGCGCTGCGCCTGGGCAAGCACGTCTTCCTGTTCAGCGACAATGTGCCGCTCGAGGAGGAGATCCAGCTCAAGGAGCTTGCCGCGGCAAGGGGGCTGCTGGTGATGGGGCCCGACTGCGGCACCGCGCTCATCCGCGGGATCGGGCTGGGCTTCGCCAACAAGGTGCGCCGGGGGCCGATCGGCGTGGTGGCGGCCGCGGGCACAGGCCTGCAACAGGTGACCGCCCGCATCCATCAGCTCGGCGCCGGGGTGTCCTACGGCATCGGCACCGGCGGCCGCGACCTGTCGGAGCAGGTCGGCGCGATCACCTTCCGGCAGGGCATGGATGTGCTCGCTCGCGACCCCGAGACGGCCGTCATCGTGCTCGTCTCCAAGCCGCCCGCGCCGAAGGTGGCCGATGCGGTGTTGGCCGTGGCCCGCCAGATCCCCAAGCCGGTGGTGGTGGCCTTCGTCGGCCACGCGGCCGCCACGCGGCAACTGGACAACCTCCATTTCGCCGCCGGGCTGGACGACGCCGCGCGGCTGGCGGTGGAATTGACCGCACACTCCGCCCCCCTGTCCCCCCAACCATGGGGGGAACCCGACTCCCCCCGCAATCGGGGGGCCGGGGGGGCCGTCTTCGCGTCCACCCAACGTTACCTCCGCGGCCTCTTCTCCGGCGGCACGCTGGCCTACGAGGCGCAGGCCATCCTGCGGGATTACGTGCCCCGTGTGTGGGCCAACGCGCCGCTGGATAAGGCCGATCGCTTGCCCAACTCGCTGATCAGCCAGGAACACACGATCGTTGACCTGGGCGAGGACGAGTTCACCGTCGGCCGGCTGCACCCGATGCTGGACAACGAGCTGCGCATCCGCCGGCTGATGCAAGAGGCCGCCGACCCCGAGGTGGCGGTCATCCTGCTCGACGTGGTGCTCGGCTACGGCGCGCATCCCAACCCCGCAGCCGAGCTGGCCCCGGCCATCGCCCAAGCCAGGGCGCTTGCCGCGGCCGCGGGCCGCCACCTGGAAGTGGTCGCCGTCGTCACCGGCACCGACGAAGACCCGCAGAACCTGGAAAGCCAGATCGGCCAGTTGAGACGCGCCGGCGCCTGGGTAGACACCAGCAACGAAGCCGCGGTCCGCTACGCCGGCCGCCTCCTGCGCGCCCTCAACCCCCAATCCCTAATCCCTACTATCCAATATCCGGTCGACCTGGCGACTTTGCAACGCCCCCTCGCCGCCATCAACGTCGGCCTGGAATCGTTCGCCGAGAACCTGATCGCCCAGGGCGCGGCCGCGATCCAGGTGGATTGGCGGCCGCCGGCCGGGGGGAACGAGAAGCTCATGGGGATTTTGGCGCGGATGAAGAAGACATAGCCACGAATTGCACGAATTTCACGAAGACTTTTTCGTGCCCATTCGTGGAATTCGGGCCCAAAAGGAGACACCATGATAGACATCGAACAAGCCAACCGCACTACCGTTGAACGAATGATGGAAGCCCGGCCGGTGCTGGTGGGGGTGGGCCGGGCGCGCGACGTGATCCCGGGGATGCGCGATAACCTGCTCCTCCACGCGGGGCCGCCCGTCACCTGGGAGCGGATGGCCGGCCCGATGAAGGGCGCGGCCGTGGGTTGCCTGATCCTGGAGGGCAAGGCGAAGGGGTGGGACGACGCCGAGGCGCTCATCCGGTCGGGCGCGATCGAATTCGAGCCGTGCCACCATCACGCGGCCGTCGGCCCTATGGCCGGGCTGATCTCCCCTTCGATGATGGTCTACATCGTCGAGAACCAGACAGGTGGCAACCGGGCCTACTCCGGCATCAACGAGGGCCGGGGCAAGGTGTTGCGCATGGGCGCCTACAGCGAGGACGTGCTGGCGCGATTGCGCTGGCTGAACGACGTGCTGGCGCCGGTGGTGCATGAGGCGCTCCAGCTTTGCGGCGGCATTGACCTGCGCAGCCTGATCGCCCAGGCGTTGCAGATGGGGGACGACTGTCACAACCGCATGGTGGCCGCGTCGTTGCTCTATCTGAAGGCGCTGGATCCCTACATCGTCAAGGTCGCGCCGAACACCGACGTGGCCTCCGACATCCTCAAGGCGCTCGGCGACAACCCGCTGGCGGTCCTCAACCCGATCATGGCTGCGTGCAAGACCATGGCCGACGCCGGGCACAACGTCGAGGGGAGCACGATCGTCACCGCCATGGCGCGCAACGGCACCGACTTCGGCCTGCGCGTTTCGGGGCTCGGCGACCGCTGGTTCACCGCGCCGGCCGGCATCGTGAAGGCGCTCTATTTCCCCGGCTTCTCCGAGAAGGACGCCAACCCCGACATCGGCGACAGCACGATCACCGAGACCGCCGGCATCGGCGGGTTCGCCATGGCGGCCGCGCCGGCCATCGTGACCTTCGTCGGCGGCACGGCCGGCGACGCGGTCAAGACGACCCTCGACATGTACGAAATCACCTATGCCGAACACAAGTACTTCACCATGCCCCCGCTCGACTTCCGCGGCACGCCGACCGGCATTGACATCCGCAAGGTGATCGAAAAGGGGATCCCCCCGCGGGTGAACACGGGCGTGGCGCACCGCGAGCCGGGGATCGGCCAGGTGGGCGCCGGCATCGTCACCGCGCCGATGAAGGCGTTTGAGGACGCGTTGGTGGCGTATGCGGAGGAGTATGGGTATTAGGGATTGGGGATTGGGGATTAGGGATTGGGGATTGGGGATTGGAGGCGAAGTATGAGGGAGCCGCTGAAGTTTGAGGAGTTGAAGACGCTGCAGGCGGCAGAGGCAGTGGCTGATGCGGTCTGGCAGCAGGTGGTGAGATGGGAGCCGTTTGCGAAGGAGGTGGTCGGCGGGCAGTTGGTGCGGGCGGTGGATTCCATCGGAGCGAACATCGCTGAGTCGTATGGGCGGTTTCATTACGGGGAAAAGCTGCAATTCCTGTACTATGCGCGCGGCAGCTTATTCGAGACGAAGTATTGGTTGAATCGGGCGCTGGCGCGCGAGCTGATGCCTCCGGCCCAGGTAACGCAGCACGTCTCACAGTTGACCGACCTGGCGCGGCAGTTGAACAACTTTAGCGGAGGCCTCAAAACCCAGCGGCGCAGTCCCGCCAAGACGCCGTCCGTCAGCGAACCGGCCGTTGAATATGTCGTCGCCCGCGCGGGCGATCCGCCGTTGCCGGCCGCTATCAAAGCGCTCGTGGCCCTCGAAAGCGTTACAGAATGGTCAAACGATGCCCAGGCGCCACTCTTCGCCGAAGACGAACTCACCTGGCTCCAAACAATCCCTAATCCCTAATCCCTAATCCCCAATCCCTCATAGAAAGGAGCACAACCATGACTCGCGACCAACTCATCACCATAATGTCCAACGCCAAACTCTATGATCTCACCCAGGACTGCAGCATCTTCACCCCGCCGTGGCCCGGGGAAAAGGCGCTGGAAGTCCACTTCTTCAAGCGCGTGACCGGCGCGTATGGCGGCGGCCAGGGCGCGAACGGCCAGATCCTCAACTGGAGCAACACCGTCGGCACGCACCTGGTGGGCGAGCGGGCGTTCCACTCCGGCGGCCGCGCTATCGCCGACATCCCGCTGACCGACCTGTGCGGCCCGGGGGTCGTCGTGGACATCTCGGACCTGGTGTCGGACTACAGTCTCTACACGCCCGAAATGATCATGAGCCGTGCCGACGTACGGCCCCGCGACATCCTGATCATCAACACCGGCTACCATCGCTACTCGTGGGATCAGCCGGACGTGCTCAACCCGAACGCCCAGGGCGGGGTCGAGTCGAAGGAGTTCGGCTTCCTGGTGCGCCATCCCGGCCCTTCACCCGATTTCTTCAAATGGGCGCTGGACATGAAGCTGAAGGTGATCGGCGTGGACTGCGGCTGCGCCGAACACCCGATGAATACGCCCATCCGCCGCATGCACGAGAACCATTTCCAGCTGGCCGAGGCCAAACTCAAGGCACAATACGGCAAGAGCTGGGACGAGATGTTCCCCCAGGACGAATACTACGAGCTGACCCACATCACCATGCCCAAGGCGCACCTGCTGCTGGCCGAGTGCATCGTGGGCGAGATTGATAAGCTCAAGAACCAACGCGCCTGGATCGCCATCATGCCGATCCCGTTCATGGAGGTCGAGACCGCCTGGGCACGCGTCTGCGCGTATCAGGCGCCCGACGGCATGAGCGACGCCGACTTCTTCGCGGCCATGGACTCGGCCGAGATGCTCGATCTGACCATCCCGTTCAGCGTGCAGACGCCGCAATGGGCCAACTACGTCCCGCTGACCGTCACCTACACCAAGCGGGTCGGCGGCCAACACTTCGGCATGGGCCGCAACGGCTCGATCTGCAACGCCAGCATCCATCTGGCGACGCACATGGACGGCGAGAAGCACTTCTGGCCGGCCGGCCGTACCATCGGCCAGGTGCCCCTGAGCGAATGGGTCGGCCCAGGCGTGATCGCCGATATCTCGCATCTTGTGAGCGATTCGAGTGTTTATACACCTCAAATGATCGAATCGGTCGTCGAGGTGCGCAAGGGGGACATTCTGATCACCAAGACCGGTTGGTATAAATACGGCTGGATGAGCCCCGATTCGGACGAGTTCCGCTATATGATCAAGCACCCCGGCCCGTCGCCCGACTTCGCGCAGTGGTGCGTGGACAAGCAAATTAAGTGGCTGGGCGTGGACGCCGTCAGCCAGGATCACCCGATGAACACCATCCAGCGCCTCTGGCACCCGAAGACCTTCGCCGAGGCCAACGCCAAGCTCAAACGCGATTTCGGCAAGGATTGGGACGAGATGTTCCCGCTGGACAAGTACTATCAGGACACGCATCTGAACCTCTTCCCGAAGAAAATCGTCCACGCCGAGAACCTGGGCGGCGACATTGCCCGCGCGCCGAGCGGCCGCTACTACATCGGCTGCTTCCCGCAGAAGGTGATGGAGGCCGAGAGCATGTGGGGGCGGTTTGTGGCGTGGCGGGAGAAATAGGGATTAGGGATTGGGGATTAGAGATAGCCAATCCCCAATCCCTAATCCCCAATAACACAACAAGGAGCGTTTGCAAAATGAAACCAGCTCCCTTCGATTACTACGCTCCACATACACTCGCCGAGGCGCTGGAGAACTTGGCCCAGCTGGGCTACGCGGCCAAGGTGTTGGCCGGCGGGCAGAGCCTGATCCCGGCAATGAACTATCGTCTGGCGCAGCCGGCCGCGCTGGTGGATCTGAACAACGTGGCCGAGTTGTTCTACATCCGCCCTGCGGCCGATGGCGGCGTGACGATCGGCGCGATGACGCGCACCGGCACGGTCGAGCACGATCCGGTGGTGGCCCAGCGCGCGCCGCTGCTGACGGAGGCTATCCCCCATATCGCCTGGCCGCAGATCCGCAATCGCGGCACTTTCGGCGGCAACGTGGCCCACGCCGATCCGGCCGGCCACCTGCCCGCGATCACGGTGGCCCTCAATGCGCGTTACCACGTCAAGGGCAAGCGGAGCGACCGCTGGCTGAGCGCCGACGAGTTCTTCGTCGCCGCGTTCACCACCGCGCTGGAGCCGGATGAGCTGCTGGTGGAGGTAGCACTGCCTCCCATGCCCCCGCGCAGCGGCTGGAGCTATCGCCAGGCCGCTCGCCAGGCCGGCGCGGAGGCGATGGTCGGCGTGGCGGCCGTGGTGGCGCTCGACGAGCGCGGGCGCTGCTCTCATGCGCGCATCTCCTACGTCAGTGTCGGCGAGGTGCCGCCGGTCGCGCACAACGCCGCCAAGATCCTGATAGGCCAAACACCCACGGCCGAAGCCATCCGGGCCGCGGCCGAAGCCGCCGCCGCGCACGACGTGGACCCGGGCGAAGACATCCACGCCACCGCTGCCTACCGTCGCCACCTGGTGCGCACGTTGACCCGCCAGGCACTGGACGAGGCGTTTGCGCGGGCGGAAAACCCAGGTATCGGGTATTCGGGATTAGACAGTAGGGATTGGGGATTAGGGATTCGGGGTTCGCTAATCCCCAATCCCCAATCCCCAATCTCCAATCCCCAATCCCCAATAACCGTCACCGTCAACGGCACGCGCTATACCCGCACCGTCGAGCCCCGGATGTTGCTCAGCGACTTCATCCGCCACGAGCTGGGGCTCACCGGCACTCACGTCGGCTGCGAGCACGGCGTGTGTGGCTCGTGCACGGTGCTGTTTGACGGCCAGCCGATACGCTCATGTCTCACCTTTGCAGTACAGGCGCACGGCCACGAGATCCGCACCGTCGAGGGGCTGGGGACGATGGAGAAGCTTCACCCGCTCCAGGAAGCGTTCCGCGATAAGCACGCGCTTCAATGCGGCTTTTGCACCCCGGGCTTCCTGATGACCCTCGTGCCGTTCCTGCAGCAGAACCCGCACCCGTCCGAACAGGAGATCCGCCAGGCCATTGCAGGGAATCTGTGCCGGTGCACGGGCTACCAGCACATCGTCGAGGCGGTCAAGCTGGCGGCTGAGAGGATGAGGAAGTAGGTATAGGGATTGGGGATTGGGGATTGGGGATTGGGGATTAGATCAGGTGCGAGGGTAACAAAGCAATACCCAATACCCATTATCAAGGAGCACGACCGTGACCACCAAATACGTTGGCCAACGCATCAAGCGCAACGAAGATCCCCGCCTGCTGACCGGCCAGGCGCTCTTCGTGGACGATGTGCAAATCCCGGGGATGTTGCACGCCGGCTTTCTGCGCAGCGATTACGCCCACGCCCGCATCCGGCGCATTGACGCCTCGAAAGCGCGGCAGCGGCCGGGGGTGATCGCCGTCTATACCGCGGCCGACCTGGGCGACTTCTGGAAGCCCGGGCCGCTGTTGGTCCCCGCGCCGCATTCGATCCCCGGCCTCATCTTCAACAAGCGCACCCAAGTGCCGATGGCGAAAGACAAAGTGCGTCACGCCGGCGAGGCGCTGGCCTGCGTCATCGCCGAGAGCCGCTATATCGCCGAAGACGCGTTCGCCGACATCGAGGTAGACCTTGAGCCGCTGGAGCCGGTGACCGACCTGGAAGCTGCGCTGGAGCCGGGCGCGCCGCTGCTCTACGAAGAGCTCGGCACCAACCTGGCTTCCTATGTACGCCAGGAAAAGGGCAACTACGCCGCGGCCCGGGCGCAGGCCGACGTGGTGCTCAAGCGCCGCATCGTCGTGGATCGCGGCGCGGCGGCCGCGCTGGAAAACCGCGGCTACGTCTTCTGGTGGGACCCTAAAACCCAACAAATGACCATCTGGGCTACGACCCAGGCGCCCATCGCGTTGCGCAACATCATGGCCGGGCTGCTCGGGCTTTCGGAGACCCAGGTGCGGGTGATCGCGCCGTTCGTCGGCGGCGGCTTCGGCCCGAAGATCATGCTGGCCCAGCCCGAGGAGCAGGTGTTGGGCTGGGCGACGCTGCGCCTGGGCCGGCCCATCAAATGGATCGAAGACCGCCAGGAGAACTTCCTGGCCACTACCCAGGAGCGGATGCAGATCCACGACGTCGAGATGGCGCTCACGCGCGAGGGCAAGATCCTGGGCCTGCAAGACATCTTCATCCACGACACGGGCGCGTACAACTCCTACGCGCTCACCGTTCCGCTCAACACGCAGACGCACACCATGGGGCCATATGAGATCCCCAATTTCCACACCGAGTACAAGGTGGTCTTCACCAATCGCATCCTTGTGACGCCGGTGCGTGGCGCGGGCCGGCCGCAAGGCGTGTTCGTCATGGAGCGCATGATGGACCTGGCCGCGAAGGAACTGGGGCTCGACGTGACCGAAATCCGGGCCAGGAACATGATCCAGCCCGATCAATTCCCCTACCACCAGGGTATTATCGGCCAGGATTTCACCGAGCTGGTTTACGACAGCGGCAACTACCCCGCCACTTTGCGACTGGCGAAGGAGATGATCGGCTACGATCGCTTCGTGCACGAAGAGCAGCCGCGGCTGCGGGCGCAGGGCAAGCTGGTAGGCATCGGCATCGCCTGCTTCACCGAGGGCACGGCCGTCGGCCCCTACGAGGGCGCGCGGGTGACGGTGGAATCCAGCGGCAAAGTGAATGTGGCGACCGGCGTCGGCACGCAAGGCCAGGGCCACTTCACCTCCTTTGCACAGATCGTCGCCGACCAGGTAGGAGTAAAGCCGACGGACGTGACCATCACCACCGGCGACACGGAGAAGTTCCACTGGGGCACCGGCACCTTCGCCAGCCGCGGGGCCACCGTGGCCGGCAATGCGATCAACGCCGCGGCTGCGGGCGTCCGCGCCAAGATCCTCAAGCTGGCGAGCAAGGTCCTGGAGACGCCGGAGCAGGAACTGGAGATCGTGGACGGCGTGGTGCGCGTGGCCGACATCCCCGAGAAGTCCATCACCCTGGGCGAGCTGGCGGTCATCGCCAACCCGATGCGCGGCTCGGTCGAACCGGGCACCGAACCCGGCCTGGAGTCCACCCAATACTTCGGCCCCAAGTACGGCGCTACGGCCGCCGGGACGGTCGCCATGATCGTGGAGGTGGACCCCGATACCATGCTGGTGCAGATCAAGCGCTTCGTCATCGCCCACGACTGTGGCACGGTGCTCAACCCTCTGATTGTGGACGGCCAGATCCACGGCGGGGTCTCCATGGGGATCGGCCAGGCGTTCTATGAGAAGCTGGTCTGGGACGAAAACGGTCAGCTCCTCAACGCCAACTTGGGGGACTATATTCTACCGCGCGCCACCGACATGCCGCCCATCGAGATCGGCCACCTGTGCACGCCGTCGCCGCTCAATCCGATGGGGACGAAAGGGGTCGGCGAGGCGGGTGCCATCCCCACCCCAGCATGTTTCGTCCAGGCGGTGGAGAACGCCTTGGCCGGCTTGGGCGTGGAGATCCTGGAGACACCACTGAGCCCGAATCGGCTGTTTGAGTTGGTGCATCGTTGATGAGGGATGAGGGATTGGGGATTAGGGATTGGCAATCCCCAGTCCCTAATCCCCAATCCCCAGTATCTTTCTTGCAGGAGTCCAATCCCCATGAAACTCGACGGCGAACACATCTTCCACGGTCCACGGCAGGCGGTTTGGGAGTTGATCCGCGATCCGGAGGCGCTGGCCAAGGCGCTGCCGGGCACCGAGAGCCTGACGAAGCTCAGCGAGAACGAGTACGAAGGCACGATGAACGTGCGGATCGGCCCCATTGCGGGCACTTTTTCGGGCAAGGTGGTCGTTTCTGACGAAGTGCCACCCGAAAGTTGCACTCTGACGGCCGAAGGCAAGGGCCCCCAGGGCTTCGCTAGGGGGGTCGGCCGCATTCAACTGACCGACCAGGGGGACGGCACGACGCTGATGAAGTACGAAGGGGACGTGACGATCGGCGGCAAGCTGGCCAGCGTGGGCCAGCGGTCCCTCGACACGGTGAGCAAAAGCATGATCCGCCAGGGACTGACTGTGTTGGATCAGGTGCTGGCAGCGCGTCTGGCGGCGCAAACCGAAGGCAAAAAGGAAATCGAATACGCCAAGCCCACGCAAGCCGAGTTCGCGACTGCCGTAGCCAAAGATATGGCAGAAGACGTATTCGGCCGGGCGACGCGGTCGCATGAAGGCCGTCTGCTTCTGCTCATCGTCCCACTGGTCATTGTCCTGTTCTTGTTGGCAGTCGTCTTGACCCAGTGCCAGGGTTAAGCGAACAGCCTGCGAGGCTGTCGTGACCCTCGTGGGCTGTTCAACTTGCTCTGGCGCTCAGCTTCGGCCCCGGCCATTGTCCGGGTAGAAAGGAGGGAAACAGATTCGAGCAAACGGGAGCGTCATGTTGGCTCACCGGGGGTGAGCGGGCACAATCGGCACATCGGATCTTCGACCTGTTTTCAAACATGAAAGGAGAACTCACATGGCTGTCGTTGCTCAACCTCGGCCCAAAGTGTTAGGCTATTTGCCGAATGATACACCACCGATCGGCCAATTGCTTTTGCTCGGCTTCCAGCACGTGCTGACGATGTTTCCAGCTACCGTGTTGTGCGCGATCTTGATGAAGTTCCCGGTCAGCACAGTGCTGACCATCACCGGCCTCGGCACGGTAATCACCTTGATCGTTAGCAAGCTGGCGTTGGGCACCTACATTCCGCTCTATTACGGTTCCAGCTTCAGCTACATCACGGCTGTGGTCGGCATCATGGCGGCCAAGGGCGTGAAGCCGGACGTCGCGGTTGCGCCACCTGAAGTCATCTCCGTGGTTACCGCAGGCTTCATTGCAACGGCCATCATTAACATGGCTGTCGGTTTGATCATCCGTGTCACAGGCGGCAAGAAGGGTCTGGACTACGTATTGCCGGCCATCGTGACCGGCCCGGTGGCCTGTACCATCGGCATCGGCCTGGGCGCGGCCGCGCTCAACATGTCGAGCGGCCTCTGCTGCGGCGTAACCGATCCCGGCATCCAGCTCAAGTGGTGGCTTGCTGCCATCGTCACACTGGTCGCGGCCTACGTACTGTCGGTTTACCTGCAAGGCAAGGGCTTCATCGGCATGTTGCCCATCCTGCTAGCAGCCGTCGTCGGCTACATTGTCTCCATCCCACTGGGCTTGGTGAACTGGGGAGCGTTCGGGCATGAGGCGCTGATTCGCGCACCGCGCATCACGTTGCCGCGCTTCAACGATCCGCTGACGCTAACCGCGATCGTGGGCATCGGCATCATGGCAATTGCGACCATCCCCGAATCCACAGCCCACTTATATCAGATCAGCCTTTACGTAGACCACCTGGCCGAGGAACAGGGTCGCAAGAAACTGGGCCTAGCCGAATACATCGGCCTAAACCTGATGTTGGACGGCCTTGATGACTTCATCAACGGCCTGTTCGGTTCGACCGCCGGCACCAACTATGGCGAGAACAACTCGCTCATGGTCATCACCCGGAACTATGCCGGCCCGGCGCTGATCGCTGCCGGTGCAATTGCTATCCTGTTGGGGTTCATCGGGCCGCTGGCCGAGGCGATTGCCAGCATCCCGACCGCGGTCTCTGGCGGCCTGGCGATCTATCTGTTCGGCGTCATCGGCATGCAAGGTATCGCGCTCATGATGGCCGAAAAGGTCAACCTGTATGACCCGAAGCATCTGGCCATCGGCGCGGTGATCTTGATCGTCGGCATCGGCGGCAACATCGGCTTCCCGAACGGCTTCCTGCCGATTCCGCTTTTGCAGGGGGTCTTCCCCAACGGCTGGCCGGCCATCGCTACCGGCGCAGTGCTCGGCATCCTGCTCAACCTGATTACCCAGATCTGGAAGCCCTCGTTCGAGCGAGAGGCGGTTGAGAAGAAGTAGGCCAGGTATCGGGTATTAGAGATTGGGTATTAGGTATTGGGTTAGGGGATATAGGGGAATCTGACGACTCAACGTTTCACTCTCAATCCCCAATCCCCAATTCCTAATACCCACCCGCCGATACCCGATGCCCTCTTATTCGCGCGAGGGACCAGTATATGATCCTCGACTTCAAGCTCTCAACCAATCGTCACACGATTCGCGTCTCGGCGCCGCAGGGCGAGCTTGAGGCCGAGATACGCAATATCGTCGGCTACCATCGGCTCAGCAAACAAATCGTCGCCATTGGCGACACAGCCGAAGATATCCGACGAACCGCTCCCAAATACTGGGAGCAGAATGGGGCCTACATCGAATTCGTCCATCCCTTCGACTTCGAGGAGGCGCTTGCCGCGTTGGATCAGTTCGAGCCCCTCATCGTGGCCCGCATTGTGCAATGGCTGGCCGATAAAGCCTTTGCCAACATGAAGCGGAGCAGCTTCAAACGCATGCTTCTTAGCCCATGGGTGGATCGTGTAGATTATGACCTTCAATTGGAAGGCTACGAAAAGCTACCGGCCGACACGCGGCGTCAACTGATCAGGCACCTGAAAAAACTCCTGGTCGCCGCCCGTCGGCTCCGCATCAACGGCGAAACAATCCTGGGACGTTAATCCCCCCAATACCCAATAACATCCGGAGGTTCCGACGTTGCAACCCTTCGACTACATCATCCCCAAAGACCATGCCGAGGCCAGTGCGCTGTTGGCCGCGGGCAACGGCGCGGTCCGGCCGTTGCAGGGCGGCACCGACCTGCTGATCCGGGCGCGCGGGGGATTCATCCGGCCCAAACAGGTGGTGGACCTCAAGCACCTGCCCGGCATGCGGGAGATCGGCCGCACCGCCGACGGCTGGTTGATCATCGGTGCGGCGTGCACCATGAACCAGGTGGCCGGCCATCCGCTGGTCCAACAGCATTACGACCTGCTGGCGCAGGCGTGTAACTCGGTCGCGTCGTATCAACTGCGCAACCGGGCTACCATCGGCGGCAACATCTGCAACGCCAGCCCCGCGGCCGATACCGCGCCGGCGCTCTATTGCCTGGACGCCGTCGCCGAGGTCTACGGCCCGGCCGGCCGGCGCCGCATCCCCATCGCCGACTTCTTCCAGGGGCCGGGGCGGACGGCCCTGCGGCCCGGCGAGTTCCTGACCGCCATCCACCTGCCCCCTGCCCCGGCCGGCGCGCGCGGGGTCTTCAACAAACTGGGCCGCACCAAAGCCGGCGACATCTCCATCGTCAGCGTGGCGGTGTGGATCCAACTTCCCAATCCCCAATCCCTAATCCCTAACATCCGCATCGCCCTCGGCGCGGTCGGCCCTACGCCGCTGCGCGCGCCCCAGGCCGAGGCCGCGCTGGCCGAAGACATGTCGCCGGCCGGGATCCGTCGCGCCGCGCGGCTGGCGGCCGAAGCGGCCCGTCCCATTGATGACATCCGCGCCAGCGCCGCGTATCGCCGCGCCATGGTCGAGGTCTTGACCCGCCGCGGCATCGAGGCGGTCTTGCAGCAGCTTGCCACGGCCCCCCTACCCCCCGACTTCGGGGGGAATCCGACGCGCCCCGAAGTGGAGGGGCCAGGAGGTGCGGCATGAACCATGCCATCCAGTTCACCGTCAACGGCGAACGCTACGCGCTCAGCGTGCCGTCTCATCACACCCTGTTGCAGGTATTGCGCGAGCAGCTCGTCCTCACCGGCACCAAGAACGGCTGCGAGGCCGGCGAGTGCGGCGCGTGCGCGGTGCTGGTCCGCTGGCCCGGCGCGGAGCGCTTCGAGCCGGTCAACTCCTGCATGGTGCTGGCGCCCGAAGCCGACGGCGCCGAGATCATCACCGTCGAGGGCCTGGCGCACGATAGCCGGCTCGACCCGCTGCAAGAAGCCTTCATCGCCACCGGCGCGGTGCAATGCGGCTTCTGCATCCCCGGCATCCTGGTCAACGCCCGCGCCCTGCTCGACCGCAACCCCGACCCGACCGAATGGGAGATCCGCGAGGCGCTGGTGGGCAACCTCTGCCGTTGCACCGGCTACATCCGCATCATTGACGCCGTCAAGATGGCCGCGCAGGCGGGAAAGGAGGCGGCATGAATCAACGAATGGGTGAATCGGTGAATCAACGAATGGGCGAGCCGGCCGATCCGCGCCGCGCCCAATCTGCCAATCTACCAATTTCCCAATCTACCAATCTACCAACCTACCAATCTACCAAGAAACACACCCTCATCGGCGCCAGCCCGCAGCGCATCGAAGGCCGGGCGAAGGTGACGGGCGCGGCAACCTACGTGGACGACATGCAGTTCGGGCCGAACCTGTTGTACGGCGCGCTCAAGCGCAGCCCGATCCCCCATGGCATCATCAAGCGCATTGACGTGAGCAAGGCCAGGGCGCTGCCGGGGGTGCGGGTGGTGATCACAGGCCAGGATTTCCCCGGCTACACCGGCCTCTACCTGAAGGATCGCCGCATCTTCGCGCTGGATCGCGTGCGCTTTGTCGGCGAACCGGTGGCGGCCGTGGCGGCCGACACGCCGGAGATCGCGGAACGGGCACTGGAGCTGATCGAGGTCGAATACGAGCCGCTGCCGGGCGTGTTCGATCCCGAATTCGGTGCCAGCCCCGAAGCGCCCCTGGTGCATCCCGACCTGGGCAACTACGAGTGCGTGCCGTTCATCTTTCCGCAGCCGGGCACCAACATCTCCAACTGGTTCAAGGTGCGCAAGGGCAACCTGGAGCAGGGCTGGGCCGAGGCCGACCTGATCTACGAGCACAAGTACCGCGTGCCCCAGATCCAACATGTGCCGCTGGAGACGCACGTCTGCGTCGCGCAACAGGACGTCAACGGCAAGATCACCCTCTGGTCGGCCAGCCAATCGCCGTTCGCCCAGCGCAACCTGATCGCCAAGGCGCTCAATATCGGCCACAGCCAGCTGCGGGTGATCACCCCCTACGTGGGGGGCGGTTTCGGCTCCAAGGCCGGGGTGAGCATGGAGGGCGCGGCCGTAGCGCTGGCCATGCACGCCAAAGGCCGGCCGGTCAAGCTGCGCATGTCGCGCGAAGAGGAGTTCCATACCACCTTCGTGCGCCAGGGGATGGTGGCCCACATCAAGATGGGCATGACGAAGGACGGCCGCATCACGGCCATGCACAACCGCTTCTACTGGGACGGCGGCGCGTACACCGAGTACGGCGTCAACATCACCCGCGCGGCCGGCTACAGCGGCAGCGGGCCGTATTACGTGCCCAACATCCACGTGGACAGCTTCTGCGTCTACACCAATCATCCGGTCGGCGGGCCGATGCGCGGGTTCGGCATGGCCGAGATGCACTTCGGCATCGAACAGCACATTGATCAGATGGCGCTGCAATTGGGGCTCGACCCGGTACAAGTGCGGCTGAAGAACTGCCTGAAGGACGGCCAGGAGACCCTCACGGGCATGATCATGCACCCGACCGGCCTCAGCCAGTGCATCCAAAAGGCGGCCGAGGCGATCGGGTGGACCTCTCCCCCAGCCCCTCCCCTACCAGGGGAGGGGAGCCCTCCCCCTTCCCTCGCAGGGAAGGGGGCCGGGGGGTTAGGTGACCTCGCAGGGAAGGGGGCCGGGGGGTTAGGTGCATCGAGCCACAAGCGCCGCGGCAAGGGGTTGGCCGCCATGTGGAAGGCGCCGGCCATGCCGCCCAACCCCGGTTCCAGCGCGGTCGTGCGCCTCAACGAGGACGGCACGGCCACCGTCAGCATCGGCGGGGTGGACCTGGGACAGGGCGCGCTGACCGCCATGGCCCAGCTCGCGGCCGAGGGCCTGGGCATCAAGATCGAAGACGTGCGCGTCAACACCGTGGACACCGACTACAGCCCCTACGAATGGCAGACCGTGGCCAGCCGGCTCACCTGGAGCATGGGCAACGCGGTGCTCCAGGCCGCCGAGAACGCCCGCCTGCAAATACTCAAGACCGTGGCCGAGGCGTGGGACGA
>DAOTZV010000020.1:2500-15603 GCA_034434235.1 Anaerolineae bacterium
GGCCTGCGAGCGTTCGAGGGCTTCGTTGACGGCCGCCACGATCATGTCTTGCAACATCTCCACGTCGTCGGGGTCCACCGCCTCGGGCGCAATGGTGATCGAAACCAGCTTCTGCTGGCCCGTCATGACGGCCTTGACCATGCCGCCCCCGGCCGATACCTCGACCGTCTCGTTGGCCAATTGCTCCTGCGCCCGGGCCATCTCTTCCTGCAGCCGTTGCAATTGGGCCATCATGTTGCCGCCCCCGCCACCGCCGGCCGGCCGCGGGGTGCCGTACATCGGTCGGGGTTTGATCTTTGCCATGCCACACTCCTTGTCTGAGAATTCAATCGAGTTTTTTGACGACCGCGCCCAGATCGCGCGCGCCCGCCAGAAATGCTTCATCGTCGTCGGCCCGGGCATGCGTCGGCGCCGGCGCCGCTGCCGCCTGCACCGGCTCGCCGACGAGTGCGCACCGCACCGCAACGCGCGTCTTCAGCAGCTCTTCCCATAACGCCTCGACCGCGGAGCGATGCTCGTTCTGGTTCACCAGGTCGCGGGAAAACGCATGGGCGAAGCGCAGGATGAGCGCCGAGTTCACCACGTCTATCTCTTTGACCGAGCGCAAGGCCGCCTGCACCTTCATGCCGCACTGCTTCCCGGCGGCCGCCAGGAAGCGATCCCATTGCGCGCGGATCGCCTGGCGCAATTCCGCATCGGAACGGGCCGGGGCCGCCGACGAAGCCGCTTCGGCCGGCCGCTCGTCGGGCAAGGCCGGCCCGGCCGGAGCCATCGCGGCCGCGGGCGAAGGAGCTTTCGCGGCCGGCGCCGATGGCGCCGAAGGCCGGCCGGCCGGCGCGGCAGATGGCGCGGCCGCGGTCGAAACGGCCGCCGGCGCCGGCAACGGCATCGGATGGGCCGCGGCCACCGAGCGCAGGAACGCCAGTTCGAGCGGAAGCTGCGGCACCCCCGGCACCTGATCGCGCAGCGCGGCCCGGGCATCGGCAAACTCCCGGATCGCCTGCAACAGGCCGGCCGGGCTCCATCCCTCGGCCTGGCGCGCGACCATCTGGGCCACGTCCTGGGGCAGGTCGAGCTGATCGGGCAAGCGCGCCATGCGCACGAAAAGCACCGCGCGCAGGTATGCCACGATCTGATCCACCAGTTGCCCCAGCTCCACCCCTTCCGCGACGAGCCGGTTGAGGAGCGCCAGGCCGGCCGCCGGGTCGTTGCGGCCGATGCAGTCCACCAGCTCGCCGATGGTCTGGGCGTTGATCAGCCCCAGGACGCTCTCGACGCGCTGGAGGGTCAAGACCTGGTCGCCATAAGAGAGCAACTGGTCGAGCAGGCTGATGGCATCGCGCATGCTGCCGGTGGCGCGGCGGGCGATGGCCACCAGCGCCTCCGGCTCGGCCCGCCTCCCTTCGCTCTGCAAGATGTCGGTCAGCCGGCCCACGATCTCGGCCGTCGGGATGCGGCGGAAGTCGAAGCGCTGGCAGCGAGAGCGCACCGTCTCGGGGACGCGATCGGGCTCGGTCGTGGCCAGGACGAAGACCGCATGGGCCGGCGGCTCTTCCAGCGTCTTCAGCAGCGCGTTGAAGGCCTCCTTGGTCAACATGTGGACCTCGTCTATGATATAGACCTTGTAGCGCGCTTCGTTGGGCCGAAAGCCGATCTTCTCCCGCAGGTCGCGGATCTCGTCAATGCCGCGATTCGACGCGGCATCTATTTCGATCAGGTCGAGCTGGCGCCCTTCGTTGATCGCCACGCAGATAGCACAGGCATTGCACGGACGGGCCGCCGGATCCTCGGCCAGGCAGTTGATCGCTTTGGCCAGGATGCGCGCGGTGCTGGTCTTGCCGGTGCCGCGCGGCCCGGCAAACAGATAGGCGTGCGAAAGCCGGCCCTCGCGCAGCGCGTTGCGCAGGGTCAATGCCACGTGCTCCTGCCCCACCACTTCTTCGAAGACCTGCGAGCGCCATTTGCGATAGAGTGCCTGCGCGGCCATGGGTGCTCCGGATGGATGAATCGGTAAATTGGTAAATTGGTAAATTGGTAAAACGGTAAAGCGGTAAAGCGCGCCGGTCAAGCGAGAGAAACGCTTGTGCGGATAAGTGTACCACATGTGGCCGTCGGGCTCCAACTTCCCACTTGCAGGGAGGTGTGTTATAATCTCGCTGTGACCGAAGCAGGGAAGATTCTCACGGGGTTGATGGAGCGCCGGGCGCTCGAGGCGGCCTTCGATGCGCTGGCCCAGGCGACCGAGCCGGCCGAGCGCGTGCGTCTGGCGCAAGAGCTGGCCGGCCGCGGCGATGCGATCCTGCCCGTCTTTCTGGCCCGGCTCGACACCGAAGACCCGCACGTGCGGGGCGGGCTGGGGCTGCTCGCCCAGCAGATGGATCGCGACCTGGTGGTGCCGGCGCTCAAAGGGGTGATGAGGGCGCGCGAGCGCCGCGATCAGGCGCGCGTCACCGCGCTCACATTGCTCGACCGGTATCTCAACGAGCCGATCGAAGAGAGTTTGCTCGCCGCACTGCGCGATCCGAACGATGTGGCCCGCCAATCGCTGCGCGAGCTGATTCTGGCCATGGAGCGCAACCCGACGGTCATCCTCGATTATTTGACCCAGCTCGCGCAGCAACCGGCCGATACGCCCGAGCTCCTCATGCGGGCGGTGCCCGATCTGATGCCGAACCCGCATCTGGTCACCCTGCTGCGGATGTTCGCCCAGGGAAAGGACGCCCGCCTGGCCCAACAGGCGCTCGAGCAACTGGGGCGGACGCGCATGCCCGAGGCGTTGCGCGCGCTGATCAGCCTGGCGGCCACCCTGCCGGCCGAGCGCCGGCCCGCGGCCGAACGCAGCCTGCGCAAGGTGCGCATGAGCGGCATCCAGGCCGAGCCTTCGCTTCCGCTTGCGGCCTGGCAGACGCTCCTCTCGCCCGTAGACGAGGCCGGCGCCCAGATAATCTGGTTCATCGCCGCCCGCGCCGACGCCGAGCGGCCGACGGCCATGGCGATCGTTACCGCGGAGGCGGCAGGGATCGTCGCCGCAATAGGCACCGACATGCTTCCGGCCGACGACATTCCGCCGGCCGTGCCCGTGGGAGAGGTGCTGGCAATGCCGCAACCGGCCGGGGTGCGGCCGTTGATGCTGCTCGGCGTGCCGTTCGATGCGGGCCGACGAGCCGTTCAGCGGGCGCTGGAACAAAACTGGCTCGCCGGACAGCCGCCGCCTCTGGCGTATCGGCTTTTCAGCGAGCTGATCTGGCAATACGGCCCGCTGTCCGCAGAGGCGTTGGACGGGCCGGCCATCCAGGCCGATCCGGAGCGAGGGGGCGACGACACCGGCGCCCTGCTGGATCACGAGGCCTTCGCCGATTGGGTTTGGTCGGCCGAAGCGGTGTATGAAGCCGCGCGCAACCTGCTCAGACGGCTACCGTGGACCCCGGAGGCGCGCGCCGCGGCCGTGAACGATCTGGCCGCAACGGCCTTCGGCCCGCGCGAGGCAACGGCCTATCGCCGGCGCCTGATCGCGATGGCGGAATGGTTGCACTATGCCCGCCGCGAAACGGAGGCGCAACTGGCCGCAACGGCTGCCGAGCAACTGCGCGCCGCGCCGCCGGCCGCATCGCCGTTCGTCCGTCGGCTGATCGAGCGCAGCCTGGACGTCGCTGCGCTTGACATCCAGTTTCGGGCGCGCCGCGCCCGCAAACAAACCACAAACAGGAGTTGAACCATGCCGAACATTGGCCCGACAGAGCTGATCATCATCCTGGTGATCGTCCTCATCATCTTCGGCGTCGGTCGCCTGCCCGAGATCGGCGGCGCCATCGGTCGAAGCATCCGCGAGTTCCGCGAGGCTTCCAAGGAGCCGACGTCCGAGAAGCCGAAAGAGACGACCACGCCGGAGCAGCCGAAGTCCTGATGATAACGTAGGGCAAGATGGCATCTTGCCCTACACGCCAGCGATTCTCAGAGCAGAGCGCTCGACGTGCGAGGGCGTCATGATCACGCCCGATCCGGTGGGGAGCCTGGCTCCTCACGAACGAATCATCGCCTGGCAACAGAACCGGCGCATCCAGGAGCTGACCGCGCTCCACGCCGTGTCTATCGCCATGCACCAGGCCCTGACCGAGCAGGAAGCGCTCGGTCAGGCGCTGGCGCGCGCTCTGGAGGTGTTGCAGCTCGACGCCGGCAAGATCTATCTGTTGAATCCCCAGACCGGCCAGCTCGATCTGGCGGCGACCCAGGGCGACGCCCGGCTGGCCGATCCGACCGAAACCGCCATCGCGGCCGGCGAGTGTCTGTGCGGCATGGCGCTGCAGGAAGGCACTGCGCTGCAAGCGGTGCCGCCGGCGCAAGATGCGCGCGTCGTGCGGGAGAACTGTCGCCGGCTGAACAATCACGCCTGCGCCGTCGTGCCCTTGCTGGCGAAAGAGCGCGCCCTCGGGGTGATGTACGTGGCGGCGCAGCGCAGCGCGGCCTTCAACGCGGGCGAGATCGCCCTGTTGCGCTCGCTGGCCGCCCAGATCGGCGCCATCATCGAAAACATGCGCCTGCGCGAAGAAGCCCGTCGCGCCGAAGGGCTCCAGGCGCTCCTCCAGGAGATGCACCATCGGATCAAGAACAACCTCCAGACGGTTGCCGATCTGCTGAGCCTGGAGCTGGCGGCCGCCACCAGCCCCGAAGTGCGCCACAGCCTGCGCGATTCCATCGGCCGCATCAAGAGCATCGCGGCCGTCCATCAGCTCCTCTCGCTGGAGCACCTGCGGCTCACCGACATCACCGAGCTGGCGCGGCAGGTGTGCGACATCTCGCTGCATCAGCTCACGCGGCCGAACTGTTGCGTCGAAGCCGACATCGCCGGGCCGCCGATCTATCTGCCCTCCAAGCAGGCCACCGCGCTGGCGCTGGTGATGAACGAGCTGATCTCCAACGCGCTGGAGCACGCCTTCCCGGATGGCCAGGGCCGCCTGGAGATTCGCCTGGAACAAGACGGCCCGCGCATCACCGTCACCGTGACCGATGATGGCCGCGGCCTGCCGGAGGACTTCGACCTGGACCGCAACGGCAACCTGGGCCTGCAGATCGTCCGGACGCTGGTGGAGAAGGATCTGGCGGGCACGTTGCGGCTGGAACGCGCCGGAACCGGCGGCACCCGCGCCACCCTCACCTTTTACAAATGACCATGGAAGCCCTGCGCATCCTGATCGCCGACGACGAAAGCATCCGCCTGCTCAGCCTCCGACAGCAGCTTGCCGCGCTCGGCCATCAGGTGGTGGCCGAGGCGTCGAACGGCCGGGAAGCTGTGGCGCTGGCCCTGGCCACGCGGCCCGACCTGGCGATCCTCGACATCAAGATGCCGGTGATGGACGGCATCGAAGCCGCGCAGGAGATCACCCGCCATCGGCCCATTCCCATCATCCTGTTGACTGCCTATAACGAGACCGAGCTGGTCGAGCGCGCCGCCCAGGCCAACATCTCGGCCTACCTGATGAAGCCGGTGGCCGAAGAGGATCTGTTGCCGGCGATCACCCTGGCGCTCACCCGCTTCCGCCAGTTCGAGGCGTTGCGCCGCGAAGTCAACGACCTGCGCGAGGCGCTGGAGGCGCGCAAGGTGATCGAACGCGCCAAGGGCATCCTGATGCGCCGGCTGAACCTGACCGAGGAGGAAGCCTTTCGCCGGCTCCAGAAACAGAGCCAGGATACCAACCGCAAGCTCGCCCAGGTGGCCGAAGCGATCATCCTGGCCGACCAGATGCTGTGAAGCGAGAGAGGAGTGATCCGCATGGAAAATCTGGTACCCCATTTCATCGAGCTGATCCGCCGGGCCGCGACCGACCTGCCCGAGGACGTGGAGGCCGCGCTGCGCCGGGCCTACGAACAGGAAGAGGCGGGCTCGGCCGCGCAGAACGCGCTGGGCGTCATCCTCGAAAACGTGCGCCTGTCGCGCGCCGCCTCCACCCCCATCTGCCAGGATACCGGCACCCCCATCTTCTACGTCTACTATCCGACCGGCTGGTCGACCCTGGCGCTCAAGAAACAGATCCGGGAGGCGGTCGCCGAGGCGACCGCGCGCTCGTATCTGCGCCCCAATTCGGTGGAGACCCTCAGCGGCAAGAACACGGGCAACAACCTGGGCGAGGATTTCCCCTACTTCCACTTCGAAGAGTGGGAAGAGGATTACCTGAAGGTGGACCTGATGCTCAAGGGGGGCGGCTGCGAGAACGTCGGCGCGCAGTATAGCCTGCCCGACACGCGGCTCGGCGCCGACCGCGACCTGGAGGGGGTGCGCCGCGCGGTGCTCGACGCCGTCCATCAGGCCCAGGGCCTGGGATGTGCGCCGGCCGTCATCGGCGTGGCGATCGGCGGCGATCGCGCGTCCAGCTACATCAAGTCCAAGGAACAGTTCTACCGGCCGCTGGACGACGCCAGCCCCGATCCCAAGATCGCCGCGCTGGAAAAGCGCCTGACCGAAGAAGCTAACAGCCTCGGCATCGGCCCGATGGGCTTCGGCGGCAAGACGACGGTGCTCTCGGTGAAAATTGATGCGCTGGAGCGACTGCCGGCCAGCTATTTCGTGACCGCCTCGTACATGTGTTGGGCCCATCGCCGGCGGACGCTGGTGTATCGAAACGGCGAGGTGCGCATTGAGTGAGGGGGTTGGGGGTTGGGGGTTGGAGATTAGGGATTGGGGAGTATGTCGGATGGTTTGAGACCATGCAGGAGAAAGATGCTCTATGGCAATCGTTGAGCTTTCTGTGCCCATCGGCGAAGCGGCCATCCGCGGCCTCCACATCGGCGATCAGGTGCGGTTGTACGGCACGGTGATCACGGCCCGCGACGCGGCCCACAAGTACATCGTGGAGAATTTCATCCACTCCCCGGCCATCCCGGAGAGCGAACGCGCGTTGCACGACGAGCTCATGCGGCTGTGGCGCGGCGGCGTGATCTACCACTGCGGCCCGGTGGTGAGCAAGGACGAAGCGGGGCGCTGGCGCTTCGTCGCGGCCGGCCCGACCACCAGCATCCGCGAGGAGCCCTACGAGGCGGACGTCATCGCCCATTTCGGCGTGCGCGCGGTGATCGGCAAGGGGGGCATGGGGCCGAAGACGCTGGCCGCATGTCAACAGTACGGCGCGGTTTACCTGCACGCCGTCGGCGGCGCGGCCACGCTGATCGCCAGCTCGGTGAAAGAGGTGTTGGCCGTGTTCAAAAAAGAGGAATTCGGCGTGCCCGAGGCGTTTTGGGTGGTGCGCGTCGAAGGTTTCCCGGCGGTGGTCACGATGGACGCCCACGGCCAGAGCCTGCACGAGACGATGTATCAGCAGTCGGCGCAGAAGCTGGCGGAGCTGTTCTCGGCCCGGGCCTGACGGCAATGCGTCTCAGCTCAGGCCCGGCAGGCGATCGGGATCGCCGCAGTGGCGCTGCTCGACCTCCAGGACGCGATGACGCAGCCGGCGCACGAAGTCGAGCGCGGCCGGCGCGTCCTCGTCCTGCACGATCATCTTCAGCTCGACCACCTCTTCCGGCGATAGGGCAATGGCCACCTTGGGCGGCTTGGTCATGTTGAAGTTCATTGCTCCTCCTGGCGCGATTTGACGGGCCACGGCCCGGCGCTGTATACTATACCCCAGTATAGTGTCATCCGAAAGCCGTGTCAAATCGCACGCGCACAGGGCCGGAGATGGAAGCACGTTCGCCGCAGGTCAAAAACGAACTGGCCATGCGCCTGAAGCGCATCGAGGGACAGGTGCGCGGGGTACAACGCATGGTGGAAGAAGATCGCGACTGCGCGGAGATCCTGCAGCAGATCAGCGCCATCCGTGCGGCCCTGTACCAGGCCAGTCTGGTCGTGGCGCGCTCATATGCGGCGCGTTGTCTGGCGGCCGCCCCTGCCGAAGAGCAAGATGCGGCGCTGGACGCGTTGATCGCGGCTTTGGGCAAACTGGAATAGAAAGGGAACACTACATGGATCTGTTGAAAGGTCTTTTCGGTGGCAAGAAGGAAGCCACGCCGGCCGACGCGGGAGCAGTTGCCCCGCGGCACCTGACCCGCGAGGAGTTCGACGCGGTCGTGCGCGAGTCAGAGATACCGGTGGTGGTGGATTTTTGGGCGGAATGGTGCGGGCCGTGTCATGCCATCGCGCCGGCGGTTGCCAACCTGGCGGCCGAGTTCGCCGGCCGCGCGGTTGTGGCCAAACTGAACGCCGATGAATATCCCGACGTCCTGGCGCGCTACGGCATCATGGGCATTCCTACCCTCATCTACTTCAAGGCCGGACAGGAAGCCGATCGGGTCATCGGCTTCACGAGCTACGGCGTGTTGAAGAGCAAGCTCGAACGCCTGCTGAGCTGACCCCGCTTCCCGGCCCGACGTAACCCCGAAAGCAGACACCGCATCGAATGGAACAGAAACCTGGCGCGTCTCAAGCAGAAGAAGCCGCTCTGGTACAGGCCCTGAAGGCCGGCGACGAAGCCGCGTACGTCAAAATGGTCGAGCGCTACTCGCCCACCATCTACAACCTGGCGCTGCGCATGACGGGCAATCGCGAAGAGGCCGAAGAGGTGCTCCAGGAGACGTTTCTGAGCGCGTTCCGTGCGGTCGGCCGGTTCGAGGGACGCAGCCAACTGGGCACCTGGCTCTACCGCATCGCCTATAACGCGGCCATGATGCGCCTGCGGCGGCGACAATTGCCGGTCACCTCCATCGACGCGGCAGAGCCCAACGAAGACGGGGAGATCATCCCGCGGCAGCTCGTGGATTGGGGCGCCTTGCCCGATGAGATCCTCCTCTCCGGCGAGCTGCGCCGCATGTTGGATGCCGCCGTCGCGTCCCTGCCGGAAGGATTGCGCTCCGTCTTCGTCCTGCGCGACATCGAGGGCCTCTCCACGGCCGAGACGGCCCAGGTGCTGGGGCTGAGCGAGGCGAACGTCAAGGTGCGCCTGCATCGGGCGCGGCTTGCCCTGCGCGAACGCCTGAGCAGCTACTTCGCCACAGCCGCGCCGGGCGTGACGGTCGGGATGCCGGGGGGATCTTATGGCGGTCGAATGTAAAGAATATCTGGATTGGTTGTCGGACTACGTGGAAGGCGAGCTGGATCCGGAGCTGTGCGCGGAGATCGAGCGCCACATGGCCGAGTGCGGCGACTGTCGCATCGTGGTGGACACCTTGCGCAAGACGATCACCCTCTATCGCAACTACGGCCATGAGGAGGTGCCGGCCGATGCCCGCGAGCGGCTGTACGCCGTGTTGAAGCTGCCGCGGCCCGCCGCCTGATCTGCGACCGTCCGGGCGCATCGCTCCCGCGCCGATTTGCCAAAAATCACGAGCCGCGCTATACTATAGCCGCTTACGGGCGGTTAGCTCAGCTGGCTAGAGC
Source organism: Anaerolineae bacterium (assembly GCA_034434235.1). GTDB lineage: Bacteria > Chloroflexota > Anaerolineae > CG2-30-64-16 > CG2-30-64-16 > CAKZKT01. The sequence continues at coordinate 11,862 of DAOTZV010000020.1, forward strand.
GCAGCGTTGACATCGCTGAGGTCAGAGGTTCAATCCCTCTACCGCCCATCGCTGGATAATCGAAAGCGTAGAGCGGGACGAGTAGACGCCGCCTGAGCGCCAGAGAGAGCAGGCCAACGGCTGAAAGCCTGCTTCGCCGAAGGACGTCGAAAACCCCCCGTGAGCGGATGCCCCAAAGCGCGCGCGAGTATGGCATCCCGGTCGGTCCCGTTAGCGACCAAAAAGATGGCGACGGATCACCATCCGCGCCAAGCTGGGTGGAACCGCGAGACCCCTCGCCCCAACGGGCCTGGGGTCTTTTTGATTCCGGCGCACGCGAGTTTCAAGGAGGCCCTATGGCCAACAAACATGATCACGAAAACGACGACGAATTCTTGCACAAACTGCGCCATTCCACGGCGCACGTGATGGCCCAAGCCGTGCTGGAGCGCTTTCCCGATGCGCTGATCGCCATCGGGCCGCCCATCAAGGACGGCTTCTACTACGACTTCGACCTGGGCCGCAACCCGGACGGCTCGCTGAAGACCTTCACGCCCGAAGACCTGGAAGCGATCGAGAAGCGGATGCGCCAGATCGTGGCCGGCCGGCACCCGTTCATCCGCTCGGAGGTCAGCGCGGCCGAGGCGAAGCGCCTGTTCGCCAATCAGCCCTACAAGCTCGAACTCATCGAGGGGTTGGAAAAGGGCGGCGTGAACGAGTACGGCGAGCCGACCGAAGAGCCACCGGTGATCTCGACTTATCAGCACGATCGGTTCATCGACCTGTGCCGCGGTCCGCACCTGGAGCATACCGGCCAGATCCCGCCCGACGCGTTCAAGCTGCTCAGCGTGGCCGGCGCGTACTGGCGCGGGGACGAACGCAACCCGATGCTCCAGCGCATCTACGGCACGGTGTGGCCCAATAAGCAGCAGCTCGACGCGTATCTGTACAAGATCGAAGAGGCCAAGCGCCGCGACCATCGCCGCCTGGGCAAAGAGCTGGACCTCTTCAGCACGAGCCCCGATGACGTGGGCGGCGGCCTGGTGTTGTGGCATCCGCGGGGCGCCATGATGCGTTACCTGGCCGAGGAGTTCAGCAAACAGGAACACCTGAAGGCCGGCTACGAGTTCGTGATGACGCCGCACATCGGCCGGGCGACCTTGTGGGAAACGAGCGGCCACCTCGACTTCTACAAAGAAAACATGTACGCGCCCATCGAGATCGAAGGCCAACAGTTCTACCTGAAGCCGATGAACTGCCCCTTCCATGTAAGCATCTACAAGAGCCGCACGCGCTCCTACCGCGACCTGCCGTTGCGCTGGGCCGAATGGGGCACCGTCTATCGCTTCGAGCGCAGCGGCGTGTTGCACGGCCTGACGCGCGTGCGCGGCTTCACGCAGGACGACGCGCACCTGTTCTGCCGGCCCGACCAGATGCCGGAGGAGATAGACAAGGTCCTGGGATTCTGTCTGCACATCCTGCGCAGCTTCGGCTTCGAGAGCTTCAACGCCTATCTCAGCACGCGGCCCGAAAAGCGCGTTGGCCCGGACGAGATGTGGGAGGCGGCCGAGCGCGCGCTGGAAGCCGCGCTGCAACGCGCCGGCATACCGTACCAGGTGGACGAAGGGGGCGGCGCGTTCTACGGCCCCAAGATAGACCTGAAGGTCTACGATGCGCTGGAACGCGAATGGCAGCTCAGCACCATCCAGTTCGACTTCAACCTGCCGGAGCGGTTCGACCTGAGCTATATCGGCGAGGACGGCAAAGAGTACCGGCCCTACATGATCCACCGCGCGCTGATGGGAAGCCTGGAACGTTTCTTCGGCGTGCTCATCGAGCACTTTGCCGGCGCGTTCCCCGTCTGGCTCAGTCCCGTGCAGGTCACCGTGATCCCGATCGCCGACCGGCACAACGAGGCCGCGCGGGCGGTGGCGGCCCGCCTCAAGGAAGCCGGCCTGCGGGTCGAAGTGGACGACAGCTCCGACCGCATGAACGCCAAGATCCGCAACGCGCAACTGATGAAGGTGCCGTACATGCTGGTGATCGGCGACCAGGAAGCGCAAAGCGGCACCGTTTCGCTGCGCAAGCGGGACGGCACCCGACAGGACCAGATGCCGCTGGAGCAGTTCCTGGCGTTGGCGGCCGACCGCATCGCGCGTCGCGCCGGGGAGCTGTAACGGCCTTTCGTCAAAACCCTGCACCGTTTTTGACACTCTTCGCTCGTTATGTTATAGTTTTAGCCCGGCCATGAAGCGCCGGAAAGCCAGCAGATGAACGGGCTGGCCTGAGCCAGGCGATTTTCACACAAGAAAGAGGTTGGTGAGCATTACTACCGCAGTCAAAAGTACCCGCGTCAACGAAATGATTCGCGTGCGCGAAGTGCGCGTCATAGACGAAGAGGGCCAACAGCTCGGCATCATGCCGACCTACGAGGCGCTTCGGCTGGCGCAGGAGCGCGGCCTGGACCTGGTAGAGGTGGCGCCCAATGCGGTGCCGCCCGTGTGCCGCCTCCTGGACTTCGGCAAGTTTCAATACGAACGCCAGAAAAAAGAACGCGAGGCGCGCAAAGCACAGAAGATCATCGAGGTCAAAGAGATCCGTTTGCGGCCCCGCACGGGCGAACATGACCTGGACGTCAAGGTGCGACAGGCGCTCGCCTTTCTGGCCGAGGGCGCGAAGGTACGCGTGACCGTGCGGTTTCGCGGTCGCGAGATCACTCACCCGGAGATCGCGCGCGAGCAACTGACCGAGTTCGCGCAAAAGGTGGGCGATTTCGCGATCATCGAGCAGCAGCCCGCAATGGAAGGGCCCAATCTCTTCATGGTGCTCAGTCCGGGCAAGAGCAAGCCGGCCGATCGGGCTGCTTCTCAATCAGGAACGTAAGGAGGAACACCGTGCCTAAAATCAAGACGCACAAAGCCACCGCCAAGCGGTTCCGGCGTACCGGCACCGGCAAACTGGTGTGCCGCCATCAGGGACGCGGACACCTGCGCCGCAACAAGTCGCCGCGCACGCTGATCGCATACCGCAAGACCAAGGTGATAGACGTCAAGGCCGCCGAAAAACGCGTGTCCCAGCTCGCGCCCACGCTGTGAGCGCGCCACAGGGACAGGTCATGGCGCCATGGGCGCCCAGTGGCCATCACAAAGTGCTGGTGATCGCCAGCCGCCATTGAAAAGGAGACAGACATGACAAGGGCTAAGGGCGGGGTGGTTCTCCGCCGTCGTCACAACAAAGTTCTGAAGTTCACCAAGGGACAGCGCATGTCCCGCCACCTGCTGTGGCGCCGGGCCAACGAGGCGATGCTCAAATCGCTCTTCTACGCGACGCGCGACCGCCGGCAACGCAAGCGGGACCTGCGCGGGCTGTGGATCGCCCGCATCAACGCGGCCGCGCGCAAGAACGGCATCACCTACAGCCGGCTGATGCATGCCATGAAGCTGGCCGACATCCGGCTGGATCGCAAGATCCTGGCCGACCTGGCCGTGCGCGATCCGCAGGCGTTCGCCCGCATCGTGGAAGTGGCACGCGCAGCCATCTGAACAACCCGGATGATCTGATCGGCACAGAAGAGCGGAGGAAATCCTCCGCTCTTTTTTTATCGCTGTAGTATCCTCCCGATAAACCGGGGGATGTGCAGGCCGACGACGCCGGTCGCAGACCGGCTGGAAGCAGTTTCAAAGCTAATATCTCGCTCGCAGGGGGTCTGCGCCCCCCGTCTGGCCGCCTGAGACGACATGTGCAGGCCGACGACGCCGGTCGC
>DAOTZV010000021.1:0-32200 GCA_034434235.1 Anaerolineae bacterium
ATGACAACTACTTTCGCCTCTTCGCCGAAGTTCTATTTCACCTCGGAATCGGTGACCGAAGGGCATCCGGACAAGATGTGCGACCAGATCTCGGATGCCATCCTGGATGCGATCATCAAGGATGACCCGGATGCCCGCGTGGCGTGCGAAGTGGCCACCACGACCGGCCTGATCCTGGTCATGGGCGAGATCACCACTTCGACCTATGTGGACATCCCGACCCTGGTGCGCGACGTCGTGCGCGATATCGGCTACACGCGCGCCAAGTACGGCTTCGACGCCGACACCTGCGGCGTGATCGTCAGCATCAAGGAACAGAGCGCCGACATCGCGCTCGGCGTGGACAAAGCGCTGGAGGCCAAGCGCGGGGAGATGACCGACGAGCAGATCGAGGCCATCGGCGCGGGCGACCAGGGCATGATGATCGGCTTCGCCTGCAACGAGACCGACAGCTACATGCCGCTCTCGATCGACCTGGCGCACAAGCTGTGCAAGCGGTTGGCGCACGTGCGCAAAGACGGCACATTGCCCTATCTGCGGCCCGACGGCAAGAGCCAGGTGACGGTGGAATATGCCTACGGCAAGCCGAAGCGGGTGGACACGATCGTCATCTCCGCGCAACACAGCCCCGACGTGGAACAAAGCAAGATCGAGGCCGACCTGTACGAGCGTGTCATCAAGTACGTCGTGCCGAACGGATACCTGGACAAGGACACCAAGATCTTCATCAACCCCACCGGTCGCTTCGTCGTCGGCGGGCCGATGGGCGATTCGGGGCTCACCGGCCGCAAGATCATCGTGGACACCTACGGCGGCGTGGCGCGGCACGGCGGCGGCTCCTTCTCGGGCAAGGACCCCACAAAGGTGGACCGCTCCGCGGCCTACATGATGCGCTACGTGGCGAAGAACCTGGTCGCCGCGGGCGTGGCCGACCGCCTGGAGATCCAGGTCAGCTATGCCATCGGCGTGGCGCGGCCCCTCAGCATCGCGGTCGAGACGTTCGGCACGGGCAAGATCAGCGACGAGCGGATCGTGCAGCTCATCCGCGAGCACTTCGACCTGCGGCCGGCCGCCATGATCCGCGACCTGAACCTGCGCCGGCCGATCTTCCGGGCCACGGCCGCCTACGGCCACTTCGGCCGCACGGATATAGATGCGCCGTGGGAGAAGCTGGATAAAGCGCCCATCCTGAGGAAAGCGGCGGGGCTGGGGTGATACGTAATGCCTGAGAACGTGCCGGGCACCTTGCAAGTGCCCGGCACGTGACGATCCTGCTTTATCCGGCCAGGATCGCTTGCAACGTCGCGAGCTGCGTTGCCGCGTCGAAGACCGCGCGCACAGGAATCTCAAACCCTGTCACCACGGCGCTGGCGATGCTGCCGGTCTTGACCTTGACCGCCAGCCGATAGGCCCCTTCGTGCAACAGATATTGCTCGATGGTCTCCTGATCGGGATCCACGATCCAGTACTCGCCGACGCCGTGCGCCGCATAATCTTCGAACTTGATCCCGCGATCCAGCGCTTCGGTTGATTCGGAGAGCACCTCCACGACCATATCGGGCGCAGGGAATTTGGTTTGATCGGACGTGAAGGCGCGCGCCTTTTCCTGGCCGAAGAAACAGACATCCGGCTCGTAATCGTTGCGGGTCAGTGTGATGAGCAATTTCTCGTGCCCGACCGTGCCGAGGTTATGACGTTGGACATACGCGCTGAGCAGAGTCGCCAGGCGAAAGCTGGCCTGATTGTGCTGGTATTTGACCGGTGAATGCACGATGATCTCTCCGTTGATGAACTCGGCCTTTTGCTGTTCGGTCACCACCTCATAAAAGTAGCGGCGCTTCTTGGCCTCGGCGCGAGCGATCGCCTGCAGACGGCGCATGACCTCCGGCAGACGCGGATAGCGCAACAACTGCTGGAGGGCTTGCTCGGCAACGATAGCGGGCGCGTATTCTTCCACCTGGCCCGGAGCAGCCAATGGCGATTCGAATGGTTGGACCCTCATGCTCGTCCGTCCTTTCTCTATTTTCATTATACATCCAAACGCACGCAGGTAGAAGGCCTAAAGTCCTCAAACGCAGAAGTTACGCACTTCTTGCTCGCAGGGGGTCTGCGACCCCATAGGCATCAAGCTAACAGGAAGATGGCGTCTTGCGCCACCTTTTCTCTCGCTCGCAGGGGGTCTGCGACCCCCGTCTGGCCGCCTGCGACGACATGTGCAGGCCGACGACGCCGGTCGCCCTGGCCTGTGTGGCCGCAGGCCAGGACAGGCAGACCGGCCGGGAGCGTCTACTGCGTCACCCCTGCGCATGAAAGGCATTCTGGACGAATCCAGGAGGTCAATGGTCCGTATCCGCATCTTCGGGGTGCTGGCTGCTGCGCTGGCGGCGCTCGCGCTCGTTGCGGGCTGCACCACGGCCCGGCTGTTGGCCAACGCCGCGCCGCCGACGCTGACGCCCACGCGCACCCCGCGGCCCACCTGGACCCCGGCTTCGGTGGGCGTCGTCATTGCGACGCCCACCATTGACACCACGCGCTTTCCGGTGGCGTTGCCGACCGCTGCGCCGGCCGCGCCGCTCATCTTCGTGCCCGGCTCCGATCAGCCCATCATCTTGCCCGGCCCCGGCCGGGGCGGCCCGGCCGTCCAGACCGTGGTCGTGATCCTGGTGACCGCGACCCCGTCGCCCGCGTCCACGCCGACCCCCGGCCCCTTCGTGCCGGCGCCCCGGCCGACCGCGACGTGGACGCCGGGACCGCCCACCCCCACCCCGTCGCCGACCCACACGCCGTTGCCGCCCGTCTACGTCATCACCAGGGAACAGGCCAACGTGCGCCAGGGACCGGGCGTGGCCTATCCGGTCGTCACCCGGCTCGAACGGGACACCCAGGTGACGGTCGTCGGCCGCAACCAGGCCGGCGACTGGTGGAAGATCTGCTGCGTCAACGGCGCGGACGTGTGGATCTCCGATGCGCTGGTGCGTGTGGAGGGGCCGCTCTGGACGGTGGCCGAGGTGACCGACATCCCGCCGCCTCCCACGCCTCAGCCGACTCCGGCGCCCACGGCCACGCCGTCGCCTACCGCCACCTACGCGTGGCCGTTCCGGCTGGAGAAGCCGCCGGAGACCTACCCGCTGGGGCTGGACATCTTCCGGGTGGATGTGGTCATCTACAACGGCGCGGTGCCGCTGTGGGGCTACCGACTGCGCATCCGCAACCTGGCGCTGGGCCAGGAGTGGATCAGCGACGAATCGAAGGCGGCCGGCTGGGACTGGACGATCGTCCAGTGGCCCGACGACGGCCTGGTGGTGGCCAATTCGGGGGTGGAATGTCCCAACCCCACCCGCAAGGGGTTGCGCTGCGTCAAGACCAACCTGAAATGGGACAGCTACAAGGCCAACCTGCCGGGCGGCACCGGCCCGTGGGAGATCACCGTGATAGATCGGGCCGGCAACCCGTTGTCGGCGCCGGTGCGGTTCGATACCGATCCCAAGGACCCGAAGTGGTATTACGTCATCTTCACCAATCGCTGATGAGGGGCGCGGCAACAGGGCCACGGCGGCCGATATGGCCCCTGCTGTTGGCTGCGCTGGCGTTGCTGGCGACCGGCCTGGCGTGTTCGGTAGGCCAGGCCGTGATCGGCCGATCGTCGGCGCTTGCGGCCCCTACGGCGACCAAGACGCCCCGGCCCACCTTCACCCCCCTGCCGCTGATCACGATCACGCAGGCGCCGCCGCCGATTCGCGGCGAGCTGCCGCCGGGGATCACGGTGCAGCCGCCCACGCCGACCGCGGCCATCACGACCAGCCTGGACCTGAGCGCCGGCAAGATCCATGTCGTGCTCTATGCCACCGACACACCGGGCCCCACGCCGACCGCCGGCCCGACATCGGTCGCCACTGCGACGCCCGAGCCGACCCTCGATGTCGAGACCAATCGGCCCACCCGGCCGGCCGGCCCGCGGCCGTTGCCCACGCCGTTCGTCGTGGTGAACGCCGAGACGCTGAACGGCCGCCGCGGCCCGGCGCTCACCTTTCCGCAGGTGGGCCAGGCCGAACAGGGTGCCGAACTGATGATCCTGGGCAAGACGGCCGCCGGCGACTGGTGGTGGGTCTGTTGCATGGCCAATCAACCCGTGTGGGTGCCGCAAGACGCAGTGACGGCCAACGGCCCGCTCGATGCGGTGCCCGTGCTCACGCCCGCGCCCACGCCGACGGCCACGGCCGTGCCCACGCCCGCGCCCACGCGCACGCCGACTCCCACCCCCCTGCCGCCGTTCGACATCGCGCGCGGGCCGGAATTCCCGTTCCAGGTGGACAACAACATCCTCACGATCTGGGCCAAGATCTACGAGGGATCGGGCGCTTACGAGAAACCGCTGGGGGGCTATGTGCTCAAGGTGTTCCGCGACGGCGCAGACGTGAGCAGCGACCGGCAGTCCATGGGGGAGCGGTTCGACGAGATCGTCTCGGTGAGCGGCACCACGCGCACCGTTCAGTACGTCTACAACCTGAAGTTCGAGCTGCGCGACGCCGGCGAGGCCGACTGGGAGATCTACCTGGCCCGGCCGGGCGGCATGCGCGTCTCGCCGATCACCCGCTTTACCACCCGAGGCGCGTCGAACAGGAACCTGGTCGTGTTCATTGCCTATTGGCTGGCGCGGTGAGGGGAATGGTAAATCGGTAGATTGGTAGATTGGTAGATTGGTAATTGGTAAATCTGCAAAGGAGGAACAGGGTTAGATGCGAATTCGGATTTGGGCTTTGATCATCGTGGCTCTTCTGGTGTTGGCCGGCTGTGCGAGTGCGCGCAGCGGACGGCAGGCCGTCTATACGCCGGCGCCGCGCAAGACGTTGCGCCCCACCTTCACGGCTACAGCCGAAAAGGCCAGGCCGCCCGCGACCCCGGCGCCGGCCGCCGCGGCGACGGCCGCGCCCGCGCCGGCCGCCACGCCCGTCGTCGCGGCGCCCACGGCCACGCCGGTGCCGCCTTCGCCGACGGCCCCGCCGCCCAGCCCCACGCCGGAAAAGGCCAGCTTCATCGTTTCCAGCCCGGGCGCGACGAACGTGCGCTCGGGGCCGGGCACCAACTACCCGCGCATCGGCGAAGTGCAACAGGGGCAAAAGTTCGAGATCACCGGCAAGAACCAGACCGGCACCTGGTGGCAGTTCGACTACAACGGCCGGCCCGGCTGGATCTCCGGCGAGCTGGTGAGCCCGAACGCGGCCGCGGCCAACGCGCCCGTGGTGACCAACATCCCGCCCCCGCCCACCCTGCCGCCCGCGCCGACGGCCGCGCCCCGGCCGACGAGCCCGCCCCCTCCGCCGCCGGGCCTCTTCGCGCAGGCCGGCGCGGAGGTGCGCGACGCCGATAACACCAACTTCAACCTGGTGACCTTCTGGGGCCGGCTGGGCCAGACCGGCGGCAACGCCATCGGCGGCGGCTATCGCCTGCGCGTCAGCGCGCCGAGCGGCAACGCCGAGGCGCCCTTCGGCGATGTCTGGCAGAGCGCCTATCCGGGCATGGGCGGCGCCGAGTTCCGCTACAACGCCAAGATCGAGCTGCCCCGCACGTCCGGCCCGTTCCGCGCCGTCGTGATAGACGGCAGCGGAAAAGAGGTGGGCGACGTGATCGCCGGCGCGGTGAACGAGCGCTCGCATGATGTAATCCTCACCTGGTGGCCGCGGTAAACCGGATGGCCGATCGCAAATACCGTCTGTGGCTCGGAGCGCTCGTCCTGCTCGGACTGGCGCTCCGGCTATGGCAGCTCGACTTTCAGCCGCTCTGGTGGGACGAGGGGTATTCCGTCTGGTTCGCCACGCATCCCCTGGCGCAGATGGCCGCGTTGACCGCGGAGGACATCCACCCGCCCCTCTACTACGCGCTCCTGGCCGGCTGGATCGGCCTGTTGGGGCCGGGGCCGATCAGCTTGCGGCTCCTCTCCGTCCTCTTCGGCGTCCTGGCGATCCCGGCGCTTTATGTCGCGGGCCGGCGGTTCCTCGGCCCGCGCGGCGGGCTGCTGGCGGCCGGCCTGCTGGCGATCAACCCGCTGCACGTGTACTACAGCCAGGAAGTGCGCATGTACGGGCTGGTGGCCCTGCTCAGCATCGGCGTCCTGGCGGCCGGCCGGAAGCTGATGGAACAAATCGGCAAGTCGGCAAATCGGCCAAGCAGCCAATCACCTGAGCACCTGAGCACGCGGTCACCTGAGCACGTGCTCCCTTACATCCTGCTTGCCGCGGCGGCGCTCTACACGCAATACTATGCCGTCTTCCTGCCCATCGGCCTGACGATCTACGCGGGGTGGCGCTGGCGTCGCGATCTGGCCGCGCTGGCGCGCTGGCTGGCGGTGCAGGCGGCCGTGGCGCTGCTCTATCTGCCGTGGGTGCTCTATGCCGCGCCCAAGCTGACCCTCTACGTCGCCCAGAAGGTCGTCGTCGAGGGCGACCGGCCGCTCGACCTGTGGACCTACGCGGCGCGCCACCTGGCCGCGTTTCTGGTGGGCCACCTGGAGGGGCCGCTCTCCGGCCGCTGGCCGCTCGGCCTGCTCATCCCCCTGCCACTGCTGATCGGCCTGGGCCTGCAATTCGGCCGGCGGCCGAAAGGGTCTCGGCCCTCACCCGACCAGCAGATCATCGGCATTGGGTATTGGGGAGTGCCGCTCCTCGCGGCGCTCCTGCTCGGCTGGCTGATCGGCCTGCGCTATCCGTTCTTCCCGGAGCACGGCGAGCGGCTCCTGCTGCTGGCCCTGCCGGCCTTCCTCCTGCTGCTGGCGGCCGGGCTCGACGCGCTCTGGTCGTCGGCCGCGGCCGGCCGGCGGATCGGCCGGCCGCTGGCGCTGGCGACCGCGGCTCTGCTCGTCGCGGCAAGCGCGCTGAGCCTGGCGGCGTTCTACACGACCCCGCGCTATGCCGGCGACGACTACCGGCCGCTCATCGCGCGCACGGTCGAAGGCGGATTGCCCGAAGATACCGTCTTCGCGATCTACCCGTGGCAGGTGGGCTACTGGCGCGCATACGGCGATCGGGCCGGGCCGACGGCGCAGCTCACGCCGGCCGCCGCTTGGACGCCCGAGGTGGCCGCCGAACTGGACGCGGCGCTGGCGCGCGGCAAGGTGTGGTTCCCGGCGCACCTGGCGCTGGGCGCGATCCTGGAGACGCGGGTCGAGGACTACCTGAGGAGCCGCGCGACCGCCTTCATCAACGAATGGTACGGTCCGGGCACGCGGCTCAGCGGCTGGGCGAGCACGCCCGCGGCTCAAGAGGTTCCCGCGCCTCGCGTGCGCTTCCCGTTGCGGGGGAGCGCGGCCGCGGTCGAGCTGGTCGCGGCGGCCGCGACGCAACAGCCGGTCCCCGCGGCCAACGCGATCGCGGCCATCGAGTTGCACTGGCGCGTGCCCCCGGACGCAACCGTCCTCGGCGTCAGCGTGCGCCTGGTAGACAGCATCGGCCAAATCTGGGCGCAACACGATTACGAGCCGCTCGGCCGCGCCGAATGCGCGGGGCAACACGCGGTGCGCAGCGCCGGGAATGCCGTGGATTGCGTGGGCCTGCTCATCCCGGCCGGCGTGCCGGCCGGCCAGTACTTCGTGGACGTAACGGTCCGGCCGAAGGGGGATGGCCGGCCGCTGGACGTGCTGGCGGAAGACGGACGGTCGTTGGGCACGGCCGTCCGCCTGGCCGGACTGACGGTCGCGCCGGCCGATCGCGTGCTCGGCCCGGAGCGGCTGCCCATCGGCACGCGCCGGCCGCAGGACTTCGCCGACGGCATCCGGCTGTTGGGCCACACGGTGGACGAGCGGCCCGTGGCGCCCGGCGAGACCCGGCCGGTGAACCTGTTCTGGCAGGCGACCGGCCGGCCCACGGCCGACTACGTGGCGTTCGTCCAACTGCTCGACGCCAACGGCCAGGTCGCCTCGGGCTGGGAAGCGCCCCCCGGCGCGGCCTATGCCACGAGCGCCTGGCCGTCCGGCGCGCTCATCCGCACCCAGGCCACCCTGCGTCCCCGCGCCGAGCTGCCCGACGGCCGCTATCCGCTGATCGCCGGGCTGTTCCGGTCGGCCGACAAGGCGCGCCTGCGCACGGCCGCCAGCGCCGATCACGTCGTCCTGGGCCACATCACCGTGCGCGGCCGGCCGCACGACTTCACGCCGCCGCAGCCGCAACGCGAGGCCGATGTCCTGTTCGCGCCGGCCGGCCGGCTGATCGGCTACGACCTGGCCGCGGGCGCAGGCGACATCCGGCCGGGCGCGGCCATCTCCCTCACCCTCTACTGGCAGGCGACCGCGGCCACCGAGCGGCCGCTCACGGTCTTCGTCCACCTGGTGGACGAAAGAGGCGAGATCCGGGGCTACGGCGACGGCGAGCCGGCCGGCGGCCGCCTGCCCACCACGAGCTGGCTGGCCGGCGAATATCTGACCGACCCGCACATGGTGAGCGTAGATGCGACGGCCCCGGCGGGGGCCTATCGCCTGCGCATCGGCCTGTACGATGCGGCCACCGGCCAGCGGCTGTTGACGCCGGAAGGGAAGGACCACGTCGAGGTGGGGCCGATATCGGTGAGGGGCCCCTGACCATCGGCATCAAGCGAAGGGGCTCGCCCGCCGACTTGATCCGGCGGGCGACCAAACGGCGCCCCATGCCTGGGGCGACCGCGACGGGCGGCCAAGGCCCGCGGCCGCCAGCCCGCTTCAGCGGGCGTGGCCTGGGTAGCACGGGCACTTGATGCCCGTGCGGCGTTCGCCGGCCACGCCAGCCCGCCGGAGGCCACACGGGGGTTGCCAACCCCCTGCGAGCAAGAAGAAGCTAAACTTCGGGACTGCTTCCGGCCGGTTTGCGACCGGCGCCATTGGCTTCGCTCCTCCAGTGGGGATTCTGTCCTTCCAGCCGCCGCGCCAACAGCAGGAATCCGACCGCCGCGCTCAAACCCAGCGCCAGCCCGCCGTACCACGGCGCGACCGGCGCCACGCGGTCGTTCAGCAGGCCGCCGATCACCGGCGCGATGCCGAAGCCGATGCCCCACGTCATGCCGAAAAGCCCCATGTAACGGCCGCGCATCTCGGCCGGCGCCAGATTGGCCGCCAACGCGGTCGCGGTCGGCACCAGCAGCAGCTCGCCGGCGGTGAGGATCGCCATGCTGAGCACGAACGCCGGAAAGCCGCGGCCGAGCGCCACGCTGCCCACGCCGGCCGCATACAGCAGCGCGCCGAGCGTCAACACCCGCAGCGGCGGATGGCCCTCGGAGCGCCGCGTGACCGCGTACTGGAACAAGACCACCATCAGCGCGTTCGTGGCCATGATGAAGCCGTACTGGCTCTCGGGCACGCCGAAGTTCTCCTTGGCGTACACCGCCAGCAGCGTCATCATGATGGACGAGGGCATCGTCGCCACCACGTAGATGGCGCAAAAGACCAGGAAGGGCAGATCGCGCAGGACCGGGCCGTAGCCGCCGTCGTCGTGCGCGGGCCGCTCCTGGGATGGGCGTTGCGGCAACGTCTCGCGCACGGCCAGGAGGACCAGGAGCAGAAAGATGAAGTTGGCCGCCGCGCCGCCCCCGAACGCGTAGGTATAGGAAACGGTGCTGAGAAAGCCGCCGATCATCGGGCCAACGGCAATCCCCAGGTTCGACACGACGCGCAACAGCGCGTAGGCGGCCGGCCGGCGCTCCGGCTCGATCATGTCGGCCACCATGGCATCCGCGCCGACGCGGTAGAGGGGCCAGATCACCCCCAGGCCGGTCATCAGGCCGGCCCAGGCCGGCAGGGTGTGCGCGGCGGCCATGGCCAGGTAGACGGCGCTGTTGCCCGCCAGGCTCAGCGCCATGGCGATCTTGCGGCCGAAGCGGTCGACGGCCGGGCCGGCGATCGAAGTGGCCACCAGCCCGGCCGCCGAGTTCAACGTGAAGAGAAGGGTGATCGCGGTGAGCGGCGCGTCGAGATGCTGGCGCATGTAGACCGTCAGAAACGGCCAGACCATCGAGCCGCCGGCGCTGTTGATCAACGTGCCCCAGAAGAGGATCCAGAACTGACGGGAATAGCCCGCTGTGGCGAGGCGAATGCGTGCGATCATGGCGTTTTCGGCTTAGAGATGCAGCGGACGAGGGAACTCTCGTCCGCTGCATCTTAGCACCGGCCGGCCCGCGAGGCAAATCGCCCGGCAATTCCAACGGGGCGTTGCTTTCGTAGCCCGGCGATGGATCGCCGGGCGGCTCCGCCGGACGCACAACGCGCCGGCAAACGCGCGCGGTACATTTGGAATTGCTGCAAATCGCCCAGGGCGATGAATGCAATCCGCCGCGGAGAGCGTCGTGTAGGGGCGCCCGGCCGTGCGCCCCTACGATTCTACGCCCTCGGCGTCTCGGCGGTGCTCCGCATGGCCTGCGGCGGCGACCGCGGCCTGGACATGGCGGTGGTTGTGCTCCACGTTCATGATGGCGGGCGACGCGAAGGCCGCCAGGCCGATGCCGACGCACGCCAGGCCGCCGATGAGATACCACACGCGTACCCCCAGCGCGTCGGCCACGGGGCCGGCGATGAGCAGGCTGAGCGGCATCATGGCGGCCGCGCCGCTGCCGATCAACGACATCACGCGGCCTTGCATCTCGGCCGCGACCGTAGACTGGAGCATGGCGAAGAAAGGGCCATTGGCCATCGGATTCATGAAGCCAGCGAAGAACATGCCCGCCAGGGCCATGGGGAACAGGTCGGCCGGCGCCGCGCCGATCGCCAGCGTGCCGAGCCCCATGCCCACGATCCCCAACAGCGAGGTGACCACGCGGCGGCGGAAGCCGCCCCATGCGCTCAGCACCAGGCCGCCCGACACGACCCCCACCCCCCAGGCCGATTCCAGCCAGCCGAGCTGCAGCGCGGCGCCGCCGAAGTGCTTCGTCACCAGGAGCGGCATCAGCGAGAAGGCCGGATTGACGATGAAGTTGATCGCCATCGCCATCAGGATGATGGCCAACAGCCCCGGCCATCCGGCCACGTAGCGCAGCCCGGCCGCCAGATCGCCCAGGAGGGACGGCCGCGCGGCGGCCACGCCGTCGCCGGCCGCGGCAAGCCGGCGCGGGGGCTGCGGAATGGCGATGAAGAGGAGGGGCGACACGGCCGTGAGCGCGGTGGCAACGTCAATGGCGAGCACGGCCTGAAACGGCAACACGCCGAGCAACAGTGCGGCCAGCGGCGGCGAAATGATGTTCATGGCGCCGTTCAACGTTTGATTGAGGCCGGCCACGCGGGCGAGGTGCTCCTTCGGCACCATCAGCGAGATAGACGCCTGCATGGCGGTCCAGTGGAAGCCGCCCAGGGTCGAGCGCACGAACATCACGACGTAGATGTGCCACGCCTGCATCTGCCCCATCAGGTAAAGGGCGATCAGCCCCAGCGTGGTGAGCGCGATCAGGGTGTCGGCGGCGATCATCACCAGGCGGCGGTGCCAGCGATCCACCAGTGCGCCGGCGAACGGCCCGATGACCACCTGGGGCAAGATGCCCGCCAGGCTCGCGGTGGCCAGCACCGTGGCCGAGCCGGTGGTCTGGGTCAGCCACCAGATGAGCGCGAACTGCACGACCATCGAACCGAGCAGGGAGAACGCCTGGCCGGTCCAGATGGTGAAGAACGGCGCGGCCCAGCCGCGGGGTTGCCTGCTTCGGTCGGTGTGCTCGGCGGTCATGGGGTGAGACTCCTCTCGATGACGGATGTTGACGGAGGAGGAGTATAGCGCGTATTTGCAATAATGTCAATTATGGAATGAATAAAATTTAGATCGAGATCAATATATTCAATCTCCCTCTGAGGAGGCGATTGAAATCGCGGCTAACGGGCGCCGCAGCGCCGCGACACCCACCTCCGTGGGTGCACGCGTCGGCGCAAGGCCGACGCCCAGCCGCAGGCTCCTTAGGTCGCCCCGGCTCTGCGCCCCTGCTGCACCACCCGCTTTGCACCGCAAAATCACCCCAGCGTACTTTTGACGAACCTGGCCCTTATCGGGTAAAATAGAAAACGTAAAGCGAAAGCCCGGCGCAAGCCGGGCTCTTCTTTGAATCGGCGCGCGATACCGCGCGCTCGACCATGCATCAGATTCCGGTGAGCCAACCGGGCCAAAGGGAGAAACGATGGAGAAGATCGTCTTGAATGCTGAATTGCGCGGGGTGGGACGCCATGCCGTGCGCGAGCTACGCCGGGAAGAACGCGTGCCGGCCGTCGTCTACGGCGCCGATGTGCAGGCGCAGGCCATCAGTGTGAACGCGAAGGAGCTCCAAAAGGCGCTCCATCAGGTGGGGACCGGCCTGATGACGTTGCAGATCGCCGGCCAGGGGCCAGTGCAGGTCTTACCGCGGGAAGTCCAGCGCCATCCGGTGCGGCACAACTTCCTGCACGTGGACTTCCAGGCTGTATCCATGACCGAGAAGCTGCGCGTCCATGTGCCGATCGTCCACGAAGGGGAAGCGCCGGCCATAAAGGCCAACGGCGACCTGGTGCTGGTGCGCAATCTGGACACCGTCGAAATTGAATGCCTGCCGGGCGACATTCCCAACCATCTGGTGGCCGATCTGACAAAGCTCAAGAGCCAGGACGACGAGCTGTTCGTGCGCGACCTGGTCGTGCCGGCCGGCGTCAAAGTCCTCACCCCGGCCGATCACCTCATCTTCAGCCTGACGATGTCGCGCGCTGGCGTGCTTGAGGAGGCCGCCGCCGAAGCGCCGAGCGCCGAGGTTGAGGTCGTTGCCAAGGGCAAGGCCGCCAAGGAAGGCGCCGAGGAAGAGGCGGAGAAGAAGTAGAGAACTGGAAGCTGGAAGCTGGAAACTGGAAACTGCGGGGGGTCATTTCATACTCTCTCATCCCCGGTTTCCAATCCCCAGCTTCCAGCATCTGGCTTCCAGCCCCCAGCCCCTAGCCCCCAGCTTCCAGCATCCAACCCTAATCCCCTGCCTCCACCCATTGCAGGGGATCTACCGCCACGCCAGAGATCCGCAATTCCCAATGCAGGTGGGGGCCGGTGCTCAAGCCCGTGTTGCCCACCGTGCCCAGGACACGGCCCACGTCTACCCGCTCGCCGGCCCGCACGTTCAACGATGCCAGGTGCCAATAGCCGGTGAACACGCCGTGGCCGTGATCCAGGATCACCGCATTGCCGCGCACGAAGAGCGGCTCGGCCAGGGCGACGATGCCGGCCGCGGGCGCCACCACGGCCGTGCCCGGCGCGGCGGCATAATCCTCGCCGGCATGGGCGCTCAGGCCCGCGGCGCCGCCGTAAGTGCGCCGTGACCCGAACGGCGAGCTGTGCTCGTAGGCCGCGCCGGCCGCCAGGGGCGTCACAAAGCGACTGCGGGGCGTCCAGTCGCCGGCATTCCGTTGTCCGAACAGAGCCGCCAGCCGCTTCCACTCGGCGTTCACCTTCTCCACCTGGCTCAAGATCGGCTCGCTCGCCTCAGCCGGGATCTCTTGCGTCTCGAAAATGCCCTCGCGAATCGTCACCGGAAACGTCCAGAGCGCGCTTCCCACCGTCACAGTCAACGGTTGGATGCCGGGCGCAGCAAGCGCCTCGATGGGCACGGCCGCCCAATAGCGCCGGCCGTCGCCGATCACCGGGATGTCGCGCGCGCCGAACCGCACCGTCGGGCGGATGGCCGGGCGGGTGCGCAGCCACATCACCAGGGTTTGCCCTTGCGCGGGCGGCCACGGCCAGAATTGCACGCGCGTCAGATCGCCGTCCGTCGGCAGCTCGGGCAACGGCATCGCCTCCGCGCCCACCTGCAACACCGTCCCCGCGTTGATGCGGTCGGCATTAGCCAGGCCGTTTTGCGCCATCAGCGTCGCCACATCTAAGCCGAAGCGCGCGGCAATGCTCGAAAGCGTATCCCCGCGTTGCACCACATAGGCGCGCGGCTGGGCCGGTTGCGTCGCGCCATCGCGCAGCACGGGCGATAGCTGCGCGGCGTCCATCTGAGGGCCTTCCTCGCCAAACGGCCCCGCGCGGATCACCAGGCCGCCGGCCTGGGCCGTGCCGGGCCAGATGAACGCCAGCGCCGCCAGGAGAACGCCGGCCCACAATCCGACGCGACATCGCCTCAGCGCTCTCCTGCAGAGAGCCGCCGCGCTTTCCCCCACCGGCTCACGATGCGTCGGTCGCATAGACATGCGGCGCCAGCACCGCCACATAGGGCAGGTTGCGATACAGCTCGGCATAATCCAGCCCATAGCCCAGGACGAACTCGTTCGGGATGTCGAAGCCGATGTAATCCACCGGCACATCCACCTCGCGCCGCCCCGGCTTATTGAGCAGCGTGCAGATGCGCAACGTCTTGGGCATGCGCGCCCGCAACAGGCGCAGCAAATAGCTGAGGGTGTGCCCCGTGTCAATGATATCTTCCACGATCAACACGTTGCGGCCCTCGATCGGCTCGTCCAGATCCTTCAAGATGCGCACCACGCCGCTCGATTCCGTGCTGGCGCCGTAGCTCGACGTGGCCATGAAGTCAATCGCGTGCGGGATCGTGATGTTACGCATCAGATCCGAAAGGAAAAGCACGCTCCCCTTCAACACAGCGATCAACAACAGGTCCTGGCCGGCATAGTCCCGGCTGATCTGCGCGCCTAACTCCCGGATGCGCTGTTGCAGGCGTTCTTGCGGGATCAGGATCTCCTTGATGTAAGACGGATCGATCACGATCTACCTCCGTTCGGTCGGGTTTAATCGGATGGACGCTCGGGGCCCGACAGGTCTACGATGCCGCTCCACTTCTCCAGCAGCATCAGCTTCAGGTTGAACGGCCGCGCATCCCAGCTGCGCCGCGCAGGTTGCGGCGTCGGCGTTGGCGTGGGAGGCGGGATCGGCGTCGGCCGCGCCGCGGAAGCGACCGCCGCAGATACGGCGCCGCTCTTAAATGCGGCGCTCCAGCGGGCCGTCAGCTCCAGATAGCGATTGCCGTAGGCCCGACTCGGCTCGATGTAAGTGCCTTCCGGCCACTCGTTGAAGCTGGTGATGATAATCCAATCGGGCGCGCTGCCGATGGCGGCGCGCCACGAACGCTCGTACACGGCGCCGTCCTCGCGGCCGATGCCGAAGCTATCGCCCCGGCCGAGCTTGCGATCGTCCCATCCCGGCATCACCGTGGCAACATACACCTTTGCCGCGGCCAGATTCGCGGCCGCGTTGCGCACCAGACGGCTGAACTTGTTGGCCGTATACGCCAGATCGGTCGGCGGGTTCCAGATCACCTTGTACAGATGGTGGCCGTCGAACACGCTGAGCATGCCGACATCCACCCCTTCTTCGATCCACAGGCTGTTGTGGCCGGGATCCACCGCTGCGCGGATCGCGGCCCACGTGCCCACATCGAAGCGCTGTTGCCGCCAGAAGAAGATCACCGGCTTGCCGTCCGCCTTGAGATAAGCCGGATGCCGGGCATGGGTGGCGAGCAGCGCCTGGAGCGCGGCCTGGACATCGCCGGGCCCGCCGAAGAAGGGAGATGTGACCTCCACGTCGAGCGCCAGACGAAAGCCGCGTGCGGCCGCCTCGTCGAGCATGGCGCGGAAGTTGGTCTCGGTCTGATTGTTCTCGACGCGCGGGCCGTACCACGACACGACGAACGCGTCTATGCCCGCGGCCTTCGCCTGTTCGATGTGGCGCGCCATGACCGCGCGCTCGCGCGACACATAGGGCGTCGTCGGCAGATCGGGCAGGCGCGCCGGATCCCAGCTATTCTCGTCGAACCACGTGTAATAGAAGGCCAATACCAGCCGCTCTGCGCTCTGGCCGGCGGCCGGCGCGGCCATGGCGCTCCAGAGGGTTGCCGCCATCATCAGGACGGCCATCCCCAGGGCAATCGTTCGTCTCACCATATCTCCGCGACTCGGCATAAAAGACCTTTCAAGTACTCACCCTCCGGGAAGCTGAGCCGGATCGGATGATCGGGGCCGTGGCCCAGCCGGGCGACGATCTGGGCGTCGCGGCCGGCATCCACGCTGGCGCCGAACACGATCTTCTGGAACAGATCCGCGGTCACCAGGCCGGAACACGAAAAGGTGGCCAACAGCCCGCCGGGCGCAAGGAGCTTCAGCCCCAGAAGATTGATGTCTTTGTAGCCGCGCGTCGCGCCATCGAGCTCGGCCTTGCTCTTGGCGAACTTCGGCGGATCCAGGATCACCAGATCGAACTGCCGGCCTTCATCCCGAAAAGAACGCAGCACCTGGAACACGTCGCCGACGATGGCCTCGGCCTGGGCATCGGGGTCGAAGCCGTTGAGGCGCAGAGCCGACTCCGCGGCGACCAACGCCTCATGCGAGCTGTCCACATTCGTCACATGCACGGCGCCCGCGGCCAACGCATAGATGCCGAACGCGCCGGTGAAGCTGAACGCGTTCAACACCCGGCGGCCGCGGGCATGCGCGGCCACGATGCGGCGATTCTCGCGCTGATCGAGATAGAAGCCGGTCTTCTGTCCGCCGAGCAGATCGGCCCGAAAGCGATGGCCGTTCTCCAGGATCACGAGATCGGCCGGCGGGGGCCGGCCCCAGGCCAACCCGCTGCGCAGGGGAAGGCCCTCCTGCCGGCGCACCGCGACGTCGGAGCGGTCCACGATGCCGGCCGGCTCGAAGAGGTCGGCCAGGAGATGGATCAGCAGCTCCCGTTGCGCCTCGACTCCGGCCGTCAGGAACTGCACTACCAGCCAATCGCCGTAGCGGTCCACGATCAAGCCCGGCAGGCCGTCGCTCTCCGCGTAGGCCAGGCGATAGGCGTTCGTGGCCGGGTCGCCGGCCAGCTCGGCCCGCGCGGCGGCCGCCGCCGTCAGCCGGCGCCTCCAGAGGTCGGCATCTGCCGGCTCGGCGCGCTCCCACGTCAGGATGCGGACGACGATCTGCGAGCGCGGATTGGCGTAGCCGCGCGCCAGCCACTCCCCGGCCGCATCGTAGACCTCCACCGTCGCGCCGGGCGCCAGCTCGCCCTCGGTCCGGCCGATCGCGCCCGAGAAGATCCACGGGTGGCGCTGGCGAACGGGCTTGTCCTTGCCCGGCAACAGATAGATGGCCGGCCCTCTGCGGCTCAATTCATGCCTCCTCGCCTTCCCCACGTACCAGCTTTACGATCCACACCGCCTCCGTGTGCGCGCTCACCGCGGCCCAGGCGGCCACGCGCAGGCCGCAAACCCAGGCGATGCCTCCCGCGCCGATCAGGAGCGGCCACCGCTCGCGCAGGGCCTTCGGCAGCTTGACGTTGATCATGAACTCGTTGAGCTTCATGCCGTGGCCGGCCATCCCCTGCGGCTGAAACCGGTCGCCCGGAAGCCGGGGGCGCAACGTCAGCTCCGCGCCGACCGCGCGGGCATCCAGAAAGGCCGTCCAGGGATCGGCGGTCGTCAGGTCGGCCGGAAGGGCGCTGCGCCCGGCCGCCGCGATCTCTGCGCGCCAACCCTCGCCGAGATCCGTCCGGCCGGGGACGGCCAGGCGTCGCGGCCCGGCCAGGAACGGCGCCGCGGCCCCCGCCCCCCTGGCCCCCCAAACTTGGGGGGGGCGGAGGGCCAAACCGGGGGCCGACCAGTCCGCCGCGGCCGGGGGGGCCCCTTCCGGCCCGATGCGCAAGGCCTGATAGCCGATCTCGACCTCCAGGCCGGCCGCCAGGGTCGCCTTCTGGCCCGTCGTCCCCTCCCGGCAGAGCCAGAGCGCCCGCTCCACGTGCACCCAGTTGATGTTGCGCAGGCTCGCGCGCAGCCGATGGATGGCTTCGCGCAGCAGGCCGCGCTGCAGGCCGAGCGGCAACGCGCGCCATCCCGCCAGGTCGAAATACACCTCGCCGCCTTCCGAGGCCGGAGCGACGCGCGCGAGGCGCGACCAGGCCTCCTCGATCGCCGCGCGGACGATCTGGTGGTCGCCGGCCAACACCGCCGCGGTGTGCGTCAGGATCTCGCGGATCGCGGGATTGTACCGCTCCAGGATCGGCAACAGCTCGTGGCGCAGCCGGTTGCGGAAGAAGGTCGTGTCCTCGTTGCTGAGGTCGAAGCGCGGCTGCAGGCCGTGTTCGGCGCAATAAAGGGCGATATCGCGGCGCGGAATCGCAAGCAGAGGACGCACAATGCAATACGAGCCGCCGTCTTGTCGCTGTTCCGCGTCGGCCAACCGATATTCCCCCAACGGCGTCTTCGGCAACATGCCCCGCAGGCCGGAGAGGCCGCTTCCGCGCAGAAAGTGCATCAGCACCGTCTCGGCCTGATCATCGGCGTTATGCCCCACCGCGATGGTCGACGCGCCGGCCGCGCGGGCCACTTCGGCCAGGAAGCGATAGCGCGCCTGACGGGCCGCCTCTTCCAGAGAGAGGCCGGCCGACGCGGACAGCGCCTGCACATCGGCCCGGCCGATCGTACACGGCAGGCCGAGGCCGGCCGCGAAGCCGGCCACGAACTCCGCATCGGCATCCGCCTCCGCGCCGCGCAGGCCGTGGTTCAGGTGCGCCACGTGCAGGCGCAAAGCCATCTCCCCGGCAAGCGCGTGCAACAGGTGGAGCAGGCACAGCGAATCGGGCCCGCCCGACACGCCGACCACCACCGCCTCGTCGGGCCGAAACAGCTCATAGCGCCGGATAAATTGCCGCACGGTCGCCGCCAAATCCATCATGCTGATTAGATTACCACAATGGCCGCCTTGTGTCCAAGCCGGGCATGCATCGTTCAAGGCGATCTCGTGCTGCAAGCTCTGCGCGCTCGGCAGTGAGTCGGGTGTCGCCTGAGCCGGCCGATTTGGCCTCCAACGCAGGGCATGGTACGATGTCGCGCGAAGCGCGGCCGGGCAGGTCGGCCGTCGCGACAAACCTCGTTCGGGGGCCAGGACATGATGCTTTCCATCACAACCGACTACGCCTGTGTGGACAAGGGCGATCCGTCTCCCTATCTCCGCCGAATCGCCGACGCGGGCTTCACCCACGTCCACTGGTGCCATCACTGGAACACCGACTTCATCTATTCGCGCTGGGAGATCGCACAGATCGGCCGGTGGTTAGGCGAATACGGCCTCAAGCTGCTCGATCTTCACGCGCCGGTCGGCCCGGAGAAGAACTGGGCCGCGGAAAAAGAATGGGAGCGACAGGCCGGCGTGGAGCTGGTGCGCAACCGCATCGAGATGACGGCCCGCCTGGGCGGCGACGCGATCATCATGCATCTGCCCAACTTGCCGGGCTGGGAGCCGCTGCGCCGATCGCTCGACGAGCTGGAAAGCTTCGCCCGCAGCCACGGCATCCGCATCGCCCTGGAAAACGGCCCACTGCCGGTCATCGCCGGCTGGCTGGCGGAATACCCGCCGGATTATCTGGGCCTGTGCTACGATTCGGGCCACGGCAATCTGACGGCCGACGGGTTGGATCAGCTCGAGCGACTCAAAGACCGGCTGATCGCCGTCCACCTGCACGACAACGATGGCACAGCCGACCAGCACAACCTGATCTTCTCGGGCACGGTGGACTGGGATCGCCTGGCCCGCATCCTGGCCGGCTCCGCCTATCGCAAGCCGATCAGCTCGGAGAGCAACATGGGCCATGCGGGCATCTCCGACGAGACGATCTTTCTGAAGAAGGCTTTGGAGGCCGGTGAACGGCTGACTGCCATGGTCAAGGAGGCCATCCCATGAACGCACGAGAGAGAGTCGCGGCGGCCCTCCGCTGCGAACAGCCCGACCGGGTGCCCTATTGCGAACTGGGCATAGACCGCGCCCTGGCCCAAAAGCTGATGGGCTGGGGGCCGGGCATCAGCCAGGCCGCCAACCTGGAGGCCAATATCTACAGCGTCGAGGAGGCCAGGGCGCTGGCGGCGCACCTGGAACTCGACAACATCGGCTATGTGCTGCGCGCGCCGGTCTACGCCGAGAAGTTGCCCGGCCTCGACGGCCGGCTCTTCTACGGCAAAGGGCTGATCCCGTCCCGTCGCGAGCTGCATCGCCTGCAACTGCCCGACCCCAACGACGACGCCCTCTACGCGGACGCGGCCCGCTTTCTGGCCGGCCGGGGCGATTATTCGACCTGGTTCATCACCCGCATGGGCATCTTCCCGACGATGCTCAGCATGGGCACCGAGGCGTTCAGCATCGCGCTGTACGAGGATCGCGGCCTGGTCGAAGAGATCCTCGATCGCTACGTGGACTGGTCGGTGGCCGTGGCCCGCCGCGCCTGCGCCATGGGCTTCGACGTGTACGTGACGACCGACGACATGGCGTTCAAGACCGGGCCGTTCTTCTCGCCGAAAGTGTTCCGCGAGTTGGTGATGCCGCGCTACCGTCGCCTGCGCGAGGCGGTCACATTGCCGTGGGTCATCCACAGCGACGGCAACATGATGCCGTTCCTGGACGACCTGGTGAGCCTGGGGATCGCCGGATTTCACCCCAACGAGAAGGGCGCGATGGACATCCGGGAGGTCAAGCGACGCTACGGCGGCCGTCTCTGCGTCCTGGGCAACGTGGATCTGAACATCCTGGGCATGGGCACGCCCGACGACGTGGATCGCGAGGTGTACGAGTTGATCCACGCCGTCGGGCCGGGGGGCGGCTACATCGTCACCAGCGGCAACAGCCTGGCGGGCTACGTCCGGCCGGAGAACGCGGTGGCGCTCGGCCGGGCGGTGCGCAAGTACGGCGCTCATCCATTAACCTGAAAATGGCCGCCACCACGTGCCAGCCCGCCCCGGCTCCGCCACCACGTGCCAAGCATCTTGCAGAATGCCTGGCACGTAAGCGTCGCGCACCGGCGCATGGATAATTGAACCGATCATCCTGGCGCGCCTGGCGCCTGCAAGGCGTCAGGCGCGTGGACATCACTCCGAGCGCCGCGCGGCCCGCGAGTGTTTAAGCGGCAGCGGATCGATCGGCTCGTGCGGATCGGGCATGGGCGGATAGTCGGGCAGCTCCAGCCCGTGCACCAGCTCATCAATCCGCACGGGCCGGCCCCATTCCATCGAGCGATTGCCTGCAATGCCGGTCAGGATGGACCAGGCACCCCCGCGCTGATCGGACGCGCGCAGGTACTTGTCGGGCGTCGGCTCGGGGCTGAACAGCACGCCGAGCATCACCGGATCGGCCCCGCCGTGCCCCCCCTCGGCCTTCCAGATCTCCACCTCGTAGGGCGACTGGAAGTGCGGGAAGATGCGGATGCGCGTGCCCTCCGGCTTCAGCTCGCCCGGCACCGTGCCGTCGCCGCTGATGTACACCGTTTCCTGGGCGATGTGTTCGATCCGGCCCTTCGTGCCGTTGAACGTGACGGTGTACCCTTCCCACGGCATGAACGCGTGGAGCGAATAGCTCATCGTCGCGCCGCTCCGGTAGCGCACCGTCAGGTGCATCGTATCCTCGATGTCAATGTCGCCGCTGAAGACGCACCGATCCCGGAAATAGCCGTCGAACTGCTCGTTCTTCAGATATGTCTCGACCAGCCGGGGATAGGCGCGCAGGTCGAGGTGGAACGGGCACTTCTCCGCCTCGGGGCAATCCAGACACCGCTCGCTGCGCCGCGTGAAGCCGTACCGCTCCGCGGTCTCCGGCCGGTAGAAGTTGCGCGCGCCCTCGGCATAGACGCGCTCGGGCACATCCGACAACCACCAGTTGACCAGGTCGAAGTGGTGCGTGGCCTTGTGCACCAGCAGCCCGCCCGAATTGGCCTTATTGCGGTGCCAGCGCCGGAAGTAATCGGCGCCGTGGCGCGTGTCGAGCATCCAGTGGAAGTCCACCGACACGATGTTGCCGATGATGCCCGACATCAGCAGGTCCTTGATCTGCGTGCGCGGAGGCGAGTAGCGGTAGTTGAAGGTGACGGTCACCTTACGGCCGGTGCGTTTCTGGGTGTCCAGGATGCGCTGGCACTTATGCTCGTCGGTCGTCATCGGCTTCTCGGTGATCACGTCGCATCCCAGCTCCAGCGCGCGACAGATGTACTGGTCGTGCGTGGCGTCTTTCGACGTAACGATCACCACGTCGGGCTTCGTCTCCGCAATCATCCGGTCGAACTCGGTGTCCAGGTAGATCGGCACCTCCAGATCGCGGCCGGCCAGCCAGTCGGCGCGCGTGCGCAGCCGGCCCAGGTTGTTGTCGCACAACCCGACCAGCTCGGCATGATCCCGAAACGGCTCGGCGATCGCGAACGAGTACATGAACGAGCGATCGCCGACGCCCACTTGCGCGTAACGTTTCTTTGTCATGAATAGCTTGCTCCTGTCTGATTCCGATTTGGATGGCGGCGCTATTGCGCCGCTTTCGATCCCCCAAAGCGGGGACACCTCCCCGCAAGCCAAAAGCGACACAACCCTCAACCTCGCGCCAGCAGTTCCGGCGCGTCGCTGCAAATGCCGTCTACGCCGGCGCGCGCCAGCCCGGCGATCTCCTCGGGCCGCTCTTCGTGCCAGCAGATGATGCCCAGATTGGCCGCACGCACGCGGCCGACCCATTCCGGCGTGAGCAGGCTGCTGGGGTTGGGGTAACGCTCCCAACACGGATGGACGAAGTTGGCGCCGATCGCCTGCGCCAGCCGGACCGGGTCCACATGGCGCGAGCTGAAGAGGACCGAGGTCGCCAGGCCGGGCTCCGCGGCCTTCACATCGGCCAGCCAATCGGGCCGGAACGAGGCGGCGATGCTGTAGCCAACCGCGTCCTCGGCGCGCAACGTCTGCAACACCCCCGCGATGGCGGCAGAGTCCTTCAGCTCGATGTACAGGCCGAGCTGCTCCTCCTGGCACACCTTGACCGCTTCGGCAAAGGTCGGGATGCGCTCCCCCTCGCCCAGGTCAACGGCGCGCAGCTCGGCCAGGGTGCTGCGCTGGATCGGCCAGTAGCGGCCGTCGGCGTCGCGCAGATGCGCGTCGTGGGCCAGGACGACCTGATGGTCGGCCGTGCGCTGCACGTCTATCTCGACCATGTCCGCGCCGAGCGCCGCGGCCCGGCGGATGCCCAACAGCGTGTTGTCGGGCGCGTGGTCGGCCGCGCCGCGGTGGCCGATGCGCAGGAAACGATAGGCCGAAGGCGGGATCTCGACCGCCAGTCGGTCGAGAATCGCGTTCACGCGGCGCGGCATCCACTCGCGCAGGGCCGGCCAGGGGACGAGCATCTCCGGGCCGATGGCGAACACCTGCGAGAAGTCCCAGGACGGCTCGAAGCCGCGGGTCGCCAGATAGGTGTGCGCCAGGCGATGCGCCAGCGGCGTTCCGCGCACCTGCTGCGCAATGTACGGCGCGATCAGTACGCCGCCCACCCCGGCCAGGGTGCTCGTCTCCGAGCGCTTGAACTGCGCCCGGCGCTCGCGGAACCAGTCGGCCGTGGGCGCAAACGCGTGTTTGCCCGGCTCGGAGAAGAGGACGACATGGTCGCCGTCCAACGCAAGCTGGCCGTCCAGCCGCATATCGCGGTGCTCGCCGTGCCAGCTCGCCCTGGCGCGCACGACCCGGCCCTGGCCGTCCACGTACACCCATACGTGCTCCAGCTCGTACAGGTGGCCGATGTCCCAGTCCCACCAGATGGCGTACTCGATGGCGAGCGCCGCGGGAGCCTCCCCCGCGGGAGCCAGCTCCACCTTGTAGCCGCGCTGGAACGACGAGGATTCGGCGTCCTCCCGAAAGATCGTATAGCCGACCGCCAGCGGCAGGAACGGCTCGAGCGCGTCGAAGCGGAGGATCGGCGCGTAGCGCGCGGCCAGCGCGCGGTCGGCCTCATCCTGAGGCGTAGCCAACAGCGTCATCAACGAAGCTGTTACATCATTTATGTCAAGTTTAAACAATGCCGGTCTCCTGCATAGTTTTTATGTATTCGCCAGGCGAACACCCTCCTGACCCCGTAGGAGCGCATGGTGTGCACCCCAGCGGGCGGGCGCCGTCCACCCCTACGCGGTGGGCGGATAAGTCTCCTCCGTCACCTGTCCGTTGTCCCACACCACCGTGCCGATGCCCATCTCGGGGATCTCCACGCGGCCGCCGGGCACGGTAAGGGTCAATGCCGCGGGCCGCGCGCCGTGATAGCCCGCGACATAGCGGCCCGTCGCGGGGCTGGCGAAGAGCCACGCCGGCCCCGGGCCGCACTCCAGCACGGCGTCGCCCACCTCCACCCGGCCGGATGCCGTCTGGCGGGCCATGGGCGATGCGAGCATCGGCCAGCCGGGCTCGCCGGCCTCGGTCCAACGCCGCTTCAGCCGCCACTCCATCAGGTCCACCTCGATGCCGAGCGTCTGCCCGTCGCGGCGATACTCGACCGTCCAGAGCCGCTCCCCTTCGCCGTAATAGGTGAACGGCGGCGCCGTCACATCGCGCAGATCGCCGGCCGCGATCGCCCGGCCGAACGCGGCGGCGTCGGGATAGTCCGACCGCTCGGCCAGCTCCACGTAGACGCCGCACTGCGGCCGGCCCTTGTAGAAGAGGCCCGGCCAGTTCAGCTCCCAGAACGCCTTCCGGGGGCCGAGGTAGTTGTAGATCTCCAACACCAGATCGCCCTCCCGTTCCACCAGGCGGATCGGCGCGGCGCGGCCCAGGTCGGTGCGCGTCAGGGGGCGGATGGCGATCCAGGCCGCGCCGCTGCCGACGACGATCACCTCGCCCGTCGCGGCCTCGGTCGGCAGATCGGTCACCCGCCGGCCGGCGATCCAGATTTCATCCACCAGGGCGCGCTCCGTGAAGATGAAGCACGCCTTGGCGCTGGAGATGACGCCCGGATTGCGCGGAGGCGTGTAGAGGCCGATGGCCCGCGGGCCGGCCTGCACGCCGTAGAACTGGCCCTCTTCGATCAGGTTGCGCGTGCGCGTCCGGTCGGTGGCGTGATAGAAGTCGCCCAACCACTTGTCGTTGGTCAGGTAGCGGGTGTAGAGCACGCCGGGCCGGGCCGCGCCGGGCCGCACAATGTGCGCCATCAGCACGTCCGACTGGCCGGTGTACTCCTTCGACGCCGTGCCGAGGGCAAACGAGGGGCTGTGGTATGTGGTGAACCCCATCTGTCGCGGCGCGTGCGCGGTCTCGACGACCTCGAACGCGAGAGGCCGCGCCTCGAGCGCATCCGCGATCCAGGCCGGCAGCGTGCCGTCCGCGATCCAGCCGCGCACCAGCTCGATCTCCGGCGGCGTCTCGCAGACGACCGACGGATGATAGGCGCGGCTGTGCGGCCCGGCCCACCGGCCCGTGCCCGCGTGGATGTGCAGCGCGATGCTCAGGCCCAGCCGGGCGGCGGCCGTGCGTGCCCGGATGCGCGTCGCCGCGTCCTGCGTCAGATCGGCCAGGCGCTTGAGCGCGCGGATGTCCACCGCGCCGTAGGTGGGGCTATTCCACTCGAAGACCGCGCCCTGGCTATCGGTGAAGGCCATCCAGGCGGCCAGCTTGCGGTAGCCGCGCGCCGCGATCGCTCGATCGCCCAGCAGCTCGCCGCCCAGGATGGTGTTCAGCACGTCGAGCAGGCAGATGTTGGTGTAGGCGATGGACACGTCCAGCCGACGGATCTCCTCTAGCCCCAGGCGGATCGCGTCGAGGACGCGGCCCCGCATGGCCGGCGAGAGGCGGTCGGCATAGCGGAGCATCAGCGGGATCAGGTGCTCCAGGTTGAACTCCACCGCGTTGAGGTCTTCGACGTGGTCGTCTTCCAGCATCCAGGTGAAGTTGCCGCAGTGCGGATCGTCGGGCCGGCGCTCTTGACAGCCGAGCACGACATCGAGCACCTGCTCGGCCAGCGCCAGGTCTTCGGCCGCGCCGTTGGCCACCAGGCGATGAGCGAGCGCCGCGCCGGCGCGCGTCTCGTGGAAGACGCCGTTCTCGGTGACCTTCGCCGGCAGATGGGCCTGCGGATCGTAGTTTTCGGGCAGTGGAAGCGGTTGGGACATGACTCTCCATCCTGCAATGTATGATGTGTAGGGCGAGCTTAAGCTCGCCCTACGTTACGCCTGAGCGATGATGACCATGTAGCGCACGGGGACGTCTCCGGCATTGAAGATGCCGTGCGGGGTCGTGGCGTCCAGGATGAGCGCCTCGCCCGGGCCGAGCTCGTGGCGCTCGTCGGCCCACTCGACGGTGGCCCGGCCCTCCAGCACGTAGAACGCCTCGACGCCGGCGTGGGTGTGCGCGGCGTGCATCCGGCCGCCCGGCGCGGCCTCCGAGATGTGGATGCGCAACCTGTTGGGATCCAGGTTGGCGTCCGCCAGGCAGCGGACTAATCCGCGTGCGTTGCGTTCAACGAATGGCATGTTTCCTCCAATATTGAGATTCGCTGAAGGCTTGTCCTACAGGCTCGCCACCAGCTCAACCAGTTCCTGCGCCGAAGCGACGGTATAGCACGGCGTCTCTTCCGCGGTGAGCGGCTGCGTGCGCCGGCGCTCGTTCCAGTGAAAGAAGACCGAGATCAGCCCCAGCCGATTCGCGCCGGCGATGTCGCGCTCCAGGTTGTTGCCGACCATCACCACCCGGCCGTAGTCGGCCTCCGAGATGCCCAACGCGTCGAGCGCGGCCCGGAAGATGCGCGGGTCGGGCTTGTCAATGGACGCGACGCCACAGGCCGCGCCGACCACCTCCGAGATCGCCAGCGTCTCGAACAGGTCGAGCAGGCCGTGCTGGCGCAGGACGTTCGGCGGCGTGTTCGGCCGGCTATCGGCCACGAGCGCCAGGCGATAGCCGGCCGCCTTGAAGCCGCGCAACGCCTCGGCCATGCCCGGGATCAGCTCCGCAGCCACGGTCGTGCCGTCGGCATCCTTGATCTCGGTCCCCTCATCCATGATGGTGTCGCCGAGGTCGAAGAGCAGCGCGGCGATCTTCATAGCTTCATCGGGTATTTGTAGTGCTCGCTGATCCGCTTCATCTTCTCCCAGTCCTCGACCTCCTTCACCTCCGGCAGGTTCATCAGCTCGTCGAGCATGGCCACCGCCTGGTCATAGGACTTCGTCTGGTGATGGTCGAGCGTACTGTAGAGCAGGACCGACTGATCGCCGGTCTTGAAGGCCAGCAGCTCGCGCTCCATCTCCAGCCAGTCGGGATAGATGCGCTCGATCATGATCTTGGGCGGCAAGGGGGGCACACGAATCGGTTGAATGCCCTTCTGGTTGACGATGGCCGGCACTTCGACCACCACATCGTCGGGGACGCCGGGAAGCGCGCCGTGGTTGGGCACGTTGACCTGGAAATAGCCCTCGTTGTTGTTCACCAGGCCGTCAATGATCGGCACGATCTGCTCGCGGGTCTTTTCGGTGCCCACCGCCTGCACCAGGTCCACCTTCGGATCGCTGGCCCAACGCTTGTACTCGGCAATGCGCTTCTCCAGGTTCTCGACGAAGTAGGGCCGCGCCAGGTGCGTGTCGGGCCCGCCCCACGGCTCGCCGAACCAGTACTTCTTGGTGGCGATGTCGGTGTGATACCACCAGCCCCCGCGGCGCACCGTGTCGCCGATGGGCATCAAGCCGTACATGTGATACTGGTGGATGGCCCCGCGCGACATCTGCACGTCGTGCGTGCGGGTGGCCACATGGGTGCGCCAGTACTCTTCGGCTTTGGTCTCCACCCATTCGTCGATCAACGGATAGGCATTCTTGCCCTCGTAGATGAAATGGGTCAACCAGATGTTGTGGTTGAAGCCGGGCGCCTGCCAGGTGACCTTGTCCGGGTCAATGCCGAGCACTTGGGCGATCTCGCGATAGCCGTAGTGGCCATGACACAGGCCGCATGTCTTGATCTTCGTCTCGCGCGTGATCAGGGTGGTGCCGTCGAAGACCGGATTGCCCACCTGGATGAGCCAGGCGTCGGGGCAGATCTTCTCCATGTCCTGCGCCACGTCGAGCATCAGGCGGAGCTGATGATACGCGCCGAAGAAGCCGCCGGCGTGGTAGTAACCGTACTTCGTCCCGCACAGGTTGCGCATCTGCGCCTCGACGACATGGCCGAGCACATAGGCCGTGTTGATGACGAAGTCGGCGCCTGCGAGCGCAGCGGCCCGGTCGGTCGTCTTGTCGAAGGTGAGCCGCGAGCCGATCTGCCTGGCGTAGCGCGTGGCCAGCTCGTAGATCATGTCCAGGCGCTCCTGGTCTATGTCCATAAACGTGACATGGCTGCCGGACAGGCCATCGGTGAGGCACAAGTCCTTGACCATGCCGAGAGAGAACTGGGCGCTCCCCGCGCCGATGATCGTGATCTTCATGCTTTTGCTCCTGAAAGAGAGATCTATGATCGTGAACTCCAGATCGAACAGGCCGGCAGGTTCAGCGATCGTAGCGGCATTCTTCCTGCACGACCAGCATGAACCAGCGCATGCGGCCCACGCCGGTGCCGGCCGCCAGCGAGCCGGCCGTGGTGACGTTCAGGCGGCCGTTGGCCCCGGCCTTGCGGAAATCCTCGATGATCCGCTGCCGGATCGCTTCCGGGCTGCCATCGCGCAGGAGCAACGGCGGCAACTGGCCGTTGATCAGCGCGTCGGGCATCTTCTGGCGGATCAGGCCGGCATCCACGGTGGGGCCGTAGTTGACCGAACGGATGCCGAGTTCGTACTGCATGTCCAACAGGTGCCCCATGGCGCTGTCCGAGTGCTGATAGCGCAACGCGTCGCCGGGCGCCATGGCGTTCAACACCTTCTCCAGCACCGGATAGCAATACTCCCGGTAGAGCTTGCGGTTGAAAAGCGCGCAGTTGTCGTCGGTAATCCACCAGCCCGGCATGGTGTTGCCGCTGAACTCGCGCAGGATCGTATTGAGTTCGACCATCTTGGCCGCCAGGATGTCCCGGAAGCGGCGCATCAGGTCGGGATAGTCGTAGAACCAGAGGAAGAGCACCTCGGGCTTCAGCACCGAGGTCATGATCGTGGCCGGGCCGCGACTCCCCGTGCCGAGCCTCGGCAGCGGCTTGCCGGCCGCCTTGCGCTCTTCCCATTCGGCCAGGAACTCCTCGGGCAGGGCCCACTTGCGCAGGTCGGTCGCCTCGGCCCGGTCAAGCACGCGCGCGAACTCCCGCGGGTCGTCCGTCACCGGCATCAGCCAGGGTGTGCTCCCCTCGTGATAGGCAAACTCGCTGCCGAACAGGTTCTCGATCCGCTTCGGCGACGTGCGCCAGGTGTCCTCGTCGAAGAAGGTCCGGCCTACGTACTTCAACAGGATCGCGTTCACTTCGCGATGCAACGCGTTGCGGTATTCCACATCCTGGTAGTAGCGCAGCGTAGACGGCACCTGCATGAACTCGAAGATCCAGTGATCGTCCGGCGAGAAGGACGCCGAGCAGCGCGGCTTGTCCGGCGTCAACGCGTGACACCGGTCGTTCTCTTCCCACCAGGCCTGGACATCCAGGTCGCGCGTGAGTTCCATGAATTCAGGTTCGATGATCGCCATTTGTGTATCGTTCCTCTTTGCCGATTTGCCGATTCACTGATTGAACCAGATCTCGTACTCCTCATCCCCGTGCCGGATGACCAGCTCCCCCGACCCGAAATCGGCGTGCGCCCACGGGCTGTCCACCAGGGGGTAGCCGTGAAGTTGGATCGGCCGGCCGTTCACGGTCGGCCGCACATCCCAGCCGGTGACGAACGCGCCGATAGACGGCGAAACATAGGTGAGCGCGCCGTCCTGCTCCGTGATCGGAGCGGCCTTCAACGCGTCCACGAACGCGTCGAACGACCCCCAGTCCGCCTCCCGGCCGCACTCGACCAGCCAGGTGTTCTCGCGCGCAGGGCATTGCAGCTCGCGGCCCGCATATTGCCCCTCGGCGCCGACCGTGAACCCGTGCTGCGAGTAGATGCCCACATAGCCCCGCCCCACCCGTCCGAACGCCCAGCGGCCGGCGAAGCGTACCTCGTCGAAGCGCTCCTGCTCGAAGAAACAGTGGCTCATCCACGCGCGCCACGTCAGCCGAAAAGTGAGCGACAGCACATTGCGGTGCTGGATCACGCGCGGCAACGTCGTGTTGCCCGACCAGTAATCGGGCCGCAGGCCGGAACCTTCGCCCGACGTGTGCGGACACGACCAGAAGATCACCACCTTGTTGCCCAGCGTCACCTGCGCCACATGCGTCGAAGGCTCGAACTCTCCCTTGCGGTGATCCTGGAGCCCGGAGAGCATGTAGTCGGGCGTACGGTAGACGACGAAATCGGCATGGCGGGCGCTCGTGCGCAGGATCCCCTGGCGGATCTTCGACTCGACCACGGCCTGATCGTCGGTGGCGATGTCGGCCAGGATCTTCGGGAGCGGGTAGAGGCTGGACGCGACCGCCACCGGCCCCATGCCGTCGCTGCCGACGCTCATCGAACCGACGCCGAACAGGAGCCAGGCGATGGCCGACGTGCCCTCGAAATCGGGATACTTCACGTAGATGCCGTAGGAGCGGCCGTGCGTTGCGCCGAAGACGCCGTGCAGGCTGTCGGCCGCCAGGTTGAAGAACATGTAGTCGAGCACCGCGCCGGCCATCTGGCGCAATTTGTATTGTCCTTCGTGAGAGGCGAAGTCGTAGACGTTGATCAGCGGCGCGATGCAAACCGGGTAGTACGAGTTGGAATGCCACTCGTCGAAGCCGAAACGCCCGCGCTGCCGCAGCCACTCGGTGATATAAACATACCCCTTCTGCGAGTGAAACAGGCCGTTCTGGCGGCTGTTCGTGAACTCCTCGGTCGGGAAGAGGAGGCCCGCCAGCCATTCGGCCACGTGGAAGAGGAAACGATGGTTCTCCGACCCCATGTACATGACCGTATCGCCCGGCTCGTCCACCCAGTACTTGAAGCCGAGCACCGTGTCCTTCATCATGGCATGGATCTGCGGGCTGAGCCGCGGCGCGGCGGCGTCCCGCTCCCAGGCCATCAGCCGCAGAATGCCCTGGATCACGAAGTCGGCGCAATCCTTGCGCGCGGCGATGAACTCGCACGTCTCGCGGATCACCCCCTCGTCGATCTGGTCGTAGCGGCCCAACGCATAGCGCGCCACCTCGCGCCAGATGTCGGGCCGGGCGCCCTTGTGGAGGAAGCCGGCGTAATGCTCCAGCACCATGCGCCGACGTTCGGCCATGCGCTCGAGGCCCGGCATGGCCGGCACAGGTGTGACTTTGTGGACGGCATAGGTGGTCGAGGTGATCGGTTGGCCATCGGGAGCGGTCCAGGCGCACTCGATCCGGTAATGGCCATCGGGGAACCGGGCGGCCGCTCCGAACGAAACCAGGCCGGCCGCGGTGGGCCGTACCTCGGCTGCCACGTGGCCGTCATCGGCCACCAGCCAGGCGACCAGAGGCGCGGCCGGGTCGGGCGGGACGCTCAGCCGGAAGCCGATCTCGTGCTCGTCGTAGAACACGTCGCGCGCCAGCCGGATGCCGGCGACCTGCTCCTCGATCGCCGAGCGGGTCGCGTCCGTAACCCCTGCGGCCGCGGGCACACGCGCGGCCAGAGGGACGTCGGCCTCCAGCCGGAAGCCCACCTGCGCCATGCGCCCCAGCCGAAAGAGCGCCACGGTCACGGCGTTCTCCCCGGTTGCCAACACCGCCTGGAAGCGATGCTCGAAGACGCCGCCGGCTGCCGGCACCGGATGCGCGTCGGTGTCGTACACCACCTGGCCGTTGATCGCCACGAGCGCGCGCGAGGTGATGCCGAGCACCAGCCGCCATTGCCGGGGGCCGGGCTGCTCAGGGGTGATCAGCGTCGTCAGGAACGCGGCGCCGAGGTGGTTGGAGATGTTGTAGCGGCCCCACGACAGGTAATTTTCGGGCCGGCGCACCAGCTCCCAGCGCAGCATCTGGCCCCGGAAAGTCATCGCCTCGCCCTCGGCCGGCCGCGCGGCCAGAATGCCCTGCGCCTCGGCCACGATCTCGGCCATGGCGGCCCGGCCGACCGTCGCGCCGGGCTTCTCGAACAACGTCAACCCTTGCACGGTAGCCGACAGGTCCTCGTAGAACGGCCCCAGGATCAGCCACGGCTTGATGATCTCGCCCGCCGGGATATGGCGGAAAAGGTTCGGATGCATAAGAATCCTCCATTGAGGTTACCGGACTAACACAGTAGACGCTTCCAGCCGGTCTGCGACCGGCGTCGGCGGCCTGAACATCTTTGCTTCCAGCCGGTGCTTCCAGCCGGTCTGCGACCGGCGTCGGCGGCCTGAACATCTTTGCTTCCAGCCGGTGCTTCCAGCCGGTCTGCGACCGGCGTCGGCAACCTGACATCTTTGCTTCCAGCCGGTCTGCGACCGGCGTCGGCGACCTGACATCTTTGCTTCCAGCCGGTCTGCGACCGGCGTCGGCGACCTGACATCTTTGCTTCCAGCCGGTCTGTGACCGGCGTCGG
>DAOTZV010000022.1:0-31704 GCA_034434235.1 Anaerolineae bacterium
GGCGCGCCCTGCCGCCGCGGGTCGAGCAACGTGGCCGCATCCAGCGCTCGGCCCAGCGCCTTGAAGAGCGCCTCGGCCTGGTGATGATCGTTGCGGCCATAGAGCACGCGCGCGTGCAGGTTGAGCCGGCCGTGGATCGCGACCGTCTCCAGGAAGTGGCGCACCAGGTCAGGATCCATGCCGCCCAGGCCGGCCACGTGCCAGGTCGCCTCAATCACCGCATAAGGCCGGCCGCCCAGATCCACCGCGACGAAGCCGAGCGCCTCGTCCATCGGCACGTAGCTGTGCGCGGTGCGCACGATCCCCGCCCGGTCGCCCAGCGCCCGATCGAGCGCCTGGCCCAGGCAGATCGCCACGTCCTCGACCGTGTGATGCGCATCCACGTGCAAATCGCCGCGCGCCTGCACCGTCAGGTCGAACAGGCCGTGGTAGGCGAAGAGCGCCAACATGTGATCCAGGAAGCCGACCCCCGTGTTCACCTGCGCCTGACCCCGACCGTCTATCGCCAAAGACAGGTGGATCTCGGTTTCCTTCGTGATCCGGTCAACCGTCGCAATTCGCATAACATCCCTTCCTTTGACAAATCCGCCCTGATCGCGGAAAATAGTCCGGCATTTCCCTTGATCTGCACCGGAGCCCGCATGACCCAACGCGCTGTGTCTCGTCCTGCGCTCATCATCTTCGACGCCGACGGCACGCTGATTGACGTGACCCGCTCCTACCGCGAGGCCGCGCCCGTGGCGGCCGGCATCTACCTGCGCCTCCTGGGGTTGACCCCGCCGCCGTTGACCGGCGACCTGTACGACACGTTCAAGCGGATGACCGGCTTCAACGACGACTGGGACCTGACGGCCGGGCTGTTGCATGTGCTGTTGGCCGGCTTGCCTCCGGCGCGGCCCTTGCCGAACGGCGAGTGGGCCGACCCGGACGCGTTGATCGCGGCGTTACGGACGGCCGTGGCCCCGCTGAGCGGCGCGATGCCTCCGTTGCCCGATTGGGAGTCGCTGGTGCGGGCCGTTCGGGCGGCCGGCGGCGGGCCGGACGGCCTGCGCCGCGTCGTCCCCGGCCACAACGCGCACCTGATCTGGCGCACGGGCGATGCGGCCACCACCGACCTGGTGCAACGCATCTTCTCGGAGGTGTATCTGGGCGCCGATCTCTTCGCCGAGGGCTACGGCTATCCGGCCCGCTTTCATGTCGGCCCGGGCCTGATCGAGACCGAGACGCTGCTCATCGGCCGCGACACGTTGGCCGCGTTGGGCCGCTTTGCCCGACTCGGCATCGCCACCGGCCGCACCAGCTTCGAAATGGCGCATCCGCTCCGGCGCTTCGACCTGGCCCCGTTCTTCGGCGCCATCGCCACCATGACCGACGCGCTGGAGGCGCAAAGCCCCGGCGGCGAATCGCTCCTCAAGCCGCATCCCTACCTGCTCCAGCGCGCCGCCGATGCGCTCGACCCGACCGGCGCCCTGCCCGCGGCCTACGTCGGCGATGCGCCGGACGACATCATGGCCGCGCGGCGGGCCGACGCCCTCGGCGGCCGGCGCTGGCTGGCGATCGGCATCGCGGCCACCCCGGCCCAGGCGGACCATTACGCCCAGCTCGGCGCCGATCGCATCATCGCCCACCCCGACGAGCTCACCGCCCTCTGGCCCCCCGATCCCTGATCCCCAACCCCCAGCCCCCAACTCCCAGCTCCTCACACTTCGCCCAACGCCTCCAGCAGCGCGTCCGTATGTTCCGGCCGGCCCGCGCTGACGCGGATGCAATTCTCCAGGCCGGGCCTGGCATAATGCCGCACCAGGATGCCGCGAGCGGCCAACGCCGCCTTCAGCTCGCGGGCATCCCGGCCTTCCACCCGGCAGAGGACGAAGTTCGCCCGGCTGGGATAGGGGCAAAGGAACGGCACGGCCGCCAGCGCGCGGTAGAGCCGCTCGCGCTCCGCGACCAGCGCGTCGATCGTCGGCTGGATCGCCGCCCGATGGGCCAGCGAGGTCAATCCGGCGACGGTCGCGGCGACGTTGACGTTATACGGCTGCTTGGCCTTCCACAGGGTGGGCATCAACCAGGCCGGGAAGACGCCATAGCCCAGGCGCAGCCCGGCGATCCCCGCCCACTTGCTGAAGGTGCGCAGCACGATCAGGTTATCGTATTCGGGCACCCACCGCGCCACCGAATGCTCCAGCCCGGCGAACTCGATGTACGCCTCGTCCACGATCACCAGC
Source organism: Anaerolineae bacterium (assembly GCA_034434235.1). GTDB lineage: Bacteria > Chloroflexota > Anaerolineae > CG2-30-64-16 > CG2-30-64-16 > CAKZKT01. Next base: position 2,226 of record DAOTZV010000022.1, read on the forward strand.
AGCGGCAACGCCAACAAGCGCTTCAGATCGGCCGGATCGAGCAGCCCGCCGTCGGGATTGTTGGGCGAGGTGAGGAAGAGGAGCTTGGGGGCAGGACGTGAAACGTCAAACGTGAAACGTGAGACGTCATCGGCTGATTTGCCGATTTGCTGGTTTGCCGATTGGATAATCCCCTCTGTATCTACGCTGAAGTCGGGCCGGCGCCAGGCCTGAAGCACGCGCGCGCCCATCAGGCCGGCGTCGAAGCTGTACATGCCGAAGGTCGGCGGACAGTCAATGACCGCATCCCCCGGGCCCAGCGTGAGCCGGCAGATCAGATCGATCAGCTCGTCGGCGCCGCTGCCCGCCAGGATGTGTTCGGCCGGCACGCCGACGTATTCGGCCAGGGCCGCGCGCAGCTCGCGCTGCTCCGGGTCGGGGTAGATGTGCGTGAAGGGATAGCGCGCCAGCGCCTCGCGCACGGCCGGATGCGGGCCGTAGGGGTTCTCGTTGGCGTCCAGCTTGACGATCTGCTCCGGCGGCCGGCCCAATTGACGGCTGAGCACCTCGAACGGCACGATCGGCGTATACGGCTCCATCTCCGCGATGTGCGGCAAGAGCAGGTCGGCGAACGGGGATCTGGCCACGGCGATCGCTCCTTCAGTCGCGGCATCGGAAGTCGGCCGCGGCCGCGTGTGCGGTCAATCCCTCGCCGCGGGCGAGCACCGCCGCCGGAGCCGAGAGCCGCGCGCCGGCCTCCGCGTTGAGCGCGACCAGGCTGATGCGTTTGACGAAGTCGGCCACGCTGAGCGGACTGGCGTAGCGCGCGCTCCCCTCGGTGGGCATCACGTGGCTCGGCCCGGCGATGTAATCGCCGAGCACCTCGAACGAATGCTCGCCCACGAAGATGCCACCTGCGTTGCGGATCCGGCCCACCCACGCCCACGGGTCGGCCACCAACAGGCACAGGTGTTCCGGCGCGTATGCGTTCGCCAGCTCGACCGCCTCGGCCAGGTCGGCGGTGATGACGATGCCGCCCCGATCGGCCAGGGCGGCCGCGGCGATGTCGCGGCGGCTGAGGCCCGCGAGCTGGCGCGCCAGGTGATCGGCCACGGCGACGGCCAGTTCGCGCGAGGGGGTCAGAAGCAGGGGCGAAGCCAACACGTCGTGCTCGGCCTGCGCCAGCAGATCGGCGGCCGCCCAGGCGGGATCGGCCGTCTCGTCCGCGATGACCAGCGTCTCGGTGGGGCCGTAGAAGCCGTCAATGCCGACGCTGCCGATCACCTGGCGCTTGGCCAGGGTGACGAACAGGCCGCCCGCGCCGACGATCTTGTCCACGCGCGGGACGCTCTCGGTGCCATAGGCCAACGCGGCGACCGCCTGCGCGCCGCCGAGCGCGAAGAGGCGATCCACGCCGGCCACGTGCGCAGCGGCCAGGATCAGATCGTGTACTGCGCCATCGCGGCCCGGGGGCGTGCACACCACGATCTGTTCCACGCCGGCCACGCGTGCCGGAATGGCGGCCATCAGCAGCGATGAAGGGAGCGGCGCGGTGCCGCCCGGCACATAGACGCCCACCCGCTCGATGGGCCGGATGATCTGGCCCAGGGTACCGTCCGGCCCCGCGTCCATCCACGAGTCCATCGGCTGCTTGCGATGGAAGTCGGCGATGCGCCGCGCGGCCAGTTCGAGCGCGGCCCGCTGTTCATCGGGCAACTGCTCATAAGCCGCGCGCCACCTCGCGGCCGGGATCTCAAAAGCCGCCCCCCGCTCCCCCCAAGATTGGGGGGCTGGGGGGGCGGGGCTCGGGGCCACCCCATCGATGCGCGCCGACCATTCCACCAGCGCCGCATCGCCCCGGCGGCGGACATCGGCCAGGATGCGCGCCACCGCCTCGGCCGGCGCCAGCCGCTCGCCGAAGATCCGCTCGATGCCGTCCAACACCCGCGGCGGCATCTCCTGATCCTCCCACGGCCGCCGCGCCAGGATCGTCCCCCGCGCCTCAGCCGCATCATAAATCCTGACAACCACCACTTCTACCCTCCCCTTTCACGTGTTCACGTGTTCACGTGCTTACGTGCTCACGTTTTCACGTTTGACGTTTCACGTGTCACTTCCGCCAACCCATCTATCAGCTCCCGCACCTGGCCGGCGCGCAGGCGATAGCTCGCGCGGTTGGCGATCAACATGGCCTGACTCTCCAGGATGGTGCGCAGCTCGACCAGGCCGTTCTCCCGCAGCGTGGCGCCCGTCTGCACCAGGTCCACGATCAGATCGGCCAGGCCGACGAGGGGCGCCAGCTCGACCGAGCCGGACATCACGATCAGCTCGGCTGCCACCCCGCGCTTGCGGAAGAACGCCTCGGTGAGGCGCGGGAACTTGGTGGCCACGCGCGGACTGCGTTCCAGTCGCAACGGCAGGTCGGGACGATCGGCCCGGCCGGCCACCACCAGCCGGCAGTAGCCGAACGGCAAGAGCAGCGGCTCATAGACATCGCGCTCGGCCTCGCGCACCACGTCCAGCCCGGCGATCCCCACATCGGCCGCGCCGTATTCGACGAAGACCGGCACATCGGCCGGCTTCACCATGACGAAGCGCAGCCGGCCGTCGGCGCCATCCAGGATCAGCTTGCGGCCGCCATTGCCGTTGGCCGGCGCGGCATAGCCGGCGCGGGCCAGAAAGCTCAGCGCATCTTCGAGCAGCCGCCCTTTGGGCAGCGCCACGGTCAACGGTTCAGCCATGCGGCCACCTCCTCCCAGCCATCTGCGGCCAGGGCATGCTCGCCCGCCGCATCGCGCACGATGAGCACGTGCTGAAGATCATCGCCCGCCGGCCGGGCCGTTGGCGCGTGCGCCTCGCCGGCCGGATAGACGGCGCGCCGGATGCCGCGCGCCTGCGCCGCCTGCCAGAGCGCGTCCGGATCGAGGCCCAACGGATCGAGCTCGACCTTCAGGCCGAGGCCGCGGGCCTGCGCCGCCCAGCGGAGACATGCCGTGCACCCGCGGGCCGAGAGGAGCACATCCGCGCGCGGCTCTTCGTGCACGATCCCCTGCAGCTCGCGCGCCACCAGCACCCGGTCGAGGGTCAGCGCCCAGCCCACCGCGGCCAGCGGCGGGCCGAAATGGCCGATCAGCTCGTCGTAACGACCGCCGGAGATCAGGTTGAAGCCGAGGCCCGGCGCGAAGCCCTCGAAGGTGATGCCGGTGTAGTAGTCCAGATCGCGCACCTCGGCCAGGTCGTAGGAGATGCGATCGTCCACGCCATAGGCGGCGAGCAGTTCGGCGAGCCCGCGCAGATCGGACAACGCCTGCATCATCGGGGTGTTCAGGCAGATCGCCTCGGCCTCGTCGAGCACGCGGGCGTCTCCCGTCAGCCGGAGAAGGGTGAGGACCGCGTTGCGGGCCAGCGGCGGCAGGCCGGGGACCTCGGCCAGGAGCTGGGATAGCTCCGCCTCGGCCTTGCGGTCCACGGCCACGCGCAGCCGGCCCGCGGCGCGTTCGGTCAGGTTCAGCGCGGCCAACAGCCCGCGGAAGAAGCCGACATGGCCCACGGTGATGCGGAATTCGGGCAAACCGACCGCCTGGAGCGCGGCCACGGCCAGCGCCACCGATTCGGCGTCGGCCAGCGCGCCCCCCGCGCCGATCAGCTCGACGCCGGCCTGGGTGAACTCGTGCTGGCGGCCGGCGCGCGGGGGCTCGTAGCGAAAGACGCTGCCCACATAGGCCAGGCGCAACGGCAGCGGCTGATCGTACAGCCGCGTGCCCACGACGCGCGCGGTGGGGATGGTCATGTCGGGGCGGAGGGCCAGGGTGCGGCCGTGGCGGTCGAAGAAGCGGTACATCTCCGCGTCCACCGTCGCGCCGACGTCGGTGGCCAGGGTATCGGCGTACTCGAAGGTGGGCAGGATGATCTCGCGATAGCCCCAGGCCGACCAGGTGGCCTGCAGCGCGGCCGTCATGGCGCGGAAGGCCGCCGCGTCGGCGAACAACAGATCGCGCACCCCTTCGGGGAGCGGACGATCGGCGGATGAGTTGCGGTCAGACATAAAGTTCCGATCCCATTAACAAAAAAGGACTGGTTGAGCTTCAACCAGTCCTGGGGCAAGCGCAAATCAGACGCCGGCTATGCCGTGCGCCTGCCCCGTTCAAGATGATGATGGCGAAGAATACCCGGTCGAGACATTTCTGAGCTTTCCTTGCGAGGAAGAAGTGTAGCACAGGGTGGAGGGGCTGTCAAATGTGGCATAGCTGCTACGCGCACTCCTTTCAGAATCGCTGCAACCTCCCCTTCGGTTTTGACAGGGAGGCCGGTTCTGGCTATAATGAAACTCCGGTACGGCCTTGCGCGGCCGTACCATCGCGTTATTGGCCTGATTCACGAAGCACGCTGCCAGGTCGAAGTCTCGTCTCAGCCCGCCTGTCGGGCGACGATGGGCGCAGCGCGCAGGGAGGAAACAAGAGAATGTACGCTGTAGTGCAAACCGGCGGCAAGCAATATCGCGCCGCGCCGGGAGAATTCATTGAAGTCGAGAAGCTGCCGGCCGAGGTCGGCGAGCAGATCGTATTGGACCAGGTGCTGTTGGTGGTGGATGGCGACACCGTAACCGTGGGCCAGCCGACCGTTGCCGGAGCAAGCGTGTTGGCGAAGGTAACGGGCCAACGCCGACGTCGGAAGGTGCTCTTCTTCCACTATGTGCCCAAGAAGCGTGAACGCAAACGCCACGGCCATCGCCAGCCGTACACCCGTTTGTTGATCGAGAGCATTCAAGCGTAAAGCGTAAGGTGAGGAGTAACGACTATGGCTCACAAGAAAGGTGGCGGCTCGAGCCGCAACGGCCGCGATAGCGCCGGCAAGCGCCTGGGCGTGAAGCGCTACGGCGGGGAACTGGTCGATCCGGGTTGCATCATTGTCCGCCAGCGCGGAACGACGTTTCATCCGGGACTGAATACCGATCTGGGCAAAGATTACACGCTGTTCGCGACCGCCAGGGGTTACGTCAAGTTCGAGACCAAGGCCGGGAAGAAAGTGGTCAACGTTTACCCGGAGGCGCTCGCATGAAGGCCAAGATCCATCCCAAATACTATCCCAACGCCCGCGTGGTTTGCGCCTGCGGCAACACCTGGACGACCGGCAGCACGATCCCGGAGATCAAGGTGGATATCTGTTCGGCGTGTCATCCGTTCTATACCGGCGAGCAGCGCATCGTTGACACCGCCGGGCAGGTAGACCGCTTCATGAAGCGTCTGGAGCGCACCACGGAGACCGCGGAGCAGATCCGTCTGCAACAGGAAGCCCAGCGCCGCGCCGCACAAGAGGCGCGCCTGGCCAAACGCCGCGGAGACGCGTGAAATGAGCGCTGCTTTACGTGCCAGGTACCCTCTCAGGTGCCTGGCACGTAAAGCAGCCTGTTTTCAGGTCAGGCAGTAAGCAGCGTTTGCCATGCCCTATCTTCAGCCCAGGGGCGGTTGGATCGAACTGATCTGCGGCAGCATGTTCAGCGGCAAGACGGAGGAACTGATCCGCCGGGTGCGCCGCGCGCAGATCGCCCGCCAGCGCGTTCAGGTCTTCAAGCCGAAAATAGACGATCGCTATTCGGCCACCGAAGTTGCCTCGCACGACGGCCTGCACTTCGAAGCCGAAGTGATCGAAAAAGCCGTCGAGATCCTCGAAAAGCTGCGCCCCGATACCAACGTGGTCGCGGTGGACGAAGCCCAATTCCTGGACTGGACGATCGCCGATGTGGCGCGGCTGCTCGCCGACCGGGGCCTGCGCGTTATCATCACGGGGCTGGATCTCGATTTCCGCGGGGAACCGTTCGGCCCAATGCCGCTCCTGTTGGCCGAAGCGGAGATGGTGGACAAGCTGCATGCAATCTGCGTGGTGTGCGGCGCGCCGGCCAGCCGCACCCAGCGCCTGATCAACGGCCAGCCGGCGCACTACAACGATCCGGTGATCCTGGTGGGCGCGAGCGAGGTGTACGAGGCGCGCTGTCGCGATTGCCACCAGGTGCCGGGTCGGCCCGTCTTCAACGGTCAGGAGACGGGCTGAACCCCCGAGACCTCTTTCAGCCCCGCAAGCACGGCCTGCAGATCGGCCGGCAAGGCCGCGCTGAATTCGACTTCCTGGCCGGTCTTCGGCAGGCGGAACCGAATCCGCTCGGCATGGAGGAACTGGCGTGGACAAGGCAACGCCTCTTTGCGGCCGCGTCCGTAAACCGGATCGCCCACGATCGGATGCCGGATATGCGCGAAGTGGACGCGAATCTGATGGGTGCGGCCGGTGAGGGGATAGCAGGCCACGAGCGTGTAGCGGGAAGCCGCGGCGACCGGGCGCGGCGAAGCCGTCGCCGGCTCGAAATAGCCTCGAACCTCGTAGCGGGTGACGGCGCTGCGGCCCTGGGCCAGCGGCACAACGGCCATCCGTTGCCGGTTGCGCGGATCGCGGCCGATCGGCGCAACGATCTCTCCGCGGCGAGGGGTCACCCATCCGTGCACCAGCGCCAGATAGGTCTTGTGCACCTCCCGGTTCTTGAACTGCGCCTGCAAGGCCCGCTGCGCGGCATCGTTCTTCGCGATGAGGATCACCCCCGACGTGTCTTTGTCCAGCCGGTGGACGATCCCCGGCCGCTGGACGCCGCCGACTCCGGCCAGGTTCGGGCAATGATATAGCACCGCATTGACCAGCGTGCCGCGATAGTTGCCGGCCGCCGGATGCACCACCATGCCGGCGGGCTTGTCTATCACGAGCAGATCATCGTCCTCGTAGAGCACCGCCAGCGGGATCGGCTCCGGCTCGACCGCGTACTCCTCCGGTTCCGGGACAACGACCGTGATCTCTTCGCCGACAGCCACCTTGTAGCTGGGCTTCAGCGACCGGGACCTTGCCGTCACGCGGCCCTCCGCGATCCATCGCTGAAGCTGGGCCCGCGAATACGCCGGAAGCCGGCCGGCCAGCCACTTGTCCAGCCGCTCGCCTCCCTCCGTCACCCTGAACGTCAGCAAGGTCTCGCCCTCTTCGGCGTCTTCATCTTCAAACGAAACTTCGGAAGTCTGCTGGACTTCCGAAGTCGTTTCATCTTCCGGCGGGTATTCAGGGAGCATGGACATTTACGCTTCGGCAGTTGCCCCGGCGTGCTCCAGCCGCAGAAGGAGCAGCCCCAACAGGATCACCCCCACCACGATGGAGCTATCGGCCACGTTGAACGCCGGCCACTGGTACATCCGTTCGCCGATCGGCGCCTGAAAGAGGAGGAAATCGGTGACGTGTCCAAGGCGCACCCGATCGATCAGATTGCCGATCGCGCCGCTCAGGACCAGGCCGATGCTGAAGCGCACGCCCCAATGCTCCAGGGGGAGCTGATGCGCCAGCGCCAACACGACGATGATCACGATCAAGGCAAGCATGGCAAACAGCCCGCCGAACCCCTGCAACAGGCCGAAAGCTGTGCCGGTGTTGCCCCAATGTACCAGCATGAAGTAGGGATCCAGGGCCGGGATGGGCGCGTAGCCGCTGCCGAGCGGGATCGTGCGCTCGATCCAGGCCTTCGAGAGCTGATCGGCCGCGATGAGCGCGGCCATCAGACCGGGCATCCAGGACCAACCCAGGATCCGGCGCACGCGACTCGATTGGGGTTGGAGGCTCACAGTTCGGCGACTCTCTGGCAGGTCATGCACAACGTGGCGTGCGGCTTGGCCTTCAGGCGAGCAAAGTCAATGGGATTGTGGCAGCGTTCGCAGATGCCGTAGGTGCCGGCCGCCATGCGCGCCAGCGCCCGTTCCACTTCGTTGAGCATTGCCTCGTGGTTCCTGCGCAACGAGACCGCAGTCGCCTGGTCGAAAGCAGCGGTGGCATCGTCGGCCATGTGATTGCCGATGACCACGCTGGGTTCCTGTGAACTCATATCCAGGCTCAGGATCTGGCGGCGCAGGCTGTCCTGCTGTTCCAACAAGTACCTGCGCAAGCGCTCGATTCGCTCCGGTGACAACATTGCCGTCATCCTCTGCACTCGGTTGGACGGCCCAACAGAGGCCGTCCATTTCATCGCAAACCCGTGCTTATTCTACCGTACTCCGGTTGCGGAGACAAATCCCCCGCAAATGCCGTTCGGGACGACTTCCTGTTGCAGGTCTGATCGCCAAGGCATCGAGTAGGGGCGCATGCCGTGCGCCCCTACTCGGGCGAGGTGAATCTCGCCCTACGGGTGGCGAGGTGAATCTCGCCCTACGGATGGCGAGATGAATCTCGCCCTACGGGTGGCGAGATGAATCTCGCCCTACGGGTGGCGAGGTGAATCTCGCCCTACGGATGGCGAGGTGAATCTCGCCCTACGGGTGACGAGGTGAATCTCGCCCTACGGGTGGCGAGGTGAATCTCGCCCTACGCTTTGCGGATGGCGATCCGCACCTCCTCGTCGTCCAACCGCAAGCTGACGGTGAACGCATCCTGGGGCGCCGGGCCTTGTTCGAAGGTGACCGACAGGGTGTCGGCGGCGATGGTCGCGCCCCAGCGTTGCCACACGGGGACCAGCTTCGGCCCCGCCTCGACGGTGGTATGGATGCGGTCGCTGATCTCCAGGCCTGATTTCTTGCGCAGCTCCTGGATGTTGCGGCTGATCTCGCGCGCCCATCCTTCCCAGCGCAATTCATCGGTCAGCTCGGTGGTCACCGCCACCAGATAGCCGGCCTCTTCGGCCACGGCGAGGCCCGGCTTGGGGCTCTTGCGGATCTCGATCTCCTCCGGCAGGATCTGCAGTGTCTCGCCGTCCACCGTGACCGCAACGGGTTGACCGGCTTCCACCGCGGTGGCCACGGCCAGGGGATCGAGCGCCAGCAGCGCCTGGCGGATCGCCGGGAAGCGCCGGCCGTACTTGCTGCCCAACTGCTTGGGGAGCGGATGGACGACGATGTTGACCAGGTCGCTGGACGCGGTGACCGTGCGCAACGCCTTGACGTTCAGCTCCTCCTTCACCACGTCGTCGGCCAGGCGCAAGAGCGCCTCGGCGTCGCGAGCCGACGGCACGCCGACGATCGCCTCGGCCAGCGGCTGGCGCAGCTTCAGGCCGGCGCCATCGCGCGCCGCCCGGCCCAGGCTCACCACCCGCTGCGCCAACGCCATGTCGGCCACAAGCTGCGCGTCGGCGTACTCGGGCTTGGGATCGGGCCAGCGACTGAGGTGAACCGAGATGGGCATCGGATGCCGGGCATCGGATGTCTGGCGATCTCCTGCCTCGTTGTTGCAGCATACCAGGTTGCGATAGATCGCGTCGGCGATGAACGGCGTGAAGGGCGCGAGCAGATGGCTCAGCGTGACCAGCACCTCGTACATCGTCTGGTGCGCGGCGAGGGAATTGGTAGATTGGGAGGTTGGTAGATTGGTAGGTTGGTCGCTCCCCGTTTCCCAATTTACCAATTTACCCGTTTCCCAATTTACCGATTTACCATCCCCCGTATTCCAGAACCGCCGCCGGCTCAACCGCACGTACCAGTTGCTCAGCTCGTCCACGAAGTCGGCGATGGGCCGGGTGGCGCCGGTGACGTCATAGGCTTCGAGCGCCGCGGTGACCGTTTCGACCAGGCTGTTCAAGCGCGCGAGGATCCAGCGATCGAGTACCGGTCGTTCGGCCAGAGGCACGGCCGGCGCGGCCGGGTCGAAATCGTTCAGATTGGCATAGGTGACGAAGAAACTATAGCTGTTCCACAGGGTCAACAGGAACTTGCCGGCGGCCTCGCGCACCAGGTTGGCGCTGAAGCGGCGGGTGTTGCCGGGCGGGCTGGCGGTGTACATGTACCAGCGCGTGGCGTCGGCGCCGTGGACATCGAACACCGACCACGGGTCTACCACATTCCCGCGGCTCTTCGACATCTTGCTGCCGTCCTCCGCGACGATATGGCCCAGACAGATGACGTTCTTGAAGCACGGCTGGTCGAAGAGCAACGTGCTCACCGCGTGGAGGGTGTAGAACCAGCCGCGCGTTTGATCCACGGCCTCGCAGATGAAGTCGGCCGGGAACTGCTCCTGAAAGACCTGGCGGTTCTCGAACGGATAGTGCCATTGCGCCACCGGCATCGAGCCGGAGTCGAACCAGCAATCGGCCACCTCGCGCACGCGGCGCATCGTGCCCGTGCCGCACTGCGCGCAGGGCCACGTGATCTCGTCTACGGCCGGCCGGTGCAGGTCGAGCGGCTCCGCGCCCTCTTGGGCGGGATCGGGCCATTGGCCGCGCTGTTGGGCCAGGTACTTCGGCAACATGAAGCGCCGGCCGGTTTTGGCGTTCAGCTCGGCGACCGAGCCAATGCATTCCTGATGGCCACAGGCGGGATTGTCGCACACCCAGAACGGCAACGGCGTGCCCCAGTAACGTTCGCGCGCCAGGCCCCAGTCAATGTTGTTCTCCAACCATTCGCCGAAACGCCCTTCGCGGATGTGCTCCGGCACCCAATTGATCAGCCGGTTATTGGCGATCAACTGTTCCTTGAAAGCCGTCGTCTTGATGTACCAGGTCGTGCGCGCATAGTAGAGCAGCGGCGTATCGCAACGCCAGCAGAACGGGTAGGTGTGCTCATAGATTCCCTGCTTGAACATCAGGCCGCGGTCGGTCAGCTCCTTCTGGATGAGCGGATCGGCCTCTTTGACGAAGAGCCCGCGCCACGGCGTCACCGCGTCGATGAAGCGTCCCTGCGGATCCACGGTCATCAGGGTGGGCAGGTTGTACTTCTGGCCCACGGCCAGGTCGTCGGCGCCGAATGCCGGCGCGATGTGCACCAGGCCCGTGCCCTCTTCGGTGCTGACGAAGTCGCCGGGGATCACGTAGCAATAGTCCTGGGTGACCGGCAGGAAGGTATAAAGGGGCCGGTAGTGGAGGCCCAGCAGCTCGCGGCCTTTGGCGCGACGCAGGATCGTGACATGGCCGAGATGTTCCTCGAACACCTGGCCGAGCAACGCCTCGGCCAGCCACAGCTTATCCTCGCCGTGCTGGACCAGCACGTAGTCCACCTCTTCGCCCACCGCCACTGCCACGTTGCCGGGCAGGGTCCAGGGGGTCGTCGTCCAGACGAGCAGGTAGACGCCGGGCTGATCGCGCAGCGGGAACTTGACGTAGATGCTGGGATCCCTGGTGCCTTCCTGATAGCCCTGGGCCAGCTCGTGGCTGCTGAGCGGCGTGCCGCAACGCGGACAATAGGGCACCACCTTGTAGCCCTGATAGATCAGTCCGCGCTCCCAGTACTGTTTCAAGATCCACCAGAGCGACTCGATGTAGTCGTTGGTGAGCGTCCAATAGGCGTTGGGCAGATCCACCCAGAAGCCCATCCGGGCCGTGAGCTTCTCCCATTCATCCACGTACTCGTAGACGCTCTGGCGACATTTCTGGATGAAAGGCGCGACGCCGTACTCTTCGATGGCCTTCTTGCCCGAAAAGCCCAGCTTCCGCTCGACCTCCAGCTCGACCGGCAAGCCGTGAGTATCCCAGCCGCCCTTGCGCGAGACGAAATAGCCGCGCATCGTCTTGTAGCGAGGGAAGATGTCCTTGAACGCCCGCGCCAGCACATGGTGGATGCCGGGCCGGCCGTTAGCCGTCGGCGGCCCTTCGAAAAACACGTAGCGCGGGCCGTTGGCGGTCTGCCGCTGCGATTGGCCGAACACATCGGCCTCTTGCCAGAAGCGCAACACCTCCTGCTCCAACGCGGGCAGGTCAACCTGGGGGGAAACCTGATGAAACCTTGCTTGGGCCACCTGTCACCTCGTTATTTTTCTATTTGTCTCCGACTTCTATATAGATCCGCTTGTTGATCGCGCCCTTTGACTTGTAATCGGTCACTCTGATGCGGCCGACTTCGCGCGTGTTGGCGACGTGCGTGCCGCCGTCGGCCTGAAGGTCGAGGCCCACGATCTCTACGGTGCGGACTTCCTGGATGCCGGGCGGCAACAGGTTGATCTTGGTGCGGATCAGGTCGGGGATTCGGAACGCCTCTTCGCGCGGCAGGATCTTCACGCGCACATCGCGCGCCGCGGCGATTTCGGCGTTGCACTTCGCTTCGATCTCGCCCACCAGCTCCCCGCGCAGGGTGGCGAACTCGAAATCCATGCGGCCCTGCAGGGGGTCCATGTTGCCGCCCGTCACCAGCGCGCCGTAGTCGCGCCAGACGACGCCGCACAGGATATGGAGCGCGGTGTGGGTGCGCATCAGGGCATAGCGCCGGGGCCAGTCGAGCGCGCCGTGCACCCGCAACCCCTCCCCTACCGACCTCTCCCCCAACCCCTCCCCTACAAGGGGAGGGGAGTTCTCCTCCCCCTTCCCTCCCAGGGAAGGGGGTCGGGGGGTTAGGTCTCCCAGGGAAGGGGGTCGGGGGGTCAGGTCTCCCAGGGAAGGGGGAGGAGGGGTCAGGTCTCCCAGGGAAGACGGCATGGCGGCGAGGTAGTGCCACACCAGATCCCCTTCTTTCTTCACCTGCGTCACCTGCACCGTCTGATCCGCGAAGGTCAACGTGCCGAGGTCGCACGGCTGCCCGCCCCCGCCGGGGTAGAAGGCCGTTCGGTCGAGCGCCACGCGGCCGGCCGCCGCATCCACGGCCACCACCGTTGCGTCGAACTCCCGCAAATAGCTGTCGGTCTGATAGAGCAGTTCGGTCATGGCAAATCCCCGATACCGGATACCTCAAAACAAAAACGCCCTCATCCCCTGGGGACGAGAGCGCAGCTCCCGCGGTACCACCCCGCCTGGCGATGTGTACTGCAAGATGCAACCGGCCACCGGCTGAAGATTCGCGTTTGGCCATCGGCGCATTGCAGATCGCATCGGCCCACTCTGTGAGGCGCCATCACGCCTCTGCGTCGGCTAACGGGACGCAACCCCGGCGACGTCTACTTCGCCCGCGACGGGCGGTTCGGGTCGCGGCTCCGGAAGGATTTTCGGCAGATGCGACGCCTCCGGCTCCCACCATCCCGGATTCGCTGTGCGCTCGCGTATCGGCCTACTCGTTTCCATCATCGCCTTTGTACGGCCAAGTCTAGCACGGCATGGCCCATTTGTCAAACGCCAGTTCCTCCCCAACCGATTTCCGGCTCGCATCCGGCAATGCTATAATCGGTCGCCATGAGCGATCTTTCGCGTGAAGCCATCGAGGCCGCGCTGACGACGAAACGCCTCGGCCGGCCGGTGCTTTATTTTGCGCGCGTCGGCTCGACCAACGATGTGGCGCACGAGCACGCTGCGACCGCGGCCGAGGGCCTCCTGGTGGTGGCCGATGAGCAGACGGCCGGCCGCGGCCGGCTGGAACGCACCTGGTGGGCGCCGCCTGGCGCGAGCCTGCTCATGTCGCTGCTGTTGCGGCCGCCCCTGCCGGCCCGCCTGGCGGCACAACTCACCATGTGCCTGGGATTGGCCGCAGTCGAAGGGATCGCCGACGTGGCCGGCTTGCAAGCCGGCCTGAAATGGCCCAACGACCTGGTGTGGGAAGGCCGCAAGCTCGGCGGCATGTTGAGCGAGCTGCGCCTGAGCGGAGAACGCATCGAGTACGCGGTGCTCGGCTTGGGGATCAACGTCAACGTTTGCTTCGATGCCGTCGAGGGCGCGCCGGCCGAACTCGTCGCGACCGCGACCAGCCTCCAGATGGCGACGGGCCGGCCGGTATCGCGCGCGGCCTTGGCGGCGGCCATCTTGAGCCGCTGCGAGGCGTGGTACGACCGGCTGCTCGCCGGCGAATCGCTGCACGAGGCATGGGCCGGCCGGCTGGACACCCTGGGCCGCGTCGTGCGGGTTTCCCTGCCCGCGGCCGAATTGGTGGGCGTGGCGACGCGCGTCACCCCGGAGGGGGCGTTGGTCGTCCGCACGGCCGCCGGCCAGGAAGAGATCGTTTGGGCCGGCGACGTCCGCCTGGTGCGCTGACAATCGGACAGCTATCCTTGGGCATCGCTGCTTATTGATGTTATAATCGGCGCATGTCCGATGCTTCGCTTCGTTCGCTGATCGCGTTGGCCGTCCTGTTGGGACTGGCCAGCGTCTTGATATGGATGTTGCCCGCCGATGCGCTGGCGCGGCCGGTCTTTCAGTCGCCGCTCACCGATCAGCCGGCCACGAGCACGCCGACCCGACCGGCGACCGCGGCGCCCTCGGCCACGATAGCCGTCACCATCACGTCGTCGCCGACCGCGACCGTTGTCGCGGCCGCGACGACGCCGCCACAGGTGGATTCACCGGTTGCCGCGCCGCCGGCAGCTCCCAATCGGATCCCCGGCTTTTTGCCGCCGCCCACCTTGAGCGCGAGCGGCCCGCCGCCTCTGATTGCGGGCGGCGACCGGAGCGCGGCCGCACCGGCCACGGCCACGCCGGCTCTGCGGCCCGCCCCGACCGGAACGCCGGCCGCCGCGCTTTCCCTGGCCCGGCTGATAGACCTGGGCATCCTGGCACTGAGCTACCTGTGGTTGGGCTGTGGCGTCCTGGCGTTGGTCGCGGCGACGCTCATCCTGGTGTGGGTGGCGCGCGGGCATCGTCGCGGCGGATGACGGGGAGATGTGCATGATGACGGCCGGCGAACGAAGCCCGCGCACCGCGTGGCTGCTTCTGGCGCTGATCTGGCTGGCGTTCGCGCTGCGTGCGGCGGGGCTCACCGCGCAAAGCCTGTGGCGCGATGAAGTGGATGCCTTGCGCTTTGCCACCCAAACATTGGGGGCGCTCCTGGAGATGTTTCGCCGGCACGGGGAAAACGGCCCGCTCTTCTTTCTGGGCTTGCGGCCGTGGATTTATCTGGCGGGCGCCAGCGAATTCGCCTTGCGCTTTCCGTCGGCGGCCCTGGGCACCTTGGCCGTAGCCATGTTCTACGCGCTGATGCGCCGGCTGGCGCGCGAGCGCACGGCGAGCGCGACGGCGGCCTTGCTCTTCGCCACGGCGCCTTACGCGGTGTGGTACGGCCAGGAAGCCAAGATGTACGCGGCGCTTCTGCTCTGGATCTGCGCGGCGATGTATCTGACGGTGGCCGCGAGCTGGCACGGCGGCCTGTGGCGGTGGGCCTTGCTCTATGGCGTCACCAGCGTGGGGTTCTATGTGCACCTGCTGGCGGCCCTCGCCGTGCCGGTGCAGGCCATCTGGCTGATGGCGTTGCCGACGATGGCGGCCGCACGGCCGGCCGGCTGGGCCCGGCGACGCCGGCTGATGGGCCTGCTCTACCTGGCGCTGCTCATCGTGCCCTACCTGCCGCTGGCGCGCTGGCAGGCGCCCATGTGGCTGGCGGGCCAGGCGCAAACGGGCTATCCGTTCGTGCCCCTGCCGACGATCCTGCTGGTCATGCTGGTCGCGTTCGGCCGGGGCATCCTGCCCGTGGCCGCGCCGATCGTGTTGCTGCCGACCGTTGTGGCGTTGTTGGCCGGGATAGGCCTGTGGCCGGGAATGCGCCGGGCGGAACGCATCCCGCGCCCCGACGCCGGAAGCGCAAAAGCGGCCGGGCCGATCCGGCCGGAAAAAGCCGACAAGCCCGGCCGCCGATGGCTGCTCGTCGGATTGTTGCTCGTCTGGTTGCTCCTGCCGGCCATCGGCATCTACGTCGTCTCGTTGCGTCGGCCGCTCTTCGCCGACCGCTATCTGATCTGGACGATGCCGGCGTTTCTGGGGCTGGTGGGCCTGGGGGTGGCCGCGTTACAGCGGACTTGGCGCCCTCTGGGGGCCGCGACGCTCGCCGCACTGGCAGCGCTCAACCTGGCGGCCGCGGCCGGCCAGATGGCGCGGCCGATCAAGTCCGATTTCCGGGGCGCCGCGGCCTACGTCATGGCGCAAAAACAACCCGGCGACCGGCTGCTCTTTCAGATTCCGTACAATCGCTATACGTTCTCGTATTACAGCGGCGAGCTCGACGAATGGCTCGACGGGCCTTATACCAACCACGGCATGAGCGCGGCCGAGTTGGACGCGCTGATGACGCGGGCGACCGCGCATCTGTCTGCGGTGTGGCTGATCGCGTCGGAGGCGCCGATGTGGGACGAGCGCGGCCTCACCGAAGCCTGGTTGGACGCACACGGCACGATCACCCACCGCGCCGCGTTTGCGCGCGTGACGGTCACGCGCTATCAGTTGCGATGAAGGGCAAGCGAAATCATGACCGAATTCGAAGCCTCGTTGCCGGTTGATCCTTCGATCCGGGGCACCGGGGAACCGGAATGGATGCCGAGCCTGGCCGAAGTGGCCCGCGCGCGCGCCCAACTGGAGCGCGCCGGCGTGGTGCGCGCCCTCTCGCGCGGCCTCCATCCCCAGCTTGTGCCCCCCGGCGAAACGCCGTGGCTGTGGCTCCTCGCCGCGGCCGTGTGGATCCTGGTCTGGCCCGCGCTGATCGCCTATCGGCTGGTCGTGGGCGAGCCGGCCTGGCTCCCCTGGTGGTTACCGCTCATCCTGGCGTTGATCAACCTGGCCTTATTGGCCGGCCCGGTGTTTTACGCCGAACGCCTGGGAGGCCAGGAGGATCTGCGCCGGCGCTTCACCAAGATCCAGACCATCCCGCAGATGCTCGCCCTGGAGCCCGCCGAGTTCGAGGTGTGGGTCGGCATGTTGTTCGAGCTCTTGGGCTTCCAGGTCAAGAACACCCAATATGTGGCCGATCACGGCATTGACCTGATCGTGACCAACCCCGACGTGCGCTACGGCCTGGTGCAGTGCAAGCGCTATCGCGGCACGGTGGGCGAGCCGACCATTCGCGACCTGTACGGCACCCTGGTGCACGAAAACGGCGATCATGCCTGGCTGGTCACCACCGGCGGCATCTCGCGCCAGGCGCGAGATTGGGCGGCCGGCAAGCCGATCGACCTGTGGGACGGCTTGCGGCTGGTGGAATTCTCGAAACAGATGCGCAACGGACGAGGAGGCCAGCGCAATGCGGCCATCATCTGATCGTCGGCCCCTGATCTTTGCCCATCGCGGGGCGTGCCGGGTGGCGCCCGAGAACACGTTGCCGGCCTTTCAAGCCGCCATCGAGCTGGGCGCGGACGGCATCGAGCTCGATGTGCAA
Source organism: Anaerolineae bacterium (assembly GCA_034434235.1). Classification (GTDB taxonomy): domain Bacteria; phylum Chloroflexota; class Anaerolineae; order CG2-30-64-16; family CG2-30-64-16; genus CAKZKT01. The sequence continues at coordinate 19,190 of DAOTZV010000022.1, forward strand.
TACAGCTCGGACGGCAAGCTGGTGGTGATCCACAACCCAACCCTGGAGGCCACGACCGACGGCACGGGACGGGTCACGGCGCACACTTTCGAGGAGTTGCGTCGGCTGGATGCCGGCGCGCGCTTCGCGCCCCAGTTCGCCGGCACACCGATCCCCACCCTGGACGAAGTGCTCGAGCTGGCGGCCGGCCGACTCCTGGTCAACATCGAGCTGAAGGCGCTCGATACCGCGACCGCCGGCATCGGCGCGGACGCGGTGCAGTGCGTGCGCGCGCACGGCATGGCCGACCAGGTAGTGATCAGCTCCTTCAACCCGCTGGCGCTGCGTCGGGCCAAGGGCGCCGGGCCGGAGATCGAATGCGCGTTGTTGACCGCGCCCGACCTGCCCGGCTGGTTGCGCAGCCGGCCGACCCTCTGGCTCAGCCGCGCGGATAGCATCCACCCCGAACATCCGATGGTGGACGCCGCGTACATGGCCTGGGCGCGGCGCCGGAGAATGGCCGTGCGCCCCTGGACGGTCAACGAAGAGGCCGACATGCGCCGGCTGATCGCGCTCGGCGTGGACGCGCTCATCACCGACCTGCCCGATGTGGCGCGTCGGCTGCGCGACGCGCTGGCGTAACGCGAGATTCGCCTGTAAACTGATCCAACAATGGAGTTGTGGCAGTGACCGAGACATCCGTTCTTCCGGCTTCGCTCATTTCCTTCTTTGCGCCGAACGGCGTGGCCGTGATCGGCGCCTCCCGCGATCCCACCAAGCTGGGCTACGGCATCATGCGCAACCTGCTCGATCCCGAACACGGCTATCGCGGCCCGATCTATCCCGTCAATCCGAAGGCCGACGAGATCCTGGGGTTGCGCAGCTATCCCGACATCGCGGCCGTGCCCGATCCGGTCGAGCTGGCCGTGCTGGTCATCCCGGCGGCCCTGGTGCCCGACGCCATCGACGCGTGCGGCCGGCGCGGGATCCGGGCCGCGATCGTGATCTCCGGCGGCTTCCGTGAGGTCGGCCCGCGGGGCGCGGCGCTCGAAGAAGCGATGGTGGCCGCGGGCCGACGCCACGGCATGCGGATCATGGGGCCAAACGGCATCGGCGTGATAGATACCCATACGCCGCTCAACACCACCTTCGTGCCGGGCATGCCGCCGGCCGGCCACATCGCGTTCGTGTCCCAATCGGGCGCGCTGTGCGGCAGCATCATAGACTGGACCATCGGCCACGGCATCGGCTTCTCCCGGCTGCTCAGCGTGGGCAACGAAGCGGATATCAACGAGACCGATCTGTTGCCGGTGCTCGCGGCCGATCCGCACAGCCGGGTCATCCTCCTTTACCTGGAAGATGTCAAGGGCGGGCCGGCCTTCGTGTCGGCGCTGCGCGCTGCGGCCGCCGACAAGCCGGTCCTGGTGCTCAAGATGGGCCGGACGGCCAGCGGCCAGGCCGCCACCGCCTCGCACACCGGCGCGCTGGCCGGCGCGCACGAGGCTTTTCGCGCGGCGTGCAAACAGGCCGGAGCGATCGAGGTGGAGCGCGTGCAAACCCTGTTCAACGCGGCCATCGCGCTGGCCTATCAGCCGCTGCCGCGCGGCAACCGGATCGCCATCCTGACCAATGCCGGCGGCCCGGCCGCGGTGGCCGCCGACGCGTTCGAGGCCGCCGGCCTCCAGATGGCGCGGCCCACTCCCGCAACGCAAGCCCTCTTGCGCTCGTTCCTCCATCCCGACGCCCAGGTCGCCGGGCCGGTGGACATGCTCGGCGGCGCGGACGAAACGCATTATCGCCGCAGCCTGGCGGCGCTCCTGGCCGATCCGACCATAGACGGCGTCCTGGCGATCCTGGTGCCCCAATCGCTCATCAAGCCGCCGGCAGTGGTCGAAGCACTGCGAGAGGCCATCCGGACGCAGGCGCAACCTGCCAAGCCCGTGCTGTTTTGTCTGATGGGCGAGGCGAGCGTCCGGCCGGCGCGCACGGCCGCCCACACCGCCGAGATCCCGCCCTATTCCTTCCCCGAGGAGGCGGTCGAGGCGTTCAGCATCCTGTGGCGACGGGCGCAGTGGGTGGAGAAAATCGGCAAAGCAGCCAAGCGGCAAATCAACGAAGCGGCAGAGCGGGAAAGCGGCAAAGCGGCGGCGGGGGAGGTCGCCGGGAAGGAGGGGCCGCGCGAGGAGGTGCACCGGGCCATCGAGGCGGCCATGGCGGCGGGGCGCCGGCAACTGGATGCGGTCGAGGCGCGGCCGCTGCTGGCGGCCTACGGCATCGCCACGGCCGCCGAGGCTTTGGCGACTACCCCCGACGAGGCCGCCGCGCGGGCCGCGCAGATCGGCTTTCCGGTCGCCATGAAGCTGATCAGTCCCGATATCCTGCACAAGACGGAAGCGGGCGGGGTCATCTTGAACATCCGGTCCGCGGAAGAGGCGGCCGCCGCGTTCACGGCCCTGATCGCGCGCGGCCGGGCCGGCCGGCCGACTGCGCGCATCCGCGGGGTGCAGGTGCAGAAAATGGTCGCCGGCCAGGAGGTGATCGTTGGGGTCAAGCGCGATCCGACCTTCGGGCCGCTGGTGATGTTCGGCCTGGGCGGCATCTACGTGGAGGTGTTGGCCGACGTGAGCTTCCGGCTGGCACCCCTCACCGAGGCCGACGCCTGGGAGATGCTCGCCGAAGTGCGCTCTGCGCGGCTGCTGGCGGGCGTGCGCGGCGCGGCCCCGGCCGACCGGGCCGCACTGGTGGATGCCATCGTGCGCGTGGGCCGTCTCGCCGCCGACCACCCGCAGATCGCCGAGCTGGACATCAACCCGCTGATGGTGCTGGCCGAAGGGCAAGGCGTGGTGGCCGTAGACGCGCGCGTCGTACTGAAGTAACCGATGGCATTTGCGGCAGACGCGCCAGAGACGTGCCAGGCACTTCGTAAGTGCCTGGCACGTAAGTTTTTGAGGATGTGACAAAAGTCCATGATCCTCGCGGCCGATATGTGGTATACTAATGATCGGAAAGGATGCCGCGATGCTTGCCCATTATTGTCCCGGTTCAGGCGGTTTGCGCAACAACATCACATTGGAGATCAAGACGTGCCCGCAGTGCGGCGCCGATGTCGAGCTCTTCTCGATTGACAAGCGGGTCGCATGCGACAAGTGCGGGTTCGTGGTCTATAACAACGTGCAATCGTGCATCGAATGGTGCCGCTACGCCGAACAATGCTTCGGCACCGAGATGTACAACCGGCTCAAACAGAGACGCTGAGCAGAGAGGCCGCATGGCAAAGGTCAGACGACAGATTATCACCATTGACGAAGAAAAATGCGATGGCTGTGGCGCGTGCGTTCCCGCCTGCGCGGAGGGCGCGTTGCAGGTGGTGGACGGCAAGGCCCGCCTGGTGAAGGAGAGCTATTGCGATGGCCTGGGCGCGTGCCTGGGCGAATGCCCGCAGGGCGCGTTGCGCGTGGTCGAGATGGAAGTGGAAGCCTACGACGAACCGGCCGTCCTCGACTACCTGCAACAGGTCGCACCGCACATGGTGGAGAAGCACGTGGCCCATTTGCGCGCGCACGGCCTCGCCTCGACCTATGCCCCCGCGCCGGCCGGCGTGCCCGCGTGTCCGTCGGTGCAGGTGCGCGCGTGGGACGAAGGGCGTCGCGGCGATGGCCGGCCGGCCGACATCCCGTTGTTCGCCGCGAGCCGCGCGGCCGCGGCCCCTCGCCAGTCCTCCGAGCTACGGCAATGGCCGGTGCAACTGCACCTGGTGCCGATCCGGGCGCCCTTCTTCGCCGGCGCCGACCTGGCGCTGATCGCCGATTGCGTCCCCTTTGCCGAGCCGAACACCCACGCCGACTTCATCAAAGACCACGCGATCGCCGTGGGATGTCCCAAGCTGGACGACGGCCGGGCCTACATCGCCAAGCTCGCCCAGATCCTCCAACACAACGACATCCGCAGCATAACCGTGGTGCGGATGGAAGTGCCCTGCTGCGGCGGCCTGGAGTACATTGCCCGCCAGGCGCTGGCGCAGAGCGGCAAAGAGATCCCCCTCCAGAGCGTGATCGTCCACATCGGCAGCTGATCGGCTGCACGACTTTGGCCCCGTTGTGATAAAAGACCATTATGGGTATAATCTAGGTATCTGGGCGCACAACAGCGCCCGGCCCGACTATGCCAGCCCGAGCGTCGGGTTCCGGTGCGCCCGTTGATGCCCAATATCCTATACCCAATCCCAAATGGCGCACAACATGATCTCGTATCTCAAATCTCTCATTCGCCGTTACTGGCCCCTCATCAAGAGCCTGCAGACCGGCCTGCTGCTGGCGACCGGCATCGCGGGCTATCTGAGCGCGCACAACCCGGCCGGCGCTTGGGGCGTCCTGGCCGGGCTGATCGGCAGCCTCTTCCTGGCGATCAGCGGCAGCACCGTGCTGAACATGGCCTACGATCACGACATTGACGCCATCATGCAGCGCACCTGCTGGCGGCCCCTGCCGAAGGGACTGGTCAGCGTGCGCCAGGCGACCATCCTGGGCCTGGTCCTGTCGGCGATCGGAGTGGCCTGGGCGGTGGCGCTGGCGCCCCTGTACGGTGCGATCGTCTTCGCCGGCCTGTTCTTCGACGCGGTCGTGTACACGATCTGGCTCAAGCGGCGGACCCCCTATTCGATCCTGATCGGCGGGCTGGCGGGCGGGATGCCGGTGTTGGCCGGCCGCACGCTGGCAACCGGCCAGATTGATGCCGTCGGCGTGATGCTGGCGCTGGGGGTGCTGTGCTGGATCCCCACCCACATCATGACCTTTGCCATGCGCCACTTCGCCGACTACCAGGCCGCGGGCATCCCGACGTTTCCCGCCGCGTATGGCTTCTCCGTCACGCGGGTGGTGATCGCCGCCTCCAGCCTGGCCGCCGCGCTGATCATGGCCGGCGTGGCGGCGACCGTCGGCGTGCAGGGGGGACGGCTGGAGCTCCTGGGCATTTTAGGCGCGGGGCTGCTGGCGCTGGCGGTGCTCGGCGTGGCGCGGCCCTCTCCGCGCGCCAGCTTCGCGCTGTTCAAGTACGCGTCGCTCTACATGTTGGCCGCCATGCTGGTGGTGGCGTTGTAATCCTCGATTGCGAGGGCAGGTTCCTGCGACAAGGAGGATCGTGTATGCCCCAATTCACCGGCCCTGAGCCGCCTCGCAATGGCTTCAAAGACTGGACGCACAAAGAGACCGGCGCGGCGATGATCAAGATCCAGCACCCGGAATTCGAGATGTACAGCAGCAGCATCCACGCCCGCTCCGGAGTGGCCTGCGCCGACTGCCACATGCCCTACGTGCGCGATGGCGCGGTCAAGGTCTCGGATCACTGGGTGCGCAGCCCGCTGACCAACATCAACCAGGCGTGCCAAACGTGCCACAAGCAGGATGAACAGGAGCTGAAGGGCCGCGTGACGCTGATCCAAAACCGCACTGCCGAGCTGACGCGGCAAACCGAGACCGCGCTGCTGGCGGCCATGGATGCCATCAACGCGGCCAAGGCGGCCGGCGCCAGCGACGACCAGCTCAAGGACGCGCTTCAGCTCATCCGCCGCGGGCAGATCCGTTGGGACTTCGTCTTCTCGGAGAACAGCACCGGCTTCCATAGTCCGCAGGAATCAGCCCGCATATTGGCGAATGCGATTGACTTCGCTCGGCAGGCACAGCTCGCCGCGGTGCAGGCGACGCCGAAGAAGTAAGCGAGGAGGACACCGGCGTTCGCTACGACGCCGCCCGGTCGCACAGTCTTGAGGCTGGACGAAACACCTTGCTTCGCGTATAATGGCCTCATGAAACTGATCGCCGACCTCCACATCCACTCGCACTTCTCGCGCGCCACCAGCGAGAACCTGACCTTCGAGCACCTGACGCGCTGGGCGCAGATCAAGGGGATCCAGATCGTCGGCACGGGCGACATCGCGCATCCCGGCTGGTTGGCCGAGATGCGCGAGAAGCTGGTGCCGGCCGAGGACGGCCTGTTCCGCCTGCGCGATGACCTGGCGGCCGCGGTCGAGCAGGAAGTGCCGCCCGCGTGCCGCGGGCCGGTGCGCTTCATCCTCGGCGGCGAGATCAGCAACATCTACAAGCGCGGGGGGAAGACGCGCAAGATCCACAACGTGATCTTCGCGCCGTCGTTCGCGGCCGTGGAGAAGCTCCAGGCCCGGCTGGAGCGCATCGGCAACATCCGCGCCGACGGCCGGCCGATCCTGGGGCTCGACTCGCGCGATCTGCTGGAGATCGTGCTGGAGACCGACCCGGGCTGTCACCTGATCCCCGCGCACATCTGGACGCCGTGGTTCTCGCTGCTCGGCTCCAAATCGGGCTTCGACTCGGTGGAAGAGTGCTTCGCCGACCTGACGCCGCACATCTTCGCGCTGGAAACGGGCCTCTCGTCCGACCCGCCCATGAACTGGCGCGTATCCGCGCTCGATCGCTACACCCTGGTCTCCAATTCCGACGCGCACTCGCCGGACAAGCTGGGCCGCGAGGCGAACCTGTTCGACTGCGAGCTGGCGTACGGCGCGCTGTTCGAGGCGTTGCAATCCCCAATCCCTTATCCCCATTCCCTTGTAAGGAAGGAGGATTGGGGATTGGGGATTGGGCAAGAGGCCGGGGGGTTAGGTGGCACCATCGAATTCTTCCCCGAAGAGGGCAAATACCACTTCGACGGCCACCGCGCCTGCGGCATCGTCTGGGATCCATCCACCACCCTGGCGCACGGCGGCATCTGTCCGGCCTGCGGTAAGCCGGTGACGGTGGGCGTGATGCACCGCGTCGAAGAGCTGGCCGACCGGCCCGCGGGCGTGCGGCCCCCTTCCGCGCGGCCGTTCCACAGCCTGATCCCGCTGCCCGAGCTGCTCGGCGAGATCTACGGGGTCGGCGAAAGCTCGAAGCAGGTGCAGGCGGAATACATGAAGCTGCTCGGCCGCCTGGGCCCGGAGCTGAGCATCCTGCGCGAGGCGCCGCTGGAGGAGATCGCGGCCACGGGCGGCGAACGGCTCGCCGAGGGGATCGGCCGCATGCGCCGCGGCGAAGTGGTCGCCCAACCCGGCTACGACGGCGAGTACGGTGTGATCCGCGTCTTCGGTGGGGCCGCGGTTTCGGAGGCGCAAATGGGGCTGTTTGGAGAGGAGGCAGAACTCAGAGGTCAGAGGTCAGCGGCCAGGGATCAGGAGGCAGAGGATAGAGATCGGGAGCCGGAAGCAGGGCAAAGCGAAGGGGAAACCGGGGAGCAGAAGAAAGAGCAAGCAGGGAAACGGCGGGTCACAAGCCGGGAACAGCGGGCCGCAACCAAACAGCATCCGCTTCAGAAGGTGGTCTCCGAGGCGCAGACCTCCCTCATCCAGGAGCTGGCCGCGCCATACACGGTCGAACGCGCCCCCGCGCCGCCCCCAATCCCTAATCCCCAACCCCCAACCCCTAATCCCCAACCCCCAACCCCTCTTCTCGCCGACCTCAACCCCGAACAGCGCGCGGCCGTCCTCTGCACCGACGCGCCGGCCATCATCGTCGCGGGGCCGGGCACAGGCAAGACACGCACCCTCACCGTCCGCATCGCCTATCTCATCCTGGAGAAGGGGGTTGCGCCGGAGAACATCCTGGCGATCACCTTCACCAACAAGGCCGCGGCCGAGATGCGCGAGCGCCTGGAAGGGTTGCTGGGGCCGGAGGTCGCCGGCCGGATCACCATCAAGACGTTCCACGCGTTCGGCGCGCAGCTCCTGCGCGAGCACGCCGAACGGCTCGGCCTCAGCCGGCAGTTCGTCATCCTGGGGGACGAGGAGCGCGCCGCACTGCTGCGCCAGGCGTGCCCGGAGCTGAAGGCGCACGACGTGGAGGATGCCCTGGCGCAGATCTCGGCGGCCAAAAACGGCCTGGATCTGCAGGCGGACGGCGGCCGTCCGCCTCTACCGGATGCCGGACCCATGAGCGAGATCCGTCGCCGTTACGAGGCCGCGCTGCGCGCCGCCGACACGGTGGACTTTGACGACCTGATCGCCCTGCCGGTGCGCCTGCTGGAGAAGCACCCCGACGTCCTGGCGGCCGTCCGGGCGCGCTATCGCTGGATCTCGGTGGACGAGTATCAGGACGTGAATGCGGGGCAGTATCGGCTGTTGCGGCTGCTGACGGGTGCATCCTCCCCCCAGCCCCCCGAACTTGGGGGTTTCGCCCCCCCGTCCCCCGAACTTGGGGGTTCCGCCCCCCCGTCCCCCCAACCTTGGGGGGAGGCGGCTCGCCCCCCAGAATTGGGGGGTGGGGGGGCAAACCTCTGCGTCATCGGCGATCCCGACCAGGCGATCTACGGCTTTCGCGGGGCCGACCGGCGTTACTTCCTGCGCTTCGAGCAAGATTACCCCGGCGCCCGCGCCTTCTATCTCAGCCGCAACTACCGTTCCAGCCAGGCGATCCTCGATGCGGCCATGCAGGTGATCGGCCGCAATCCCGACCGCAAGTCGGTCGAGCTCCTGGCGCAGTTCGCGGACGAGGTCAAGCTCGACGTGTATCGCGCGCCCACCGACAAAGCCGAGGCCGAGTACGTCGTCCATCAGATCGAGCAGCTGGTGGGGGGCACCAGCTACTTCTCGCTGGATTCCGCGCGCGTGACCGGCGAGACCCCGGCCGCGGCCCGCTCCTTTGCCGATTTCGCCGTGCTCTACCGCCTGAGCGCGCAGAGCCGGCTCCTGATCGAGGCGTTCGATCGCTCCGGCATCCCCTATCAGACGGTCGGACAGGCGCCGCTGTCGAGCCACAAGGCCGTGCGCGAGGTGCTGGCGCACCTGTGGCGATTGTACAACCCGCGGGCGCCGCTGCTCGTGGCGCAATCCAGAGGATTACGCCACGACGTGTCTTCGGACGGCATGGCCGTCGCCCGCCTGATCGAGCAAATAGCCGCCCAGATCGCCGAAGAGCGGCGCAAACCGTATTCGGATGCCGACGCCGAGCGGCTGCGCCAGCTTGCGCGGCGCGCCGTGCCGTTCGGCGACCGCCTGGGCGATTTCCTGGAGGCGATCAGCCTGGAGAGCGAGACCGACGCCTACGACTCGCGCGCCGACCGGGTGGCGCTGATGACATTGCACGCGGCCAAGGGGCTGGAGTTCCCGGTGGTGTTCATCGTGGGGTGCGAGGAGGGACTGTTGCCCTATCAGCGCAAGGGCGAGGCGACAGACATCGAGGAGGAACGTCGGCTCTTCTACGTCGGGTTGACGCGCGCCCGCCACAAGGTGGTCCTGACCCACGCGGCCCGCCGTGTGCTCTTCGGCCAGTTCATGGAGAATCCGCCCTCGCGCTTCGTGGGCGACATCGCGGCCGCGCTGAAGGAGGTGCAGGAGCGGAAATACCGGCCGCCGCAACGGAAGCCGGAGAGCGGGCAGATGAGTTTATTCTGATCGCCTGACGCCGCACAATATACGATTCCAGATATTCATCCGAATTCATGGAGTTGCGTGTGCCATTCGGCTATGAGTGCAAGTGGTCGCCGCGCAAAGCGGCATCCGCGCCGAAGGGGGTGGGCCAGCGCGTATCCCGACGCCAGGTTTGAGGTGATTACGCTGGAGAATTACCTGGAATTCTTGACTTGATAGCGAGGCAATCGAGGTTGATTATAACCCTGCCGGAACCGGTATGACGCCCAAGCCGGCCATCTGCCGGATGTGTTCGTCGAAGGTGAACACCTGCCGGATACCGAGCCGATATGTCATAACGAGGATCGAGCAGTCCGTATAACTCCACTGTTTGTCGCTATACTGACAGAAAGCCTCCCAGGTGGCATCGTCGTCGTCATCGGACAGGTGGCGATAACGATGTTCCACTCGCAACACACGGCCGATCTCAATCGAATCTCTCGGAGACACCTTTGCCCGGAACCATGTGGTCGTTTCATCAAAGACTGATTCCAGGATGACCCAGCGCGTGTTCGGGTGCGTTGTCATGTAATGCCGTGCATCAGCATGATGAGCTTCGGAGCGGACAAAAAAGGCAATCAACGCCGATGTGTCCGCGATTATGTCAGGCATCAGCCACCTCGATACAGCACGTCATCCACGTGTTCCGCGTAGTTCGTGACCACCTGCCCCTGCTCGTCGTATCCCACAACGTACTCCGGCTCGGGTTCTGCCACTTCCAGCGTTCCGCAGAGCTGCCAGGTGTGGGTCTGGGTGATATCGAAGTCTGCTGCTTCCGATTCTGCGTAGCGCTCCAGGACCTGTTGCACGACTTGATTCAGTGAAACCGACCGGCGCGCGGCTTCACCTGAAAGCCGCCGATATAGAGCCGGTGGCAGATCAAGTTGGATTCGATAGCCTCCTGTCGTTGATGACGTTTTACCCATAGGATTTTCACCCGCTTTCAAATATGTACCGAGCTAACCGTAGATTTAGTTTACTCCAAGTCCGATTTTCAGGCAAGTGTGTTTCGTGGGGTCTTCTTTGCGAAGTTTTAACATGAACAGGAGGGTGTAGGCCGCGCTTTACAGCGTTTGCGCGGACGAGCCGGGGTCATGGTCGCCTCCTGCGATGACGAGTTGACGGCAGGAACGTCACACGTCGTTCTCCTGTTTCTCAGCAAGCCATCCCTGCAGCCGGTCGAACGCCGCGGCAACGCCTCGGCCAGGCTGGTCGCCGTGCTCCTGCGCCTCGATGCGCGGTCTGGCAGGAGCGGGAGGCAAGATCATCACGCCTTACGCATGGCACACCCACACCTCCCGCTGCGGCTCGCCCAGGTAAATCGCGCCGTCCTCCGTCACCAGCACATCCTCCTCCAACCCGATATAGCCGTAGCCGGGCACGGCGACGCCCGGCTCGACGGTGTAGACGTGCCCGGCCTCCAGCGTGCGCCGCGGGGTGTCGCCGTAGCGCTCCCACAACGGGCCGAGCAACGGCCCGCCGTCATGCGCGTTGCGGCCCAGGCCGTGGCCCGTGGCGTACTTGTACTCCGGATAGCCCGCGTCGGTGACGACGCGCCGCGCGGCCGCGTCCACCTCCAGCCCCGTCACGCCGGGCCGCATGGCCGCGACCGCCGCTTCCACCGCGGCGCGGACGACCGCGAACCCGCGGCGCACCGGCTCGGGCGGCTCGACCTCGCCCGGCCGCAACAGATAGATCACCCGCTGGATGTCGGAGCAGTAGGCGTCCTGCCGTACGCCGAAGTCCATGTGCACGATGTGCCCCGGCGCCAGGGCGATGTCACCCGGCGCGCCGTGCCCTACCGGTGAATCCGGCCCCGAGTTGACCGCGGGACACCCGTCGTAGTCCCACGCCGGCCTCACGCCCAGTTCGGTCATCTGCCGATGCATGAAGTCGGCCACCTCCCGCTCGGTGAGGCCGGGGCGGATGAACGCGGCCGTCCGCTCGAAGATCAGGCGCGTCGTCTCCACCGCGGCGCGGATGCGGCCGATCTCGGCCGGGGTCTTGCGTGCGCGCAGCGCGGCGATGATCCGTTCGGCCGGGATCAGCCGGCCGGCGTAGGGCGTATCGGCCAGATAATCGGCCAGGAGCTGGTACATGCCGTGCGTCAGGCCGTCGGCGTACACGTCGTTGGTCGAGGTGTTGATGGCGATCTGCCCCGGGTCGAGCCGGGCCAGCGTCTCCCGCAGGGCCGGCCGCAGCGATTCGTCGTAGGGGATGACCGTTTCGTAGACTCCGCCGCGACGCACCGCGTCCGCCTCGAAACGGCCGACAATGGCGATCCGTTCCCCACCGCGCGTAAGGATCAGCGCGCTCTGCCAGGTGAGCGTCCCGTCCCCGAAGATGAGCGGCAGGACGGGGTCGGCCTGGGCGGACGTTTCGCGCACGAAGGTGAGCCAGGCGTCTACGCCGGTTTCACTCAAAATGCCGATGGCTTGTTGGACTTTTTCGGCAACGAGTACAGGCATGGCTGAAGTCTCTCGCTTGATGTAATGCGAAATTCATTTCGCATTGCGGTAATGCGAAATAAATTTCACATTACGTCTTATTCCGTCACCAGCGCCACGCCCAACATGCCCGCGCCCGTGTGCACCGAGAGGCCCGCGCTCATCTCGGCGATGATGATCTCATCGGGGCAGGGGAGGGCGCCGCGCAATTGGGCTGCGAATTCCGCCGCCTCATCCGGCACGTTCACATGGAGCACAGCCATGCGGCTGATCGGCCGACCCGCGGCCGCCTCGCCGGCCAGCTCGATCACGCGCGCCAGCGCCTTGCTGCGCGTGCGCACCTTTTCGAGGAGCTCTAGCTTACCGCCTCGTAGCGTCAACACGGGCTTGATGCTGAGCAGATTGCCCAGGCCCGCGGCCAGATGACCGACACGGCCGCTCATCGCCAGGTACTTCAGCGTGGCCAGCGCGCCGAACACATGCGCCCGGCCGCCGACCGCGCGCGCCGCCGCCACGACGTCGTCCAGGGACGCGCCATCGCGGGCCGCTTCGGCCGCGGCGATCGCCATGAAGCCCTGCGCCATCGAGACGCTCTGCGTGTCCACCACGGCAATCGGCCGGCCGGGGAGCAGCTCGGTCGCGGTCACCGCGGCCTGGTAAGTAGCGCTGATGCCCGA
>DAOTZV010000023.1:0-2208 GCA_034434235.1 Anaerolineae bacterium
CGCCGCGGCCGGGGATGCAGCAGCCGTTCCAGGCTCAGGGGCCGCCGATGTTTTGTCTGTCGTCATAGGATGTCCTCCTAATGTGGGGCGCGTCAACCCGTGGACGATCCATCGCCCCGCAAAGCGCGATCTACGAGAGGCAGCAGCCAGAAAATCAGGCCGAACGCGGCCAACAGGCCGGTGCCCAGCCGCGCCAGGGAATTAAAAGACCCCCAGGCATCCCCCGCGTAAAACGTCGGGGGCAGCCCGTTGCCGGTGAGGTTCGCCAGCCAGGCGTTGCTCTGCCGAAAGCCGGCCGTCACGCCCCACAGGTCGCTGATGGCGTGGGTGATCCCATCCACCGCCAACGGCAGGATCAGCGCCAGGGCCGTCTGCCAGCGCAGCCCTCTGATCCGGCCACGCAACAACGCATAGAGCAAGCCAAATAGGAACCAGCCGCCGTAAAAGCTCACCATGCGATCGCTCCAGGCGAGCTTCCAGCCCAGCTCGGGCGAGCCCAGGAAACGACGCAAGGCGAAAAAGTCGGCGCCGGCCCCGCTCGCCGCCTGGATCTCGGCCAACGAGGGAGCGAAGCGCGCGCCGAACAGAAACCAGGACCGCTGCGGCAATTGGTGGCAGAAGAGGCCATAGACAAAATAGATCAGCCGCGCCGGCCACGCCCAGCCCAGGTGCATGAAGACCGGCGCCAGCCACGGCAGCCCCGTCCAGAGCCCCAGGCCCAGGTTGACCAGCAACAACCAGTGGCGAACCAGGCCCCGGGCAAGCCTTTCGACCTCGGCCGCCAAAGCAGAAGCGGAAACGTCAGGAACTGCAGCCGATCCGGAGACAGCGATCATCAGCGTCACTCCGCGGTGTGTTCTGGCCCGCGATCGCGCCAGGCATTGATGAAGGCCGTGATGCGCGCTTCATCGTAACCGTCCAGTTTGTCGAGCCAACCCCAGGCCGTCAGCGCGATGGCCGCATCGGCGTTCTGCCGTGGCACGGCGGTGATCTTCCAGTTGCGATAGCGTGCCAGGAGCTGGCGGAGTTGCGCCTGCGTGCCCGCGCAGGAGGCAGCAAGCTCCTGTCCCCGAATCGAATTCGGGGCGAAGGGGCGGCCCGCCGCCAGGTCGCCCTGCGGCGACCCGATGCCGCATCCGCCGCGCCCGCGTCCGCGCAGGCGGACGCCCGGCGGCACGCCCGTTCGCCGCGACCTCGGTCGCCCGGCGATACGTCGCCCCCGTCAATACGGCCAAAGTATACCACACAAACAGCAGGCCGGCGACATCGGGTTGCGACATCGCCGGCCTGCGCCGCGCGAGCAGCGGCCCCGCGTTAGAACTCTTTCTCGCTGATGAAAGCACCGTGCCAGGTGTGGTACCAGACCTGACCGGTGTAGCCGTTGACGCTCAACATGCCGGCGGTCTGGCCGCCCTTCAGGAAGTCCAGCGTGTAATAGCCGGGAAACTGCATCTGGTCATCGGCCAGTTGGGCGCCCGGCAGGTTGGCATTCAGCCACTGCTGCGCCGCGGCCCGCGCCTGCTCCACGCTGACCGTCATGGGGCCGGCCGGCTGATTCCAGCGACCGCCCATCATGCCGCCCATCATCCCCATGCCGCCGAAGCCGGCCATGTGGCCGTACCTGGTATTCCACATCATGTTGGGCCCCGGCTCGGGGGTCACGACGCCCGTGTAGCGGTTGACCAACAGCTCGAAGGCGCCCATGCCGGTGCTCTTCTCTTCGATCACGGCGTAGAAGTTGTTCTCGAACTCCATCACCTCGGCCAACGCCAGGTCCGTGTTGTTGTAATTCTTCAGGTACTGCTGCACGGCCTCGACGGCCTTGTCGAAGCTGATCGGCTGGGCATTCGCCGGAGCCGCTACGCTGCCGAGCATCGGGCAGGCCGCCGGCAGCGTGCCGCTGATCGGGTTGCCCGCCCCCATCATGCCAAAACCGCCCATCATGCCGCCGAAGCCACGCATCATGCCGCCGAAGCCACCTTGTGGGGCCCACCCTCCCATCATCCCGCCGACCGGTCCTTGTGCGAACGCGGCCGTCGCGAACATGGCCGCCAACAGCAGGACGACCAAGCCGACACCGAGCATCAGTGGAATACGTTTAGTCATTGTGAAACTCCTGTTCCTGAGATATCCGTTGGCCTCTCGCCAACTTACAACCTCAGTATAACGAGAGATTGTTAAGAAGTTGTTCAGTTCCGGCCAAGAGGT
>DAOTZV010000024.1:0-5501 GCA_034434235.1 Anaerolineae bacterium
CGGCGCGGCGGTGGGCCGACCGCGTGGCCTTCATGCAGGCCGGCCGCGTGCTGCTCGTTGCGCCCCCCGCACAGCTTTTCGCGGATCGCGCGGCCCTGGCCGCGACCGGGCTGGATCAGGTGATGGTATGAGGAACCAACATGATCGAAGTTGAAGAACTTGTCCGATTCAGCAGAAAACCAACCGGCGACTCGATCGAGGCGGCCGACGGCGGCCATCCGACATCCACCGAGGTGTTGCGCCAGCTTACGGCCGCCCTGACCGCATTTCGCCGCTTCAAGGCGCTCGAGGCCGGCCGCCTCGACCCGTGGGAGGCGACCAGCCTGGCCGTGGCCGAACAGGGCCTGGAGCGCGCCTGGCTGGCGTTCTCGCAGTTGCACGCGGATCTGCAGAAAGCGCCGCGGAGCCGGGCGTGAACGAAACCGTTTGCGCTCCCCTGGCGGCCTGGGCGCTGGATCGGCTCCTGGGCGATCCGCCGAACGCCTGGCATCCCGTCGCGTGGCAGGGCCGGTTCCTGGCGTGGGCGGAGGACAGGAGCCAGAGGCCAGAGGGCCAGAAGTCAGGGGGCAGAGGACAGTCGCGGGATCGCGAGGCGGGGGCGCCGGACGCGGGTTTGGCCGCCGGCGACCTCGGCCGCTTCGCGTGGGGCGCGGCCGCGCTGGCGGCCGGCATGGCGCTGAGCGCGGGCGCCGCGTGGGGCGCGTCTCGCCTGGCGCGGCGACTGCCGTGGCCTTTCCGCCTGGCGCTCGAGGCCGGCCTGCTGAAGCTGGCCATCGCTTCCCGTGGGCTGGACCGGGCCGCGGGCGAGGTGGAGGACGCGCTGCGCCGCGGCGACCTGGACGAAGCCCGGCGTCTGTTGAGCTGGCATCTGGTCAGCCGCGACACGTCCGACCTGAGCGCCGAAGAGGTGGCCGGCGCGGCCGTCGAGTCGGTGGCCGAGAACCTGACCGATGCCTTCGTCGCGCCGCTCTGCGCGTATTTTGCGGGCGGCTTGCCGGCCGTCTGGGCCTATCGCTTCGCCCAAACCGCCGACAGCATGTGGGGCTATCACGACGAGGCGCACGAGTGGCTGGGCAAGCCGGCCGCGCGGCTCGACGACGCGCTGAACTGGCTGCCGGCTCGCCTGGCGGCCGGGCTGCTCGCGGTCGCGACGTGGCTGGTCGAGGGCCGTGCGGCCGCGCGGCGCGCCTGGCGCACGCGTCGCGATCAGGCCCGCCGCACCGCCAGCCCCAACGCCGGCCAGACGATGGCGACCATGGCCGGCGCACTGGGCGTCACGTTGACCAAGCGCGGGCACTACGTGTTGGCCGGCGGCGACGCGGCGCTCACGGCCGACACCCTGGCGCGCGGCCGACGCATCGTCCGCATGGCGGCCGGGCTGGCGGTGCTCGCGGCGACAATCGTCGCGCTCTCAACGAAATCGGCTCATGGGCGCCGCGAATGACCTCACCCCCTGCCCCCTCTCCTGCACGGCGAGGGGGAGAGACAACCAAAACAGACCACCCCCTTCCCTCGCAGGGAAGGGGGTCGGGGGGTTAGGTGAGCGCCCGCAGGGAAAGGGATTGCTGGTGACAGGCGACCGCACAACAAAGGAGGATGCAGTGTCGGCCGAGCCGCACGGCGGGCCGGACTACGCCGAGCTGGCCGCGCTGGGCTTGCGGCCGGAGGATGTGCTCGATTTCAGCGCCAGCACCAACGCGTTCGGCCCGCCCCCGGGCGTGCGCGCCGCGCTGGCCGCGTGCGACGTGACGCGCTATCCCGACCGCAACGCCTCTCCCCTGCGCGAGGCGCTGGCCGGCCGGGACGGCGTGCCGGCCGACCGCGTGCTGGTCGGCGCCGGCGCGGCCGGGCTGATCTGGGCGCTGGCGCTGACCTGGCTGCGGCCCGGCGATACGGCGTTCGTCGTCGGCCCCACCTTCGGCGAATACGCGGCCGCCAGCCGCCTGGCGCGGGCCGAAGTGGTCGAGTGGCGAAACTTTTGGAGTGCGGCGACATGTCGCCGCTTTTCCTTGCGTGCGGCGACATGTCGCCGCTTTCCATCGCCTGCAACCCACCGCGTGGCGGAACTGGCCCAGGCCATCGCCTCCGCCCGGCCGCGGCTGATCTGGCTCTGCAACCCGAACAACCCGACCGGCGCCTACCTGTCGGCGGCCGAGATCGCGGCGCTCCTCCCGGCTGCGGCCGACGCCCTGTGGGTGCTCGACGAGGCGTATCGGCCCTTCGTGGCCGAGCCGTGGCCCAGCGAACCGCTGATCGAGCGCGGCAACGTCGTCCTGTTGCGCTCGCTCACCAAGGACTGCGCGCTGCCCGGCGTGCGGCTGGGCTACCTGTTGGCCGCGCCGGATGTGGTCGCCCGCGTCGCGGCCGGCCAGCCGCCGTGGAGCGTGTCCGCGGCCGCGATCGCCTGCGGCCTGGCCGCCTTGCAGGACGCCGAACACGTGCGCCGCACGACCGCGGCCTTGCGCGCGGAGGCCGTCCGCCTGGCCGACCGGCTCCGGCCGCAGGGATGGCGCGTCGTGTCGGGCGCCGCCCACTTCATGCTGATCGAGGTGGGCGATGCCGCCGCGGTGCGCGCGACCCTGCTCCGCGAGCAGCGCATCCAGGTGCGCAACTGCGCGTCCTTCGGCCTGCCGACCTTCATCCGCGTCGCCGCGCGGCGGCCGGAGGAGAACGACCGGCTGGTGGAGGCGATGGGCCACCTCTCCCCCGACCCCTCCCCTGCGCGGGGAGGGGAGCACCTCTCCCCCTTCCCTTGTAGGGAAGGGGGCCGGGGGGTTAGGTAAAAAGGGAGCCGGGCACCGGGTGATTGAGGGTACCATGACCGCCAAAACGTTGATGATCCAGGGCGCGGCCTCGTCGGTGGGCAAGAGCCTGCTGGTGACCGGCCTGTGCCGGCTCTACGCCCGCCGCGGGCTGCGGGTGGCGCCGTTCAAGGCGCAAAACATGAGCAACAACGCCGGCGTCACGCCCGAGGGCGGCGAAATCGGCCGCGCCCAGGTAGCCCAGGCCGAGGCGTGCGGCATCCCGCCCCACGTGGACATGAACCCGGTGCTCCTCAAGCCCGAAGCCGACAGCCGGTCGCAGGTGGTGGTGTTGGGCAAAAAGCTGGAAACGCTCCCCGCCCGCGACTACTACCGCCGCAAGGCCGAACTGTGGGAGGTGGTGACGGCCGCGCTGGCCCGGCTGCGCAGCCGCAGCGACCTGGTGCTCATCGAGGGCGCGGGGAGTCCGGCCGAGCTGAACCTGAAGCGCGGGGACATCGTCAACATGGCCGTGGCCCGCCATGCCGGCTCGCCCGTGCTGCTGGTCGGCGACATTGACAAGGGCGGCATCTTCGCGCAGCTCCTGGGCACCCTCTGGCTGCTGGAGCCGGAGGAGCGGCGGCTGGTCAAGGGACTGATCGTCAACAAGTTCCGCGGCGATCCGGCCCTCTTCGCCGACGGCGTGCGCATCCTGGAAGCGCGCGGGGGCATCCCCGTGCTCGGCGTCGTGCCCTGGCTGCGCGATCACGGCATCGCGGAGGAGGACGGCGCCGTCCTTTCGGATTGCGGCGACACGTCGCCGCTTTCTTTGGATTGCGGCGACACGTCGCCGCTTTCCGCTTCCGGCGACACGTCACCGCTTCTCGATATCGCGATCATCAAGCTGCCGCGCATCGCCAACTTCGACGACTTCGACCCGCTGGCGGCCGAGCCGGCCGTGCGCGTCCGCTTCGTCCAGACGCCGGAAGCCCTCGGCCGGCCCGACGCCATCATCCTGCCCGGCACGAAGCACACCCTGGCCGACCTGGCCTGGCTGCGCGCGACCGGATTGGCCGACGCCGTCGTGGCCCGCGGCCGAGAGGGGACCGCGTTGGTCGGCATCTGCGGCGGCTACCAGATGCTCGGCCGGATCATCCGCGACCCCGATGGCCTGGAGGGCGGGGGCGAGGCGGCCGGGCTGGGCCTGTTGCCGATGGAGGTCACCTTTGCCGGCGAGAAGGTGACGCAACAGGCGATCGGCCGGCCGCTGGGTCGCTGGCCCTGGCTGCACGGCGACGAACCGCTGGCCGGCTACGAGATCCACGCCGGCCGGGCCGCGACGGCTGCGCCGCTGCTCTTGCTACAGCGGCAGGACGGCAGCCGTGACTTCGACGGCGCGGCCACGGCCGATGGCCGCATTTGGGGCACGCACCTGCACGGCCTGTTCCACAACGACGCGTTCCGCCGCGCCTGGCTGATCAGCCTGGGCTGGCGGCCATCCGGCCCGAGCGCGGCCTACCTGGCGCGCAAGGCCGCGGCCTACGATCGCCTGGCCGACGCGCTGGAGGCCGCCCTCGACGTGAGGCGATTGGATGCCATCATCGGCCTGTGATCCATGCAGCTTTCCGATTCGCGGATGGGCGCCCGCTGCAGCCGATGGCTCCCCCGGCCGCCGACCGGTGGGCCGAAGGCCCGCCGTGGCCGATGGCCCCCCCGGCCCCCCAATTCTGGGGGGAGGCGTGGGCCACGAGGCCCGGTGCGCCACGGTCCGTCTGCCCGGCACGTGCGGCGAGTGGGTGCAGGGCGCGTTGGACGGCATCCCGTGCCTGGTCTCATGCGCGGTGGACTGGTGGGCCGAGGTCACGGCGACGGTCGCCGCGCCCGACCCCGTAGGGGCGCACGGCGTGCGCCCCAGGCCGCATGCGGCCGCACGCGAGGCATCCGCACGGGAATGGGCGAAGGCCGCGGCCGCGTTGCGCCTGGCGTTGGCCGCGCGCGACGCTTCGCCGGCCGATGTCCGGCTCCTCATCCGCAATCCCCTGCCCAGGTCGCGCGGCTATGCGTCGAGCACGGCCGACGTGGCGGGGACGATCTACGCGGTCGGCGCGGCGCTGGGCCGGCCCTTTGCGCCGGAGGAAGCGGCGCGGCTGGCGGTGCAGGTGGAGCCGAGCGACAGCACGCTCTTCCCCGGGCCGACCCTCTTTGCCCATCGCGACGCCAGCTTCTACCGGCCGTTGCCGCCGCTCCCGCCGCTGGCGGTGGTGATCCTCGATCCGGGCGGCGCGGTGGATACGCTGGCGTTCAACGCGGCCGATCACACGGCCGCGCTGCGCAAACTGGCGGCCGGCCATCGCGACGCGTTCGCAGCCTTCGCGGCCGGCCTGGCGGCCGGCGATCCGGTCGAAGCGGCGCGCGCGGCGACGTTGAGCGCCCGCCTCCATCAGGCGATCCTGCCCGACGACCTGGTGGACGCCGCGCTGGCGGCGTATGCCGACCTCGGCGCGCTGGGCATCTGCCGGGCGCACAGCGGCACGCTCGTCGGCCTGATCTGCCGGCCGGAGACGGCCCACCAGGTCGCGCGCCGCGCGGCGGCGCGCTTCCCCGGCACCGCGGTGCGGATGCATCGGTGCATAACGTGCCAGGCGCTTTGGGAAGCGCCTGGCACGTAGAATCTATTTTTCGGAAGGAGGAACCAGGATGAATTGGCAACAGTTGGCGGGGAGCATTCCGCCCCTCGACGAGGCAAGCATGGCCGCGGCG
>DAOTZV010000025.1:0-3076 GCA_034434235.1 Anaerolineae bacterium
CGAGCACTTCCTGGACCTGCTGGCGGCCACCAACCTGGTGCCCGGCCCCAACGCCACCGAGATGGCGATCCACATCGGCTTCGTGCGCGCCGGCTGGCCGGGGCTGATCGCCGGCGGCGTGGCGTTCATCCTGCCGGCGTTCGCGATCAGCCTGGCCCTGGCCATCGCCTACGTCCGCCTGGGCGCCCTGCCCCAGGCCGCGGCGCTCTTCTACGGCATCAACCCGGCGGTGATGGCCATCATCCTGGCCGCCACCTACCGCCTGGGCCGGGCCGCGCTGCGCGATCGGCGCGCGCTCGGCATCGGCGTGCTCAGCCTGGCGGCCGCGCTGGCGGGGGTCAACGAGGTCGTCGTGTTGCTGGCCGCCGGGCTGGCCGGCATCCTGCTCTACGCGCGGCCGTGGCAGGCGCTCCGCCGGCCGCCGGCCGCGTTGCTCGCCTGGGGCCCGCTGGCGTTGCCCTTCCTCCCGGCCGTCGCCTGGCCCGACGACCGCCTGCTGCGGCTGGGCCTCTTCTTCCTCAAGGTGGGCGCGCTGATCTTCGGCAGCGGAATGGTGCTCTTCGCCTTCATCCAGCGCGACGTGGTCGCCGGCTTCGGCTGGCTGACCCAGCAGCAACTGCTGGATGCCATCGCGGTCGGCCAGATGACGCCCGGCCCGGTGCTGTCGTCGGCCACCTTCATCGGCTACCTGGTGGCCGGCCTCCCCGGCGCGGTCGTCGCCACTGTCGCCGTCTTCCTGCCCTCCTTCGCCATCATCGCGCTGATCGGCCCTTGGATCCCGCGGCTGCGCGCCTCATCCGTCGCCCAGGCGTTCCTGCGCGGGGTGAACGCGGCCGTGGTCGCGCTCATCCTGGCCGTCAGCGTGGCGCTCTTCCGCGCGGCCATCGTGGACATCTGGACCGCGCTGATCCTGGCCGCGGGGCTGCTGGCGCTCCTGCGCTTCAAGGCCGACACGTTCTGGCTGGTGGCGGGCGGCGCCGCGGCAGGATTGGCGCATTATCTGCTGGCCTGGCCAGGATAGGTTAGCTTTTCGCATGCCTCCTACCGCGCTCACACTCGCTCACCTCCTGCCGCTCCTCGAACGCCGCACCGACGAGCTGGCCCTATGCCAGCTCGCCGACCCGACCAGCCCCGACTACGGCGGGCTGGTGTCGCCCGAGTTCGGCATGGTATCGGGCCAGTTGGCCGCCGGCTTTGTCGTCGGCGTGGCCTACCGGTTTCTCGCCGCACTCCGGCTGGGCGACGGCCAACGGATCGCCGCGGCGCGCCGCCTGCTGCCGGCCGGCCGCCGCGCGGCCGACGCGGCGCTGCGCAGCCAGCGCCCCAGCGGCCTGCTCGATCTCCTCTCGGTCAACTACGATTCCAGCCCCGATACCGGCTTCACCGTCCAGCAGCTCTGCACCGTGATCGAGCTGGGCCGATCCGCAGCAACCGACGATCCCGAGTGGCTGGCCCTCCTGGGCCAGATCGAACACTTCATCCGCCGCGCAACGCCGGGCCTGATGGACGGCGGCTTCCATACGCCCAACCATCGTTGGGTCATCGCCTCCGCGCTGGCGCAGGCCGGCCGCCTCTTCCCCGACCTGGACGTGCGCCGGACGGTAGACGCGTACCTGGCCGAAGGAATCGACCTGGATGCCGAAGGGTTCTTCATCGAGCGCAGCATCGGCGTCTACGACGCGGTCAACGATCGCTCGCTCCTCCTGATCGCCGAGAACTACGGTTGGCCCGGCGCCCTGGAGGCGGTCGAACGCAACCTGGCCCTCGATCTGCGGCTGCTCCACGCCGACGGCACGGCCGAAACCGGCCTCTCGCGACGCCAGGATTACGGCTCGCGCGAGGTCGCATTGGGCCTGGCGCCCTGTCTTCTGATGTGCCACGCGGCGCGGCCCAATCCGACCTTCGTGCGCGCGGCGCAATGGCTGTGGGAACAGGCGCCCGCCCCGGCCGGCCACCTGGAATGGCTGCTCTACGCGCTGCTCAAACACGGCGACCCGCCGGCGCACGACGCCTCCCTGCCCGACGACTTCGCCCTGCACCTGCCGCTCAACGGCATCTACCGCGTGCGCCGCGGCCCGCTCAGCGCCACCTTCTTCCGCGACGCCACCCGGCTGCTCTCGCTCACCTTCGGCGCGGCCGAGCTGACCAGCGTCAAGATCAGCGCCACCTACTTCGGCGGCGAATGCGGCCGCTTCATCGGCGACCGCCTGGAAGTGCGCGATGGCCAGGTGGCCCTCTGGTCGGAAGGACGACGCCGGCCCCGACGGCCGGGCTACGAGCTGCCGCTCGGCCGGCCGGTGCCGCCGGAGCACTGGACCGCGCTGATGGCCGAACGCCCGCTGCGCAACCTGCCGCCGCTATTGAGCCTGCTGGAAGCGCGGGAAGCAGCCGATGCCCACGGCCGCGGCTTCGACCTGCGCTACCGCACCCTCGACGGCCTTGATCGCGTGGCCACGCAAATCGCGCTCGATTTCCCGGCCGGCGGCATCTGGGAGACGGCCGACACGCGCACGAAGCCCGCGGCCGGCCAGGTGCTCTTCCTCAAACAGGGCTACGCGACCATGCGCTACGGCCACGACGTGATCGAGATCGGCCCGGGCGCGGCCGGCCACGGCATGTGGCAGATGCGCGAGGCCGAACCCGCACCCAACCACGTGCGCGTCCTGCTCACCTTCCTGACGCCGGTGGATCACGCGTGGACGATTCGAGTGTATCGAGGAAACGCACCAGAAGACCAACGATAGCGGCAAGGGGCAAGCGGCAAACGCCGGGCGTCAAACGTCAAGCGTCAGGCGGCCGCCGCGTGGGCTCGACGACACGGCTCGGGCAGGCGATAGCCGCGGCAACAGGCAAGCACGTAGTGCACCGCCGTCGCCAGGTCGCTCCGGTGGCCGGCCGACACGTACACCGGCCTGACCCCGCCGCGCGTGCGCACGGCCGCGCCGATCGTCTCGCCCGCGTCTACCAGGGCAACCCACGCGCCGGCCGCCTCGGGCACGGGCGCGTGTTCGCCGCACAAGCGGGACTTGGCGCAGCCGATCGTCGGCCGATCCAGGAAAAGCCCCACGTGACAGGC
>DAOTZV010000026.1:0-57777 GCA_034434235.1 Anaerolineae bacterium
CGCCGCGGCATGATCATCAACTCGACCTTCGACGGCGAATGCGGCAACCTGGTGGACGCCACCGACCACGATCGGGTGCTGCGCGCCTGGAACGAAACCCTGGAGACGGCGGTCCGCTACGAGATCCCCCACCTGTTCATCTTTTCCAACCAGGTGGAGGTGACGCCGAAGGGGGAGTGGGTGCAGCGTCTCAACCGGGACTACACCCCCGGCGAGATGTACGCCAACCTGCTGGACGGCGTCGAGAAGGTGCTGAAACTGGTCAAGCAGACGCAGGTGCAGCTCTGGTTCGAGGCGCTGAACACCTTCCACATCCACGGCGGTGTGTTCGTCTGCACGCACGACCTGGCCGCCGACGTGGTGCGCCGCTTCGACGACCCGCAGCTCCGCCTGTCGTTCGACTGCTACCACCAGCAGCGCACGGCCGGCAACCTGATCTGGGGCATGGAGCAGTACTACGGCCTCTACCCGACCTTCCACATCGGCGACTGCCCCACGCGGCAAGAGCCGGGCACGGGCGAGATCAACTTCACGAACATCTCGAAGAAGCTGGATGAACTGGGCTACGATGGCTTGATCGGCATGGAGTGCTATCCCAGCACGACCGAGGAAGAGGCGCTCGCGCGGATTCGGGAGTATTTTCCGCGAGCGGGGTAAATTGGTAAAAACGGTAGATTGGTAGATTGGTAAGTTGGTAAGTTGGCGGGTTGGTAAGTTGATGGACCATATCCCAATCTACCATGTCCCAATCTACCATGTCCCAATCTACCAATCTACCAACCACGAGGAGCACATGCACAAAACACGACGACTTAACCGCATCCTGGCGCGCGACGGCAAGACGCTCATCGTGGCCATGGATCACGCCGCAATCCAGGGCCCGAAGGGGTTGGAGCGGCCCGGCGAGGTGATCCGACAGGTGATCGCGGGCGGCGCGGACGCGATCCTGACCACCTACGGCATCGCCCGCACCTTCGGCAAGGAGCTGGCGCCGGTCGGCCTGATCCTGCGCACCGACGGCGGCCAGAGCACCATCGGCCCGGACATCACCGAGAGCGCGGGCCTGTACACCGTGGAGGATGCGCTGCGTCTGGGCGCCGATGGCGTGGTCGCCAACGCCGGGCCGGGGCATCGGAATGAAGTCCGGCACATGGAATGGCTGGCGGAGCTGGCCTCAAGCTGCGACGAATGGGGCGTGGTGTTGGTGGCCGAGATGGTGCCGGGCGGCTTCGACAGCGGGCCGGAGTTCCGCACGCTCGCCAACCATCAGCTTGCCGCGCGCTTCGGCTCGGAATACGGCGCCGACCTGCTGAAGACGCCCTATTGCGACGGCTTCGAGGCGGTGGTGAACGCGTGCTACACCCCCATCGTGGTGCCCGGCGGCAGCAAGATGACCGAGGAGCAGCTCCTGACGATGGTCTACAACGCCGTCCAGGCCGGTGCGGTCGGCTGCGCGGTCGGCCGCAACATCTGGGGCGCGCCCGATCCGGCGAAGATGTGCGCGGCGCTGGCGGCCATCATCCACGGCGGCGCGACGGTGGCGGATGCGATGAAGCTGTTGTAGTCGAATAGTCGGATGGTCGAATAGTCGAATAGTCGAATAGTCGAATAGTCGAATAGTCGAATGGTCGGATGGTCGGATGGTCTTTTAGTTCGTACAGTTATCTGGCGCTCGACATCCTCCCCGACTACCCGACTACCCGACCACCCGCCTACCCGACTACTCCACTGCTCGACTACCCGACCACCCGACGACCCGACTGCCCGACTACTCGACTACCCGACTACTCGACTACCTGACCACCCGACTACCCGACCACCCGACTACCATGACTAATCTTATTCTCGGCATTGACATCGGCACGGCCTCCACCAAGGCCATCGCGTTCGACCTGACGGGCGCGGAGGTGGCGTCCGCCGGCCGGCCCTATCCGCTGCTGACGCCCCAACCGGGCTGGGTGGAGCAGGACGCGGAGCAGGTGTGGCGCGCGCTGCTGGACGCGCTGCGCGAGGTCGCAGGCCGCACCGCGGGCCACCGCATCGTCTCCCTGGCGCTGGCCGCGCAGGCCGGTTCCATCATCCCGGCCGACGAGCAAGGCGACCCCGTGCATCCCATGATCACCTGGCTTGATCGGCGGACGGACGACCTGGTGGCCCGCTGGCGGCGGGACGGCACGGCCGAGCGCATCCGGCAGCTCAGCGGCTGGCATCCCTTCCCCGGCCTGCCGCTGCCCGTGATCGCCTGGCTGCGCGGCAAGCGGCCGGACGTCCACGCGCGGGCGCGGCGCTACCTGGGCGTGGCCGACTTCCTGATCCACCGGCTCACCGGCCGTTTCGCTACCGATCTCTCGGCCGCGTGCGAGATGCTGCTGGTGGCCGCGGACACGGGCGAATGGAGCCCGGAGCTGTGCGCCATCGGCGGCGCCGACCCCCTCATGCAGGCCGAGCTGGGGTGGGCCGGCCGGCCCATTGGCCCCATCACGGCGGAGGTCGCCGCGTACACCGGCCTGCCCGCCGATACCCTCGTTGTGGCCGGCGGCGGGGATCAGCCGGCCGCGTGCCTGGGCATGGGCATGTTCGAGCCCGGCAAGGTGGCGCTGGCTACCGGCACCGCGTGGGTGATCACCGGCGTGACCCGCGACCGGCGGGTGGAGCAGGCGCCATCGGCCATGGACCTCAGCTTCCACGCCGCGCCGGGGCGCTGGACCGTCTCCCAGTTCCTGGGTGGCTTCGGCGCGACCGTGGACTGGTGGCTCCAGCAGACCTGGCAACCTCCCGATCCGGCGCAGGCCCAGCCGATCAAAGAGCTGTACCGCCATCTGAACGCGGCGCTGGCCGATAGCGTGCCGGGCAGCCATGGCCTGCTCTTCACGCCGTTGAGCGGGCCATCTCAGGTGCCGGGCGCTCCGCCGGGCGGGATCCTGGCCGGGCTGCAACTGGCCCACACGCGCGGCGACATGGCTCGCGCCATCCTGGAGGGTTGCGGCTTCGAGGTGCGGTGGGCGCTGGATGAGCTGGGCGCGAGCGGGCTGCCCACGTCTGAGCTGTGGATCGCGGGCGGCGCGGCCGCCAGCCCTGTCTGGCCGCAGATCCTGGCCGACATCGGCCGCGTGCCCATTGTGGTGCCCGAAGGCGCCGACGGAGGCCGGCCCAGCCCGCCTTGGGCCGCGTTGGGCGCGGCTGCGCTGGCCGGCTGGGGCGCGGGTCTCTTCTCCACGCTGGAGGAGGGGGTCGGCCGCCTGCAACCGCCGGTGCGTCGCCTGGCGCCGAACGAGGCCCTGGCCGGGCTCTACGCGGAGCGGTACGCGGCGTATCGGCGGCTGGCGAAAGCTTTATAAGGAGGTTCCCTTGACCAAACGCCGACTTCGCCGCATCTTCCGGCCTGACGGCCGCGCGCTGATCGTCGCCTGCGACCACGGCATGATCTCCGGCCCCGACCGCGGCATCGAGCGGCTGGGCGACACCCTGGCCCGCGTCATCGCCGGCGGCGTGGACGCGGTGATGGCCAGCTACGGCACCGCCCTGCGCTTCGAGGAGCTGCTGGCCGATGTGGGCCTGGTGCTGCGCATAGACGGCGCGGGCACCGTGCTGGGGCCCATGGACGGGCCGGGCGCGCAGTTCTACACCGTCGAGGATGCGTTGCGCCTGGGCGCGGACGCGCTCTGCGTGACCGCGTTCCCCGGCTCGCGGCACGAGGAGGCGACCCTGGAAGTGCTGGCGCGGGTCATCCGCCAGGCGCACGCGTGGGGCCTGCCGGTGATGGCCGAGATGGTGCCCGGCGGCTTCGACAGCGGGCCCCAAATGATATAGGAGTGTTCCATCATGACCGTACCGGCTGTTGCCATCCCTATCGGGAAAATGTGAGCGATGCCGTGGCCAAGGCCCTGAATCAACCGTTGAAAGCTCGACAGCCCTGTCCCGGTCGCCGAAAACCTTGCGCGCGCCCTGGCGGTCAGGTATAATGTGGATTAGAGACCGACGAATGGGGTACGAAATGGACTATCTCAATCGGATCCTGCTGGGCGACTGCGAAGAGGTGTTGAAAGACCTGCCGGACAACTGTGTTGACCTGATCTTCACATCTCCGCCGTATGCCGATCAGCGTCAGAAGACCTATGGCGGCGTGCCGCCGGACAGGTATGTCGAGTGGTTCATGCCCAAAGCCGCTCAGTTTTGGCGCGTCCTGAAGCCGACCGGCACTTTCATCCTGAACATCAAGGAAAAAGTGGTGGATGGCGAGCGCCACACTTACGTCATCAACTTGATCCTCGAGATGCGAAAACAGGGCTGGCGGTGGACCGAAGAATTTATCTGGCACAAAAAGAACTCATACCCCGGAAAGTGGCCGAACCGTTTCCGGGACAACTGGGAAAGGTTAATCCAATTCAACAAACAGCGCACCTTCAAAATGTATCAAGAGGCCGTCATGGTGCCGGTCGGCGACTGGT
The DNA here is from genome assembly GCA_034434235.1 of Anaerolineae bacterium. Lineage (GTDB taxonomy): Bacteria > Chloroflexota > Anaerolineae > CG2-30-64-16 > CG2-30-64-16 > CAKZKT01. The sequence continues at coordinate 4,449 of DAOTZV010000026.1, forward strand.
CGAAAGAGCGACTGGCAAAGCTCAGCGAAACCGACAGGGTGCGGGATGAGTCCAAAGTGGGCAGCGGCTTCGGCAAAAATGTCTCGAACTGGCTCGGCCGCCAGATGGTCTACCCGACGAATGTGCTTCACATGGCGACGGAGTGCTATAACCGCAATCATAGCGCCACTTTTCCGATCGCGTTGCCGACCTGGTTCATCAAGCTGTTCACCGACATCGGAGATGTCGTGCTCGATCCATTCGTCGGTTCCGGCACCACCGCGGTCGCGGCCGCCCGGCTGGGTCGCTATTACATTGGCATTGATATCAACGAGCAGTACGTCCAACTGGCCCGAGAACGTCTTTCCTCAGTACAAATGCAATTGCTTACCCTGGCCGAAAGCCGCCCATCGTACTCTGCGGATGAACGACAAGACGCACAAGACGAGGGAGCTCATGAAACCTCTTGACATGGATGCCTTGAAAGAATACGTCAACGCGAATATCACGGATTTTCATCAGCGCCGCATCAAGTCCCTCGAAAACCTGGACCTAAAGATGCTGCTGAACAAGAATCCCTATCTGTTCAAGGCCAAAAACGTAACTACCGCTTCTGAACTGATCACCGGCTTACTGGAAGCTTTTCTGTCGTCCTCGGAAGAAAAACTGTTTGGCGATTTCCTGGAAGATCTCGCTGTTTTTGTAGCCCAAATGACTTGTGAAGGCCACAAATCCACAGCTCCGGGAGTAGATCTGGAGTTTTTCAATCGGGGCATCCATTACGTCGTTTCAATCAAGTCCGGGCCAAGGTGGGGCAATAGCTCTCAACACGCCAAACTGGCCGAAGACTTGCGCAAGGCAGTTGTTAGAGTAAAACAATCCAGAGCCAGCGCCAATATCCAACCAGTGCTTGGCATCTGCTACGGCAAGAGCAAGACCAGTTACGTGCGTGGTTATTTGAAGGTCGTCGGCCAAAACTTCTGGTATCTCATCAGCGAGAACAAAGACCTCTATACCGAGATTGTAGAGCCGATCGGCTACAGGGCCAAAGAACACAATGACCGTTTCCTGCTTGAAAAAGACAAGGCAACCAATCGGCTCACCAAAGTTTTTCTGAACGATTTTTGTGACTCTTCCGGAATGATAGAATGGACCAAGTTCGTCGAGTTCAATAGCGGCAACTACGACCTCGATCCGTTCTTGCCTTGAGGCCGGCCGATCTCATATCCAGTACCTCGCCGTATATGGTGGCACGGACGCCAACACGTGATAGACGCTGACGCCGGCGATGCGCGCCACCTCCTCGGCCGTGATCGCCACCGCGGCCTGTTGGCCCAGCAACACCGCCTCATCGCCGATGACCACAGCGGAGAGACGACCCACATCCACCATCGTGCAGTTGGCGCTGACCGCCAGCACAGGGCAACGCCGGCCCTGGAGCAACACCGCGCCGCCCCGACCCATGGCGGCCGGATAGCCGTCGGCCCAACCGACCGTCAAGGTGGCCACGCGAGTTGCTTCGGCCAGGGCCGGCCGCAACGCATAGCCCACCTGCTCGCCCGCGGCCGCCATCTTCACATCGCCCACTCGTGCCTTCCACGCGACGACCGGCCGCAGGTCGGCGCGGGCCAGCCGATCGGCGTCCAGCCGGCTGCGCTCGCTCGGCTCCAGGCCGTGCAACAGGATGCCGACGCGCACGATCTCGCCGTAGCAGTCGAGCCGGGAGAGGAGGCCGTGGCTCGAAACCAGACTGAAGGGAACGCGCGCCAGGGACGGCAGAACCGCGCGCAGATCGAGCAGCCGTTGCGCCTGGACCGGATCGCGGCCGGGGTTCTCGGTGAGGGTGGTGAACACGGCCGCCACCTCCAGGCCGTCGAGCGCCAGGACGGCCGCCAGGAAATCGGCCGCGGCCAGGTAGGGCACGCCCAGGCGATGGAGCCCCGTATCCACCTTGATCCAGACCGGCAGGCGACGTCCCCGCGCTCGCGCCTCCGCGTCCAACAGCCGCGCCGCCGCGAGCGTGTAGATGCTGGGGATCAGGTCGTAGTCGAACAGCGCCGGCGCCTCTTCTCGCGCGCAATACGCCAGGCAAACGATCCGGCCGGCAACACGGGCCTGTCGCAGTGCGATCCCTTCGGCCACCGTGGCGACCCCGAATAGCGTCACGCCCGCAGCAGCCAACGCCTGCGCCATGCCGGCCGCGCCCGCGCCGTAGGCATTCGCCTTCACCACCGCCATGATCTGCGCATCGCCGCACAAAGCGCGCACCCCGGCCAGATTGTGCCACAGGTTCGCCCGGCTCAACTCCAGCCAGTTGGCCGGCCCGGCGATCCACCCCACGCCCTCCATTCTTGGCTTTCTCCCCTCATCGGCTATAATGATCGTACTTCACCAACTCACCAATGTACCGTTTGACCAGTTTACCGATTTCCCGTTCTACCAGTTTACCAGCTTACCAATTTACCGGTTTACCAATCTACTATCCCGAGGTGCAACCCATGCAAGCCGATCTGATCTTCTACAACGGCAACATCCACACCATGGACGCGGCCCGGCCGCGCGCCACCGCCATCGCCATTGCCGGCGGCCGGATCCTGGCCGTCGGCCGGGACGACGAAATCCGACCCCTGGCCGGCCGGCCCGACCAGGCCATTGATCTGCAGAGACGCACGGTGACCCCCGGCTTCACCGATGCGCACCTGCACTTCCTCTCCTACGGCATCGGCCTCCAGGAGATCGAGCTGGCCGGCGTCACATCGCTGGAAGAAGCGCTGGCGCGCGTGGCCGCGCGCGCGGCGGTCACGCCTCCCGGCCAATGGCTGACGGGCCGGGGATGGGATCATACCCTCTGGGGAAGGGGCGATTACCCCACCCGCCACGACCTGGACCGCGTCGCCCCCCGGCATCCGGTCTTCCTGCGGCGCAAATGCGGCCACGCGGGTTGGGCCAACACCGCCGCGCTGGAGCTGGCCGGCATCACGGCCGACACGCCCGCGCCGGCCGGCGGCGCCATCGAGCGCGATCCCGCGACCGGCCAGCCGACCGGTATCCTGAAAGACACGGCCATGGAGCTGATGTTCCGCCTGTTCCAGGAGCCGTCGCTGGAAGAGGCCACGGCCGCGATCAAAGCCGCCATGCCCCAGGCGCATCGGGCCGGCCTGGTGGGCGTGCACACGATGGAGGGCGCGGCCGCGTTCCGAGCGTTCCAGGCACTGCACGCGTCCGGCGAGCTGAAGCTGCGCGTCACCATGCAGATCCCCGAAGAGAACCTGGACGCGGCCATCCAGGTGGGCTTGCGTTCCGGCTTCGGCGACGAATGGCTGCGCATCGGCGGCGTCAAGATCTTCTCCGACGGCGCACTGGGCGCGACCACGGCCTACATGCTCGAGCCCTACGAAGGAGAGCCGGACAACTACGGCCTGGCGATGGCCCCGGCCGAACATCTGGAGGCGACCATCCGCAAGGCCGCTCGCGCCGGCATCGCCGCGTTCGTGCACGCCATCGGCGACCGGGCCAATCGCATGGTGCTCGACGCCTTCGCCGCCAGCCGCCGCGCCGGCGAAGGCCCCACCCTGCGCCACCGCATCGAACACGCTCAGATCGTCCACCCGCAGGACGTGCCGCGCTTCGCGGCGCTCGGCGTGATCGCCTCCATGCAACCGATCCACGCCACGCAAGATATGCTCATCGCCGATGCGCACTGGGGCAGGCGCAGCGCGCACGCCTACGCCTGGCGCAGCCTGCTGAACGCCGGCGCGACGCTCGCGTTCGGCTCCGATTGCCCGGTGGAAACGCTGGACGTGATGGCCGGCATCCATGCGGCCGTCACCCGTCGCCGCGCGGACGGGTCGCCCGGCCCCGATGGCTGGTACGGCGAGCAGCGGCTCACCGTGGCCGAGGCGGTGCGCGCCTATACCCTCGGATGCGCCTATGCCAGCGGCGAGGAGGCGATCAAAGGAAGCCTGACGCCCGGCAAGGTGGCCGATCTGGTCGTGCTCTCGCGCGATATCTTCACCATCGCGCCGGAAGCCATCCTTGAGACGGAAGTCGTCGCCACCGTGATCGCCGGCGAGACGGTATACGGCCAGCTTGCGGCCTGAGGCGCGAAGGGCAAACAAAACGTGCGGGACGCATCGCTGTCGTCCCGCACGTCCTCCAACGCGGGGTTGCCGTCACGGATCATGCGGGGAATGCGCCTCGTTGCGCACCCCCGCAGCCGGGCAGCTCAACGCGTACCCGTCGAACGATAGATCAACGACTCGCGGCTGGTGAAGCGCATGCGGTGCCAGGTGACCGTGCCGTTCTTGTCGGGCGTGAACATCGGGCCCTTGATGTCGGGCTTGACCATCGCCACCAGGATCGGGTGGTAGATCGGCACCAGCGCCACATCCTCGATCAGGATCTTCTCGGCCTGCTGGTACATCTGGTTGCGCTTCGCCTCATCGCCCAGAATGGCGCCGGCCTCGCACAAGAGCCGGTTGAAATCCTTGTTGTACCAGGTGTGGCGGCCGGGCATCGCCGAGAGATCCGTCGCGCCGGCCTTCTCGCAGCCGCCCCACGGGCTGAGCATGTTGCTGCCGTCCACGAAGTCGAACTCATAGGGCACCAGCGCGAAGATGAAGTCGCCGCTCTTGTTCTTCTTCTGTCCGCGCATCTTCTCGGTGAAGGTGCTGTAGTCCAGATTCTGGATCTCCGCGGTAACCCCCAGGTTCTCCTTCAACATGCCCACGATCGCCTCCGCGGCCGAGACCAGGGCCGGATCGGCCTTGCGCAGGTAGAGGGTGAGCTTGGGGAAGCCCTTGCCGCCCGGGAAGCCCGCCTCTTCCATCAGTTTGGCCGCCAGCTTCGGGTCGTAATTCTGGACGCTCTTCAGCGTATTGACGCTCTCGCCGGGGAAGCCGGGCGGGTTCATCGTGTATGCGGCGACGCCCTGATACTTGAGCGGCCCGTTGATCAACTGATCCCGATCCACGGCGTGGCTGAACGCCTGGCGCACCTTCAGGTTGTCGAACGGCTTGTTCCAGGTGTCGAAGAAGAGATAGTAGGTCATGAAGTTGGGCCAGGTGATGAGCTGCTTCTTCAACTCCGGATTGGCCATGATCTCGGCCATGGCCGACGGGGGCAAATCCTGCTGGTAGCCGCCGCCGATGGCGTCCAACTCGTTGTTCTTGTAGGCCGGCCAGCGCGTCTCGGGCTCCATAAAGGTCACGGTGATCTTGTCCATCATCGGCGGGAAGGGGCCGGTATACTTCTCGTTGGCCACGAACACCATCCCCTTGCCCTTCTCGTAGCTCTCCAGCTTGTACGGCCCGGCGAAGACCCAGTTGTTCTTGTCAAACGCCCACGAGCCGTCGTTCAGACGATCCTTGACCACGTGCTTGGGCACCACCCACAGGTCGGCGAAGATCTTGTCCAGATACGGCGTGGGCCGGTCGGTCGTCACGGTGAAGGTATAGTCGTCCACCTTCTTGGCGCCCAGCTCCTCGGCCGGCTTCTTGCCGCTGACCACTTCGCTCCAGTTGACGATGTTGGCCATGCTGTAGAACCACTCGAAGTCGTAGTCGGGCCGGGCGAAGCGTTGCAACGTGAACACGAAGTCGTCGGCCGTGATCGGCTTGCCATCGCTCCAGACGCGCTTCTTGTCCAGGTAGAAGGTCCAGGTCAGGCCGTCCTTCGAGGTCTCCCACTTGGTGCAGATGTTCGGCTGGGGGACGTACTCCTTGTTGGGCCGGGTGCACGAATCGGCCCAGGCGACGTAGTCGCCCCAGTTCTCGTCGTAGACGCTGGCGTCCCAGGTCATCCACTTGGCTTCCGACTCGGCGTAGCGCATGACCTGTTTCTCCAGCGGCGCGGCATCGGGCGGCAGCTCGACGCCGGCCCGATTCACGACCCGCGCCGGCTTGGTCGGCTCGGCGGCCTTGGCCGCAGTGGGCGCGGCTGCCGGAGCCTTGGTCGGCTCGGCGGCTTTGGCCGCAGTGGCCGCGGGCTGCTGCGGGGCCGGCGCCGGCGCGGCGCAACCGAGCACCAACGCGGCGATGGTTGTCAACAGCAGCGCAACGAACAACGGTCGAGTGAACTTGCCTTTCATCGTGTTCTCCTCCGGGATAAGATGGATCGGCTTGCAATCTGCTCCACGATAGCCGGGGCGCCGGCCGGACTCCCCACTCCGCCGACGGCCGTGTGATCAAAGCGTGCTGGCGAGGGATACGCCTCCTGCAAAGATTACGATCAAAAGTTACCGCGCATCGATCATCCGCGGGTCCAGGGCGTCGCGCAGTCCATCGCCCATCAGCGTAAAGCCGAGCATGGTCAGCGCGATCATCAGGGCCGGGAAGAAGGCCAGATGCCAGAAATAAGTCATGTTGGTAATGCCGTCGCGGCCGAGCATCTGGCCCCAGCTCGGCATGGGCGGATTGATGCCGACCCCCAGGAAGCTCAACGACGCCTCGGCGAAGATGGCCACCGGAATACCGAAAGTGAGGGCAATGATGATCGGCGCCAGCGCGTTCGGCAACAGGTGCAGGCGAAAGATGCGCCAGGCGCTCGCGCCGATCATGCGTTCGGCCTCGATGAACTCCTTCTCGCGGAGCGACAGGAACTGGGCGCGCGTCAACCGACACACGTTGATCCAGCTCGTCAGGCCGATCGCCAGCATCACGTTCCAGAAGCCGGCGCCCAGCCGCGCCATGATCATGTACGCGAACAAGAGGGTGGGAATGGCCGACATGATGTCCACCAGGCGCATCACCAGGAAGTCGGCGCGGCCGCCCCACCAGCCGGCGATGGCGCCCAGCGGCACCCCCACCGCCAGGGCCAGGAACGAGGCGAGCAGACCGATGCTGAGGGAGATGCGCGCGCCGAAGACGATCCGGCTGTACAGGTCGCGGCCGTTCAGGTCGGTGCCCATCCAGTATTCGCGGCTCGGAAAGGCGCCGGTGGGGCCGAAGAAGCCCTTGTTGTACGGCGTGCGGGCGATCAGCGGCTGCGGCGTGCGGCCCAGGGGCAGGGCGATGAACCAGTCGTCGGCGAAGATGGCCATCGTCAGCAGCACCGCGACGATGAACGTGCCGACGAGCGCCAGGCGGTTCCGCGCGAAGCGCCGCGCGGCGTCGCGCCAGAGGCTGCGCGGCTTACGGAGGGCCGCCTCGCTGGCGGCGGCCGCCTCCTCGAACGTCTCCGCGACGGGCAATGCCGTGCGACGGGTAAAAGTCTCGGATTGCATAAGGGGTACCTCGCCGCTCACTTAAGCCGAATGCGCGGGTCAACCACCACGTAGAGCACATCCGTCACCAGATAGGTCACGGCGATCAGGATGGCCCACAACATGGTCAGGCCGATGATCATCGGATAATCCCGGTCCAGGGTGCTGGTGACCCAGAACTTGCCCAGGCCCGGCACGCGGAAGATGGCCTCGATGAAGATGGAGCCGGTGATCAGGTCGGGCACGATCGGGCCGAAGACGGTGAGCAGGGGGATCATCGCATTCTTCAGCACGTGACGGCGCACGATCCAGCTCTCGCTGAGTCCTTTGGCGCGCGCGGTGCGGATGTAGTCGGAGCGCATGACTTCGACGACGCTGGCGCGGGTGTAGCGGGCGATGGTCGCCATCGGCGCGAGCGAATAGGCCACGACCGGCAAGATCCACTGCCGGGGCGATTCCCAGCCGCCGGTGGGCACCCATTTCAGGGCGAGCGCGAAGACCAGGATGAACAGGATGCCCCACACGAAGTGCGGCATCACGAACCCCAGGGTCGAGAGCAGGGTGACGCCATAATCCACCCAGGTATTTTGCTTCAGCGCGGCGATGATTCCCAGCGGCAGACCGGCGCCGAACGCCACCAGCAGCGCCATCGCGCCCAGGTGCATGGTGGTCGGCCACGTCCGGCCGATCAGCCCCAGCACCGATTCATCGGGGTGCTTGAACGACATGCCGAAATCGAAGCGCACGACGCCGCTCAACCAGATCAGGTACTGTTGCCAGACGGGCTTGTCGAGGCCGTAGCGCGCCTTCAGCGCGGCGAGCTGCTCGTCGGAAAAGAGGCGCTGGCCGTATTTCCAGGGGCCGCCCGGCACCTCGTGCATCAGGGCAAAGGTGATCATCGAAAGGATCAACAGGACCGGGATCAACCCGGCAAGCCGCATCAAGATGTAACGTGCCATTCACTGCTCCTGTGATATGTTTCCTGGCGCTTGCGTCGAATGCACCAGGCTCACGGCGGAGTTGTGCGATGATCTCGCATTACGCGCTCGCGTTGAGCCTGGCGGCCACATCGCAGAGCCGGGCGAACCGGCAACGGCCGGCCGCCAGTACATGCTCGATGAAACGCTCCAGCAGCATCATGCGATGGCCGCGGCCGATCACCTGCGGATGCATGGTGAGGGTGAAGACGCCGTTCGGCACATGGCCGCGCATGTAGTCGAAGTCGCCGGCCCAGATCTCGAAGACCTTCGACGCCGCGGAGAGGCCCACCCGCAGCGGGTCGAAGTTGAAGGTGAAGTGGGGCCAGTCGTCCAGCGTAAAATCCACGGGAAACTCCCACAACGCCAGCTCGGAGCCGGGCCGCAGCGGCTGCGCCGGCCCGACTTCATCGCCCAGGCGGGGATGATAAGGATGGAAATCGTCGGCGAACAGGCTGGAATCGTAGCGAAAGCCGTATTCGACCAGGAGCGACAGGGTGGACGGACTGCAATCCCACGAAGGCGAGCGGTAGCCGACCGGCGGCCGGCCCAGGAAGCGCGTCAGAACCTCCAGGCCGGCTTCCAGCTCGCGGCGCTCTTCGTCCGGCGACATCTTGCCGGGATCGCGATGGCTATACCCGTGATGGGCGATCTCGTGGCCGGCGGCCAGGATCGCCTCGACCGCGGCCGGGAACGACTCGGCCGTATGCCCGGGCACGAAAAAGGTCGCACGGATGCCGTAGTTCGCCAGCAGCGCCAGGACGCGCGGCACGCCCACCCGCGCGCCGTACTCGCCGCGCGAGAGCTTGGCCGGCGTCGGGGGCGGAAAACCCGTCAACCAGACGCTGAGCGCGTCGAAATCGAAGGTGAGACACACCGTCCAGCCGTCGTTGCTGGGGTCGGGTTCGGAGCTGTCCTGCATGAATGAGCTCCTCCACGTGCCGGAAGGTCGGGCCGGCACGCCGATCTATTGAGATCAACCAGCAGCAAGTACGACGATGTATTTTTCTGCTGAGGGGCTATAGCGAATCGGGCGCCGATGTGGACGAGATGGCTGACACAACCTGGACGCTAAAACGCGGCCTGGCCGAACAACGCTGAACGGCCCGTCGGCGTTTATCTGCTATGGCTGGATTATAAAGACATTTGCGAGATTGTCAATTGGCCGCGAGCATGGTATAACATCCTCACTTTCAGCAACGAGGAGGAACTCCCATGAAGATCCTGGTACTGGGCAGCGGTTTGATGGGACCCGCCGGCGCGTTCAACGCGCTGAGCGATCCCCAGGTGACGCAGGTGGGCCTGTGCGATGTGAGCCCGGCGCAACTGGCGGCGGCGCAGGCGAAGCTGGCCGACAAGCCCGGCGCGGCCAAACTGACGACCGTCGTGCTCGACCTGAGCGATCGGGCCGCGGCCGCCGGGCTGATGCGCGGCTACGACGTGATCCTGGCGGCATTGCCGAAGCAGGCCATTCCCCACGGCATCCGTGCGGCGCTGGCGGCCGGCCGGCCGCTGGTGGATCTCAGTTCGCCGGCCGATTCCGAAGTGGAAGCAATCAAGGCCGAGGTCGCTGCGGCCGGCGGCCTGGTGATCCCCGGCTGCGGCGTCGAGCCGGGCCTCACCGAGATCATGGCCCGCTACCTGGCCGAGAAGCTGGATCGCGTGGACGAGCTCCACATCAAATGCGGCGGCATCCCCGAAAAGCCCGCGCCGCCGCTCGGCTACAAGATCGTCTTCGGCGGCCGGCAGATGCCCCTGCGCGACTTCGACGGCCACACGGTCGAAAACGGCGTCCTCAAGAAGGTGCCCCGCTACTCCGGCGTCGAGATGACGACCTTCCCCGGCGTGGGCGAATGCGAGGCATGGCACGAAAACTTCATGCCGTGGCTGCTCGACCTGCCCGCTCTGAAGGGCCTGAAGACCGGCACTCAGAAGACCGTCCGCTGGCCCGGCTACGCGGCGAAGGTATCGGTGTTGAAGGAGCTGGGCCTGTTGAGCGAAACGCCCGTCGAGGTGGATGGCGTCCGGGTGGCACCGAAGAAGGTGGTGGACGCGGTGCTCTACCCGCACGTCCGGCTGGAAGAAGGGGAGCGGGACATCACCGTGTTCCGCGTGGAGGTGATCGGCGAGAAGGACGGCCGGCCGCGGCGCTACAAGATCGAGATGGTGGATCGCTACGATCCGGTGCACGGCTTCACTTCGATGGCGCGCACGACCGCGTTCACCGGCGCGATCGTGGCGCGCATGGTCGCCCGCGGCGAGATCCGCGCGACCGGCTGGCAAACCCCCGAGCGCGTGATCACCGGGCCGCTGTTCGACCGCCTGGTGCAGGAACTGGCCGCGGCCGGCGTCGTATTCGACATCACGACCGAGAAGACGACGCGGCTGGGCCTGTAACACCCGCCTCACGTGCCAGCCCGCCCTGGAGGGCGCCTGGCACGTGAGGTGAGCTATCCGTTGCGCCGTTGCCCCGCCTCGATCAACCCCACGATCGTATCCACATCGTACACCGCGCCGGCCCAGATGCCGCCGCTGGCGTTCTGCAGCGCGGCCCAAAGCCGGGTGTCATCGGGCAGGTCGGGATCGGGCCGCAGATCGGGATGGGGCGGCCGGGCCGCCAGCACGGCCGCGCCCTCGGCAGGCGTGTAGCGCCGGCCATCATGGCCGATCAGATCAATCGTGCCGGTCAGATGGACGCGATCTATGATCACCTGGATCGTATCCCCCTCGCGCACGCGGCCCAGCGGCCCGCCGGCGAGCGCCTCGGGCCCCACATGGCCGATGCACGCGCCGGTGCTCACGCCGCTGAAGCGCGCGTCGGTGATCAGCGTCACGTCCTTGCCCCACGGCAACCAGCGCAGCGCGGCCGTGAGCTGGTACACCTCTTCCATCCCCGCGCCCGAAGGCCCTCGGCCCATTAACACCATTACATCCCCCGGCACGATCGGTTTGTCGCTCAACCCCTTGACCGCGGCGATCGCCGAGCGTTCATCGGTGAAGACGCGCGCCGGGCCGATCTTGCGATAGACGCCGTCGGGATCCACCACCGACGGATCAATGGCCGTGCTCTTGACGATCGCGCCTTCCGGCGCCAGGTTGCCCGCCAGAAAGGTGACCGTGCTGGTCACGCCCCGCGCGCGCGCCCGCGCCGGGCTCATGATCACATCGTCCGGGTCCACTCCGTCCAGCTCATAGAGCCGCGCCCGCAGCCGGCTGCGGCGCTCGCTGCGCGCCCATTCGTCGAGGCGCTGGTCGAGCGTGATCCCGTCGGCCGTGAGCGCATTGAGCCGCAAGAGGCCCAGCTCGCGCAGGTGGAGCATCACCTCGGGGACGCCGCCGGCCAGGAACACCTGCACCGTGCCGTAGCCGGTGGGGCCGTTCGGCAACACGTCCACCAGCCGCGGCACCTGACGGTTGATGCGCGCCCAATCGTCTACCGTGGGCCGACGCAACCCGGCCGCATGGGCGATGGCCGGCACGTGCATGACCAGGTTTGTGGAGCCGCCGAACGCCGCGTGCGTCACCATTGCGTTGTGGAGCGCGTCCTCGGTGAGGATGTCGGCCACCGAGAGGCCGCGCGCCTCCAACGCCATGAGTGCGCGCGCCGCGCGGCGGGCCATGTCGGCCCAGATCGGCTGGCCCGAAGGGGAAAGGGCCGCATGCGTCACGGCCAAACCGAGCGCCTCCGCCACGACCTGGCCGGTAGCGGCCGTGCCGAGGAACTGGCACCCGCCGCCCGATGAGCCGCACGCCCGGCATCCCAGATCGGCCGCCTCCTCCAGCGTCACCAGGCCGTGGGCAAAGCGCGCGCCGAGCGACTGGATGCGGCCCAGGTCTTCCCCCCGGGCCGGCAACAGCGTGACGCCGCCGGGCACGATGACGCCGGGCAACTCCTTCTGGCCGGCGAGCGCCATCATCATGGCCGGCAACCCCTTGTCGCACGACGCTACGCCCATCACCCCGCGGCGGGTCGGCAGCGAGCGGATCAGGCGGCGCAGGACGATGGCCGCGTCGTTGCGATAGGCCAGGCTATCCATCATGCCGGCCGTGCCCTGGGTGCGGCCGTCGCACGGATCGCTGACGTAGCCCGCGAAGGGGATCGCATTGTGGCGGCTGAACTCCTCGGCCGCGGCCTGCATCAACAGGCCGATCTCCCAGTGGCCGATGTGATAGCCGAGCGCGATCGGCTTGCCGTCGGGGCCGCGGATGCCGCCCATCGTGCCCAGGATCAGGAACTCCTTGCCGCGCAGCCGGGCCGGCTCCCACCCCATGCCGACGTCTTGCGTCAGGCCGAACAGATCGCCGCTCGGCGCGGTGCGCAGATACTCCTCGTCGAGCGGCAGCACGCCGGCCGGGCCGGCGCCGTGGGTCGGAACTTCGTAGATGGATGGATCGGAAGAGAAAAGAAGATCGGGATCGCTAGACATGGGTCTCCTGAACGAAATGAGTTTTAGCTGAACGTCTCGACGTGCCAGGCACTCTCCAGGATGCCCCTGGCCCGCGTGGCGGAGCCAGCCTGTCCTGGCCGACAGGCCAGGGGCCAGGGGGCGGGCTGGCACGTGACGGCTACTCTCAGGTTAGCTCCAATAGACATACACGGCGGGGCTGTTGGGACCGCCAGCCGCGCTCCACCGGAAGATCCACCACGCATCGTATGGACTGAGATTGACGCAGCCGTGGCTGCGCGGCCGGCCGAACGCATCGTGCCAGTAGGCCGTGTGCAGGCCGTAGCCCGAGTAGAAGTAACACGTCCAGGTCACGTCCTCGAGATAATAGCCCGGGCCGGCCATCACGCCCGTTTGCAACCGCAGCCAGGTGCGAAAGATCCCCTGTACGGTGGGAGTGCCGGGAAGGCCGGTCGCCGCGAGCATGGCATAGACCGGCCGATCCCCTTCGTAGGCCACGGCGGTCTGCTCGCTCAGGTTGACGCCCACCCAGCGCTCGTTCGAGCCGATGGCCGACGGCCGGGGCTTGAAGCGGGCCACGCCCACCCAGCTCGCCTCGACCCACTGGTTGTCGCCGATGCGATACCAGCGGCTGCCGGCGACCGTGGCCTCTTCCAGCACCGGCACGGCCTGGTTGTGCGGCACCTGATAGAGGGGCGGGTTGTCCGCGCTGAGGCCCGGCCGGGCGCGCACGTTGAGCGCGTCGGCCACCACGAAGCCGATCGGCAGGTTCACGCCGCTCTCGGCCGCGCGCACCAGGCGCGTAGCGCTGATGATGCGCACCCAGCCGCTGTGCACCCAGCGATTCTCGCCGATGCGATACCAGGGCACGCCGTCCACGGGCGTCTCCTCGTAGATCGTCACCTCCGCGCCGTTGTACAGGACGGCCACGGGCGGATTGTCGGGCCGCACGCCCGGCCGCGCGCGCACGTTGAGCGCGTCGGCGGTGACCACCCCGCGGCGGGTCGTAGGGGACGGTTCAGGCGTCGTCTCGAGCAGCCGCACCCAGCCGCTATGCACCCAGCGCCCTTCGCCGATCCGGTACCAGATGGCGTCGTCGTAGGGCGCTTCCTCGTAGATGCTCACCTGCGTGCCGCTCACCAGGCGATCTATCGGCGGATTGTCGGGGCGGACGCCCGGCTGAGCACGCACGTTCAGCACATCGGCGGTGACCACCCCGCGGCGCACGGTGGATGGCGGAGGAGGCGGCGGGGGCGGCGGGGGCGGCATTGAGCCGGCCAGCTCCACCCCGCGCAGCTCCGAGGGCACCATCAGCGTCACGTTGTCCGCGGCCACCCAATCGCCGCCGGCGGTGCGGATCCAGCGCGCGCCGGCGACCACCGTCTCGGCGCGGGCCGACAGATAGGTGCCTGCCCACGCCGTTCGGGAGATGACGTTGCCGCCCGGCTGGGTGTAGAGATAGGTCCATCCCCACGTGGGCCGGTAGTAGCGATAGGGCAACCAGGGCCGGTCGGCACCGGCCTCCTGTGTCGCAAGCGGGGGCGCTTCTTCGGCCGGCTCCGCGGCACGCACGGTCGGCTTCGCCAGGCCAGGATAGGCCGCGTCGGCCGGCGGGACGATCTCGATCGGCGTCTCGGCCAGAGTAGCCAACCAGAACCCCTCGCCGTCCACCAGATCCACCGCTACGGTATAGCGGCCGGGCTTGGGATAGTCGAAAAGCCACTCGGCCGACGGCTCGGAGCTATCGGCGCCCGAGAGCCATTCCACCTGGCCCACATCGCCGTCCAGCCGGACGAGCTGCGTGGACGCAACGCCGGCGAGCTGCAACCTGACCCGTCGGCGGTTCGGCTCGTCGGGCACCGCGCTCACCGCGAAGAGGGTCACGGTCGGGCCTTCCCCTTCCAGCGCGCGCGGCCGCGCCGGGCCGGCCGCTTCCTCCTCCAGCGCGCGCGGCAGGGCCGCGGCCGGCACAACCGCCTCGGCCACCTGATCGCCCCAGCGCAAGAGGGCCGTGTGCGGCCCGGCCTCGGCGTACCGGTGATCGGCCAGGAAGGTACGCTCCTGGCCGCGCCAGGTGTACGGCGTCGGCGAACAGAGGACGCCCAGCTCGATCGTCCGGCCGTCGCCCGTCTCCAACAGGGCCGGAGCGCAGGTCTCCACATCGCCCGCCCGGGGCGCGGCAAAGGCCGCGACAAAACGAACGCTCTCCCCATCGGGAGCCAGGGTCGCGATCAAACGGATGCGTGGCGCCATGAGAGTGACCTCCTTCAGGATCGAAACATGAGCTCAGCCGATCGCGCTCAGATCGGTCGGCGCGTAGACGCGGATGGCGGCCTGGCCGTTGACCGGGCACCGATTCTCGCAGATGCCGCAGCCGATGCACCGCTCGTGGATCACCACCGGCCGGCGCACGATGGTCGGCTCGCCGGTGTCCGGGTGGCGCACCTCGGCGTCTTCCAGCACGATGGCCTTCTCGGGCAAAGGACACATCTCTTCGCAGACGATGCAGTTGCGGCCATCCACCCAGGGGATGCAGCGGCTGCGGTCCACGTACGCGTGGCCGATGACCGTGACGCGCTTGTCCTCCAGAGCCAGGGGCGGAATGGCGGCCGTGGGGCACGCCTGGCCGCACGCGTTGCAACTGTAGTCGCAATGGCCCAGCCGCGGCACCAGCACCGGAGTCCAGAGGCCGCGCCAGCCGGCCTGCTCGAAGGTCGGTTGCAGGCCCGAGGTGGGGCAAACCTTCACGCAGATGCCGCAACGGATGCAGCGGGAGAGGAACTCGGGCGTGCGGGCGCCCGGCGGCCGGATCAGGAAGGGATGCTCCAGTCGGCCGGCCGGCTCGGCCGCGAAGAGGCCGACCGCCGCGACCGCGGCGCCGGTCGCGGCGAAGAGCTGGCGCCGCGTCGGATCATAGGGGCGCCAGGCGGCCGGCCGGCGATGCCAGACGAAATGCTGTCCGCTGCGCGCGCAGGTGGGCACGCATTCCAGGCACATCGTGCATTCCGCAGGATCGCTCTCGAAGCGACGCGTCTCGTCAATGGTGCCGGTCGGGCATGCGCGGGCGCACCGATGGCACTCGATGCAGGTGGTCCCCACCCTGCGGCGCAACAACGCCACCTTGCTCACCAGGCCGAGCAGAGCGCCCAACGGACAGAGGTAGCGGCACCAGAAGCGCTCGCGCACCAGGTTGAGGGCCAGGATGCCCGCCAGGAGCAGCGTCAACGCGATCCCCAATCCGTAGGCCGGTTGCACCGGGGGCAAGAGCGTGCCGCGGGCGGCCCCCTCGAAGGCGTCCACCGGCCCCTGCAACGGCGGGATCTGGTAAAGCGCCGGCTCGGCCGCGTTGACCAGGGCCACCAGCCCCGGCCAGAGCGCGGTCGTGAACGTCCGATAGAGGAGCGTGATGGGATCGAGGATGAGGAAGGTGAGGTTGCCCAACAGCGCAAGCGCCGCGATCAGGAGCAGGGCGAAATACTTGACCTGTCGCAACCACGGCCTGGGGTCCGTCTCGTGGAGCTTCGCTTTGCGCGCCGGCGCCCAATCGAGCAGCGTGCCGAGCGGACAGATCCACCCGCACCACACGCGGCCCAAAATCGCCGCGGCCGCCAGGGCCAGCGCGCTGCCGATCAACATGGCCGGCACGATCCGCCGCGCGGCGAGCATGTTCGCCAGGCCGACCAGCGGATCGAGCCGGAAGAAACTGTCGGCGGGCAGGAGGCCGGTGCGGCCGGCGCCGATCAACAGGACGACGAACAGCAGAAACGCCAGAACCTGGACCCCCGGCCGGAAGCGGCGAAGGAGATGTGCGCTCATGGCCGGCCGCCTATACCGTCACCTGCTCGATGCGGAGCGCCTTGAGGTCCATCTTCCCCAGCCCCATCTCCGCGCCGAGGCGGATGTAGCCGATGTCGGCCGGTTGCAGGTTGAAGAGAGTGGTCGCAAACGCGTCGGCCGCCACCACGTCGGGGCTGGCGATCACCGTGTCCAGCTTCTTGACGTCGTTCAGGTTGCCGCCGGTCGGGCCGTTGTTGGTCAGGATGCGGATGGCATCCACCACCGTAAGCTGCGGCCGCACGACCGTGTTGATGTCCGCGATGGATTGGTGCAGGCCGCGCGCGTGCATGCCGGAGCGGTCGAGCACCACGCCCATCATGTTCTTCATGCCGAGGGTGAGGGTGGCGCTGCTGTGATCCTTGGCGATCGGCACGTTGATCAGCACGTCGGCATCCAGGATGTCGCCGTAGAACTTCCACTGCTTCAGGCGCTTGCCCTGCGGGATCTCGACATCCCGATACTTCATGGAGCTCATCACCTCCATGATGCCGCCGGCCGCCTTGACGGCCGCGGCGATGCCGCTCTTCTCGTAGGCGGCCTGCGCGGTGCCGCCGAACGGGAAGTCCATGACGCGCACGCGCTTCGCGCCGGCCTCCAGGCAGAGCTGCACGAGGGTCGCCACGACCTCGGGGTTGGTCGTGGAGGCATACTCGAACGGATAATACGCCGCGCAGATGTTGGGCTTGATGACCACGTCGGCGCCCTTCTTGACGAAGCGACCGATGCCGCCGATCGCGGCGATGGCCCGGCGGGTGATCTCGGCCGGCGCGGCGTTCGGGCCGCGCGCGACGGCCAGATCGGGGAGGGCGGTCGCCGCGGCCGGCGCGGCGGTGGCGGTTGCCGCGGCCGTTGCCGTGGGCGCCGCGACGGCCGACGCGACCGTGGCGGTCGGCGGCACCGGGGACGGCGCGGCGGTGGCGGTCGGCGGCAATGGCGACGGCGCGGCCGCGAGGGTCGGCGAAGGCGAGACGGCCATCGGCCGCGCGGGGGTTGCGGCAACGGGTGCGGCGGCCGGCGTCGGCTTTGCGCCGCAGCCGGCCACGGCCAGCGCGGCGCCGGCGGTCGAAGCCGCAAGCAAACGCGAGAGGAACATACGGCGACTGATCGAATATGGCATGGCGGTATCCTTCAGTTTACAGGACTTACGCACTTCTTGTTCGCAGGGGGTCTGCGACCCCCGTCTGGCCGCCTGCGACGACATGTGCAGGCCGACGACGCCGGTCGCAGACCGGCTGGAAGCGGTTCCAAAGCTTAGCTTGATGCCTATGGTCCGCGACCCCCATCTGGCCGCCTGAGAGCCTCTACGGCGTAACTCCTGTCAGTTGCGATCTCTGTGGTCGGTATCGTTGCGCTGGCAGATCAGGTGCGCGTTAATCATTCTGCTGATCCTATGATATTATAACAGAAATCGCGCAGGCGGTCTATGCGCAAGCTCAGTTCGCAGCAAGCGCCGATGCAAGGAGATGCCGCATGGAGAAACTCGATCTGGTCACCGTGTACACCGCGCAGGGCCTGCTCCAGGCCGAGGTCATCAAGGGCAAGCTGGAGAGCGCCGGCATCCCGGTCCTCCTGGCCTACGAATCGGTCGGCCCGATCTACGGCCTGACGGTGGACGGCCTGGGACAGGTGCGCGTGCAGGTGCCGGCGCGCCACGCCGACGATGCCCAGGCGTTGCTGGCCGACGATGAGGCGGCCGAGCACGAATAACACAAATACGCAAAAGGCCAACCAGGCAATTCGTGCATTCGTGGCCTATTCGTGGATGCCTGCGCTTTCGATTTTTGGCAAACCGGCCATTTGCTGGTATACTGAACTTTTGGTATTCATAACCATATTATTCCTTGTCTGATCCGTCGCCATTCTGAGGAGACTTATCGGGTGATCCAACGCAAGACACAAACCGCCGAATACTGGCAGGCATTCGCCCTCACCCCGGACGACATCGAATTCCTGCACAACGTGCTGCTCGACGCCGAGCAGCCGATGAGCACGTCGGCCCTGGCCGAAGCGCTGATTGCCGAGCGTTGCCGCCGCGAAGAAGCAGAACTGCGCGCCGAGCTGAGCCGCGGGATCATCTACCAGCCGAAGAAGAGCTTCGCGGTCGGCGACAAGGTCATCTTTCCGTCGCTCGACTTCCGGCTCGGCGAAGTCGTCGCCATCCGTCCCGGCCGAAACCCCGAATACGGCGAATTCGACGTCATCACCGTAGATTTCGGGCCCGACCGCCGCCAGCGCGAATTTGCCGCGCGGCTGAACAAGCCGCACAAGCTCAACGTAGACACGCCCGACCTGCTCATCACCGCCCAGGCCGAGTCGCCGGCCACCCTGCTGGCGACCGTCGCCGCGCACGTGCCGGCCCGACTGAGGGAGCAACTGGCCGCGAACAGCGACTTCGCGGGCTTCGAGGATCGCTGGATGTTGCGCGCATTGCTGGCCGACATCCACATCGGCCACCTCAACATCGCGGAGGCGGCCATCGAAATGCGCGGAGGGCCGGTCGAAACGGCCGCGCTGCTCGCCGAGCTGGATCTGCCGGCCGAGATCAAACCCGAAGTGCTCACCTTCTCGCTGAACAGCGCGCTGGCGGCCGACAGCCGCTTCGATCAGGTGGGACCGGGTGAAAACCGGAGCTGGATCCTGCGGCGCATGGAGCCGGCCGAAGCGCTGGAAATCCCCGTGGCCCTGCGCTACACGCCGATCCCGTTCGACCGCAGCCAGATGCCCAACGAATTGCTCCAGGTGGAATGGGAGCTGGACGACGAATGGTCGGAGGAGCTGCCGGCCGACCTCTCGGCCCGCGCCGATCTGTCTATGACCACGATCCTGCTCACCTATCCGCATCTGGTCTCCGGGACGTTGCCGCTCAACAAGCATTCCCGGCCCTTCTTCCCGCGCGGCCATGGCGAGCGCACCGTCGTCACCCTGATAGATGGTCGCTGGGGCCAGCGCTTCACCGGCTGGGTGGTCCACGCGGGGCGCTATGTAGCCGGATTGCGACCGTGGTACGAACAGCACAAGCTGCCGGCCGGCGCCTACATCGTCCTCGAGCGCCGCGATCGCTCCGGCGAGATCGTGGTGGACTTTCGGCCCAAGCGGATGCGCCGGGAATGGATGCGCAAGGCGCAGGTGGTGGACGGCAAGCTCGACATCCAGATGCGCAAGGGCGAAGTAGCGTGCGAGTACGACGAGACCATGATCATCGGCGACGAGCGGCCGGAGGAGATCCTGAAGCTGCGCACCAGCCCGGCCTTTGCCGAACGGCCGCTCGGCGAGATCGTCTACGAGATCTTCACCGACCTGGCCGGCCTCAGCCAGACCGGCAGCGTCCACGCCAAGACGGTGTACAGCGCGGTCAATCTGGTGCGACGTTGCCCGCCCGCGCCCATCTTCGTTGCCCTGGCCACCGATCCGCGCATCCAGCCCTTGGGCGACGGCTACTATCGGCTGGTCGTGTGAGCCCGGCCGAGCGAAAAAGGAACCGATCCGCTATGTGGAAACGACCCTCTCTCGACACCAAGTTCCAGATAGATTACGACTGGTGGAAGGCCAGCGGCAAAGACATCCGGGTGGCCGTGCGCAGTCAGCTCTGCCCCGAATGCCAGAAGCGCTTCCCCGACCATCGCAACACGGAATCGGTGGATTGGGTAGACCCGGACACGGCCGAGGTGGTGCGCGCCGATGCGCTCCTCCAGACGCTGCGCAGCGATTGCGCGCGCAAGCCGGACTTCATCAGCCGCAACAATCCGTTGGTGACGAACATCTTCCGCGTTTTCCTGCGCGACGGCAACCAGCCGCTCTCCCCGATCGAGCTCCATGAGCAGATCCCCTGGGCCGATGCCGCCACCATCCTGCGCACCCTGACCGCAGGGCCAATCTACCTGGGCATCCGGCCGGCCCGACCGGATTGACGCCAGGCCCAGCCATGAGCGCGCCTCTCGTCGAGCTCCTCACCATCGGCAACGAGATCCTGGCCGGCGACGTGCTGGACACCAACTCCCACTGGCTCTGCCGAAAGCTGGTGGCCGCCGGCTGTCGGGTCACGCGCATCACCGTCTTGCCCGACGAGCTCGCCACCATCGCCGAGGCGCTGCGGTCGGCGCTGGCGCGCGAGCCGGCGCTGATCCTCACCTGCGGCGGCCTGGGGCCGACCGCCGACGATCTGACCCTGGCGGCCGTGGCGGCCGGGCTGGGCCGACCGCTGGTCGAGATGCCCGCAGCCTACGCCATGATCCGCGACTTCTACGCCGAACTGCATCGCCGCGGCGAGGTGGCCGCGGCCGACATGACCGCGGCGCGCGCCAAGATGGCGCGCCTGCCCGCCGGCGCCGAGCCGCTGGCGAATCGCGTCGGCGCGGCGCCGGGCGTGCTGATCCGCGCCGGCGCGACCTGGATCGCCGCGTTGCCCGGCGTGCCGGCCGAGATGAAGGCCATCTTCGAGGAATCGCTGTGGCCGCGGCTGGAGGCCATCCTGACGCGCGAGGTGTGGGCCGAACGGGTGATCCACACGAATTGCCGCGACGAATCGGTGATGGCGCCGGCCGTCGATCGCGTGGCCGCGGCGCATCCTGATGTTTATGTCAAGTCTCGCGCCCAGGTGTACGGCGGTGAAGCGACCGACTTCGTGACCCTGGCCGCCCGCGGCGCGAGCGAGGCCGAGGTGCGGGCGCGGCTCGATGCGGCCGAGCGCACGTTGCGGGCCGAGCTGACGCAGGTAGGAATTGAGGTCACCGGCTCCGCCGAAACCAGGCCAGAAACTCCACATTGCCCGCCGGCCCGGTGATCGGCGAGCGGATCACCCCCGCGGCCGCCAGGCCCAGGCCGGCGGCTTCGGCCAACACCTTCTCCACCACCTCGCGATGCCGGGCCGGATCGCGCACCACCCCGCCCTTCCCCACCTGGCCCTTGCCCACCTCGAACTGCGGCTTGATCAGCGCGATGATCTGGCCGTCGGCGGTCAACAGATCGCGGACGCGCGGCAATACCAGGCCCAGGCCGATGAAGGAGACGTCCACGGTCGCGAGGGCCACCGGCTCGGGCAACGCCTCCAGGTAGCGGATGTTGACCCGTTCGAGCAGCACGACGCGCGGATCGGTGCGCAGCGACCAGGCAAGCTGCCCGTAGCCCACATCTATGGCATAGACGCGCGCGGCCCCGCGCTGCAACAGGCAATCGGTGAAGCCGCCCGTGGACGCGCCGATGTCGGCGCAGACCAGCCCGGCCGGATCCACGCCGAACGCGTCGAGCGCGGCCTCGAGCTTCAGGCCCCCGCGGCTGACGTAGCGTAACCCCTGGCGCACCTGCACGTCGGCATCTTCGCGCACCAGGTGGCCGGGCTTGTCGGCCACCGCGTCGCCGATCATGACCTGGCCGGCCTGGATCAGCCGTTGGGCCTGCGACCGCGATTCGACCAGGCCGCGCGCCACGAGCAGCTCGTCCAGGCGGATCTTCGCCGGTTTGCGCGGTGTGTTCATGGCCGATACAGGAAGTTGACGAAGCGTGCTCCCTGCGGTATCATCCTGACCTCGGGAGTGAAAAAGATGGATGAAGCGACACAGAGATCATTATCGTCGGCCGGCGCGTTGAAGCAAATCCGCCTGCTCATCAAGACCATGCGGCCCAAGCAGTGGACCAAGAACATCTTCGTCTGGGCCGCGCTGGTGTTCGACGGCAAGCTGTTCGAATCCGTACCCTTCGTGCGCACCCTGGTGGCCTTCCTCTTGTTCTGTCTGGTCTCCAGCCTGGTCTACACCATCAACGACCTGGCCGACATCGAGAAGGATCGGCAGCACCCGGAGAAGCGCAACCGGCCGCTTGCTTCCGGCGCGCTGCGGCCGCAGGTAGCCATCGTCGGCAGCATCGTCCTGCTGCTGGTCACCTTGCCGGGCGCGTTCTGGCTCGGCCCCGAGCTGGCGGCCATCCTGTACGGCTATCTGCTCCTGATGGTGGCCTATTCCTTCTGGCTGAAGAACATCGTCATCGTGGACGTGTTGACCATCGCGGCGGGGTTCGTATTGCGGGTGGCCGGCGGCGTGGCGGTCGTCAACGCGGCGCGCTTTTCGCCGTGGATCTACGTGTGCATGGTGCTGCTGGCGCTCTTCCTGGCGCTCGGCAAGCGCCGGCAGGAGATCGTGCTGCTCCAGGGCAATCACAACAACACCCGGGCGATCCTCCAGGAGTACAACCTGCGCTTCCTGGACGAGATGTTGGGGCTGGTCAGCTCTTCGACGGTGATGGCCTATTCCCTCTATACTTTCTCCGCGCCCAACCTGCCGCCCAATCACCTGATGATGTTGACGATCCCGTTCGTGCTCTACGGCCTCTTCCGCTACCTCTACCTGATCCACGTCAAGGGCGAGACCGATCCGCCGGATGTGGTGGTGCTGCGCGATCGGCCGTTGCAGGTGGATATCTTGTTGTTCGCCGCGGTCGTGTTCTTCGTGTTTTACGGCGGATAAAAGCAGGGGCGCACGGCGTGCGCCCCTGCTCGTCCATTATGCGGCGCGATCCTCGTCCTTCAGGAACTGCGCCCACGGCTCATCCATGCCGTCGGCCGTGACGCCGTAGAAGACCCGCAAGCTGCCGTCGGGCTGGCGCTTGACCAGGTCATAGCGCCACTTCTTGGCCCGCCGGCTCGCCCGCCACAAGCCGTAATCTCCGCGCCAGGTCACCTTGTCGGGATCCACCGGCTGCTTCAAATACTGGTTGATGGCGTAGCTCCAGAGCCGCCGCGCCGATGTCGCGGTGACGTTGTGCACCGTGTTGCAGTTGCGCAGGTCGCGCACCGTGAAATAGCGCACGCCCTGCCGCTCTTCCGACGCGATGATCTCGACGCCGACCGCCGGCGCTTCCAGGATGTTCGGCTGTTCGGCGGCCGGGACTTCCAACTCAGCTTCGGCCGTGACCGCCCCGACCTCTGACGCCATCGCCGCTTCTTTGTCCGGTCCGGCTTCGGCCGGCGCGGCTTCCGCGGCTTCCACAGGTGCGGCCCACTGCGGCGCCTCGACCGGCGCCTCGCCTGCCGCTTCCGCGGGGGCCGTGGCCTCACCTTCTCCGGCTTCGGCCGGCGCGGGTGTGGCGGCCTTCTTGCGGCCCCGCCGCGAGCGACGCTTCGCGGGTTTGGCCGCCTCGGCCAGCTCCGCCGTCTCCGCGACCTCCGGCTGCGGCTGAGGTTCGACCGCCGCTGCCGGGAGGATTGCCGTCGGCTCGGCCGCCGCTTCCCCGGCCGGCGCCGCGACCTCGACCTCCGCTACAGGAGCCGGCTCGCTGCTGCTTGCGGCCGCCGTCGCTTCGGCCAATTCGATCGGCGCCAGGGCCGGGCCGGCCGCCCCGATGAACGCCTCGCCGATCGGTTCAATCGCGGTCGGCTCTACGGCCGCTTCCTCCGCCTGGATCGTCTCGGCTTCCCCGGCCTGGATCACAGTCGGTTCCGGCACGGGTGCACCGGCCGCGGAGCTGCGCCGCCTGCGCCGCCGCGGGGCCCTGGCCGGTTTCGCCTCGACAGGGGCCGCGGGCGCGGCCTCGGCCTCTGCGACCGCCTCGATCGGATGCTCGGCCGCGACGATCTCTTCGCCGACGGCCGCCGGCTCACGGCCGCCCAACACCAGCCGCACGATCTCGTCGCGCACGGCCTCGCTCGTCTCCCCTTCCTGGCGCACGTAGATGCGCGTCTGGCGCAAGGCGTACGGCTTATCGGGGCCGTTCGGGACGGTAATGCGCACCACAGGGACGCCCTGGCTCTGCAACACATCCACCCGACACGCCAGCGGCGGCGTGATGTCCTGCTCGATCTCCCGCATCAGGCGGCCGATGACCTCCTGCGGATTCTCCACCCCGCGCGGAGGGCCCTTCTTGACCGGGCTCACCCCCAGATAGACCGTGCCACCCTGCGTGTTGGCGAACGCCACCACGTCGGCCAGGACGCGATTGGTGCGGCCGCCTTCGACCACCATGCTCTCGTGGAAGGACTGCACGATGGTGTTGCCCGATTCGCGCGCGGCGAGCACGAAGTCAAACGGCTCCTCGGCCAACGGCCGATACGGCCGGGTGACGCTGAAGTCATCCCCCTTGAGCGCGGCCGCCAGCGCCTCGAACGATACCTCCGGCAACAGGATCTCGGTGACCCGATCGCCGATCCCCAGGCGATTCTTGTCCTTCGGATCGCGCACCAGGCGATGCGCGTCGGAGCCCTGAATGCAGTGCATGCGCCGCGGGTATTCGGGCTTGGTGCCATCGAAGAACTTCGCGGTCGAGCGTCGCCCCGGCGCATCCAGATCGGTCACCTCCAGGGCGTGCAGGTGCGGGTCTTGCGTGTAGGCGATCTTGGTCTGGCCGCCGAAGTTGAACCCGCGCATGGCAACCCCGTGCGTGCTGTTGACGTGCGCGGCAATGACCAGGCCGCCGGCCTCGTCTATCAGCCGATACGCCGTCAGGACATCGGCCGTTGCACCGACTTCGGTACTGCCTTCGGCCAGGCGATCCACGGGGACATTGAGCTGCAACAGAAGCAGTTCAAGGAGGCGGAGGGGAGTATCGGGTGGGAAAATGGCCAGGATGTGGAAGCCAAACGTGGCGGTGAACTCAAATCCCGGCAGAACCAGGATCTTGTTCCCCAGGCGGCGATACTCATCGAGATCGCGGCGCTCCTGGGGACGCAGGCGATCGTTCGCTTCCAGCCATGTCAGGCGTTCGATCTCTGCCCGGAGCCGGGCAATCCCCTCGACCGTGTTGTGATCGGTGATCGCCACGATGTCCAGGCCCCGAGACTCGGCTTTTTGGAGCCACTGCAAATAGGTCACCCCCGGCTCCTGCCAATCTGCCGACGCGGGAGTGTGCAGGTGCAGGTCTACCCGTCGCCAGTCGCCCTCGGCTGCCCGAAACGTCCTTCTTATTCTTTTGTTTTTATCTGACACGTCGTGTGATGCTGTCTCCTTTCTTACCTCACAAGACCGATTTCGATACGATCAGGGCAGATGCGCCTGATCAGCCCACGCGGGCCAAAATCTATATCTATTATGTTTACTTTTTGCTTTTTGTCAAGATCGAGCACGAATCTTGTACAAAAACTAGCCCACCTGCCGGCGCACCTCGATCACGTTGGGGATGCGCTCGATCTTCGCCAGGACGCGACTGACCTGTTCCGCGTCGCGCACCTCCAGCGTGGCGGTGATCAGCGCCAGGTTGTCCTGCCGGGCCGTCACGGCCGAGGCGTCCTCCATGCTGATGTTCTCTTTGTCGAGGATCTCCGTGATGTCGCGCAACAGGCCGGCCCGATCGTAGGCCTGGACGCGGATCTTCACGCGGGCGGTGGCATTCGGCACCTCTCCCCAGTAGACTTCGATCAGCCGCTGCTCCTTCGAGATCGGATCCAGGTTCAGGACGTTCGGGCAATCCTTGCGGTGCACGGTCACCCCGCGGCCGCGCGTTACGAAGCCGATGATGTCGTCGCCCCGCATCGGGTTACAGCAGCGCGCGATCGTGGTCAACATGTTGCGCACGCCCTGGACGGTGATGCCGTCGCCGCTCTGGGGCGGCCGCTGCGGCGCTTCCTGGGCCGCCAGCGTCTCGCTGACCGATTTGGGCGGCTCGACCACTTTGGTCAGCTCGAGCACCTTCTCGGCGATGTCGGCCGTCGTGATCTCGCCCGAGCCGATGTCCTTCAGGAGGTCGTCTACGGTGGAACGGTTGAACATCTCGGCGACGGCCTCGAACGTCAGGTTGACGCTGAGCTGGTCGAGCTGGTGCTGGAGCAGCTCGCGGCCGGCCGCGATGTTGGCCTCGCGATCTTGCTGGCGGAACCACTGGCGGATCTTGTTGCGCGCCCGCGCGGTCTTGACATAGCCCAGATGGGGATTCAGCCAGTCGCGGCTGGGGCCTCCGCGCTTGACGGTGAGGATCTCGACCTGTTCGCCGTTCTTGAGCTGATAGTCCAGCCCGACCAGCTTGCCGTTGACCTTGGCCCCGCGGCAGCGATGGCCGATCTCCGAATGGATGTGATAGGCGAAGTCCACCGGCGTCGAGCCGGCCGGCAGGTCGATGATCTCCCCTTTGGGCGTCAACACATAGACCCGATCCTGGAAGAGGTTCTCTTTGACCGTCTCGATGAACTCGCGGCCGTCGGTGTTCTCCTGCACCGGCTGCTCGAAGAACGCGCGCAGCGAGGCGATCTTCTGGTCGTATGTCGGGTCGGGCCTGGTCTGCGACTTGTAGCGCCAATGCGCGGCGATGCCGATCTCGGCCACGCGGTCCATCTCGGGCGTGCGGATCTGCACCTCGAACGTCTGCCGATCGCCGTAGATCACGGCGGTGTGCAGCGACTGATACTGGTTCTCCTTCGGGTTGGCGATGTAGTCGTCGAACTCGCCGCGCACCGGCCGCCACAGGCTATGCACGATCCCCAGCGCGGCGTAGCAGTCGGCCACCTCCGGCACGATGATGCGCACGCCTTCGCGGTCGTAGATGTCCTCGACCTGGGTGATCCCCTTGCGGATCATCTTGCGGTAGATGCTGTAGATGTGCTTGGGCCGGCCCTTGACCGTGGCCTGGATGCCGTGTTTGGCGAGCTCTTCGCGCAGCACCTCGCAGATGTGCTGGACGAACGCCTGGCGCTCCTCGCGATGTCGGGCGAGCGCGCGCTCGATCTCGCGGTATTTCTCCGGCTCCAGGTAGCGAAACGCCAGGTCTTCGAGCTCCCATTTGATCTGGTAGATGCCCATGCGGTCGGCCAGCGGCGCGTAGATGTCGAGGGTCTCGCGCGCGATCCGCTTCTGGTCCTCCTCGCTCATGTGCATCAACGTGCGCATGTTGTGCAGCCGGTCGGCCAGCTTGATGAGCATCACGCGCACGTCCTTGCCCGTGGCCAGGAACATCTTGCGCAGGCTCTCGATCTGCGGGTCGGCCGTCTTGGCGGTCAAGGCGTCCTCGGAAACGCGCTCGCGCACCTCCTTCAGCTTGGTCACGCCGTCCACCAGCACGCCGACCTGCTGGCCGAACTCGGCGGCCAGGACAGAGATCGGGATCACGGTATCTTCGGCCACATCGTGCAGCAGCGCCGCGGCGATCGTATCGGCGTCCAGGCGGAGATCGGCCAGGATGCCGGCCACCTCCTCCGGATGGGTGATGTAGGCCTCGCCGGAACGTCGCTTCTGGTCGCCGTGGGCCGCGGCGGCCCGCTCATAGGCCCGGCGGATGAATTCGACCTCTTGCGGCGTATAGTTGCGCGGCAGGCGTTCACGCAACGTTTCCCAGCTCATCCCCGTACTCCCCTACTCATCTCTTCACATACACGACCCAATCCGATCCATCCCTGTTCCAGAATTGCGCGGCCGCCGGATCGGTGCTATACTTACAGTTGCTTGCCCCCATAGCTCAGCGGATAGAGCGCCTGACTTCGGATCAGGAGGCCGCGGGTTCGAATCCTGCTGGGGGTGCTCCACCCAAATCATACCACGTCTCTGCCGTTTCTGGCAACCCTCCTGTGGAATTGCTGCGCGTCGGCCGCGAAAGTTGGCGGCGCCGCCGAATCTGTGGTAAACTTAAGGGCGCCAGAAGGAGCGCGTCTCACATGCCCATCTACGAATATGTCTGTGCGGATTGCGGCGAGCTGTTCGAGCATTTCTGGCCGACGATAAAGGCGGCCGACGAGGGCCAGGCGCCGACATGCCCCGGCTGCGGCAGCCGCGCGACGCAGCGGATCGTCTCGCAGGTGGCCGTGTTGGGCCGGCTGGGCGGATTGACGCCCGGCGAACAGGCCGCGGCCAGCGCCCACGAGGAGCGCCTGGCCCGAATCACCCCCAGAGAGCAGATCGCGAAACTTCAGGCCCGCAAGAAGAAGACTTGATGAGAAAGACGCCGGTCGGCGACGCCGGCCTCCGACGTCGCCGACACACCCCGAGGAACGCCAGATCGAGATGACACGGCAGCGGCTTCGCCGCTGCCGTGCTTTTTTACCGCTGGATCCGGGCCGAGCCGCCCCTGGCGAACGCGCGCACCTGCTCCAGCGTCGCCATGGTCGTGTCGCCGGGGAAGGTGGTCAACAGCGCGCCGTGCGCCCAGCCCAGGTTCACCGCCTCCTGCTCCGGCTCGCCGGTCAACAGGCCATAGAAGAGGCCCGCGGCAAAGCCGTCGCCACCGCCTACGCGATCGTATACGTCCAACTCGCAGGTCGGCGAAACATAGGCCTTGCCGTTGATCCAGGCGACCGCGGCCCAGCTATGGCGATTGGTCGAGTGCACCTCGCGCAGGGTCGTGGCCACGACCTTGATCTGGGGATACATGGCGATCACCCGATCGATCATGCCGATGAAGACGCTCGGATCGAGCTTGCTCTTGGCCGCGACCTCGGGACCGGGGATGCCCAGGCCCATCTGCAGGTCCTCTTCATTGCCCACCAGCACATCCACATGCTGCACAATGCGCCGGATCACCTCCTGGGCGATCTGCGGCCCGCCCCACAGGTTCCACAGCTTGGCCCGATAGTTCAGGTCGAACGAGGTCACCGCGCCGGCGGCCCTGGCGGCCTGCATCCCTTCGATGATCAGCTCGCCCGTGGTCCTGGACAACGCCGCGAAGATGCCGCCGCTGTGGAACCAGCGCACGCCGAGGCCAAAGATGGCGCTCCAATCGAAGTCGCCCGGCTTGAGCAGGGCCGCGGCCTCGTTGGCCCGGTTGTAGAACACCACGGGCGGCCGCACGCCATAGCCCCGATCGCTGTACACCGTGGCCATGTTCGGGCCGGTCACGCCGTTATGCTCGAAGCGCTTGTAGAACGGCGTCACGCCCATGGCGCGCACCCGCTCGTGGATCAGGTCGCCGATGGGGTAGTCCACCATGGCCGTCACGATGCCGGTGCGCAGGCGAAAACAGTCGGCCAGGTTGGCGGCCACGTTGAACTCGCCTCCGCTGACGTGGATGTCACAATGGGTGGCCTTGCGGAAGGGGACAATGCCCGGATCGAGCCGATGGACGAGCCCGCCCAGCGCTACCAGGTCCAACGCCCCTTCGCTCCGTAGGTTCAAACCGTACTTCATTGCTTGCTCCTTGCTGTGTGATGGATGATTTGCTATTTCACGTGCCAGGCACCTGCAAGGGCGCCTGGCACGTCCGGCGACCCATCTTCAAGGCGCCGGGGAAGGCATCTGGTACGTCCGCAGGCGCAGGCTGTTGCTCACGACGAAGACGCTGCTGAACGACATGGCGGCCGCGGCCAACATGGGGTTCAGATGCCCCAACGCGGCCGCCGGGATCAAGATGATGTTGTAGAAGAAAGCCCAAAACAGGTTCTGTTTGATCGTGCGCAGCGTCTTGCGGGAAAGCATGATCGCGCGGGCCACGCCCATCAGATCGCCGCTGATCAGCGTGACGGCCGCCGCGGCCATCGCCACGTCGGCGCCGGCGCCGATCGCCATGCCCACATCGGCCTGCGCGAGCGCGGGCGCGTCGTTCACGCCATCTCCCACCATCGCGACCACGGCCGGTCCCCGGCCATCGAGGCCCGCCTCCTGAAGCCGCTTCACCTCCGCGGCCTTGTCGCCGGGCAAGACCTCGGCCAGCACGCCGTCCAGGCCGGCCCCCTCCACGCCGCTCTGCGCCAATTGCCGCGCGATGGCCTCGGCAGTGCGCCGATTGTCGCCGGTGATCATGACCACGCGCAGGCCCATGCGGCGCAGCGCGGCAATGGCCGCGGCCGAGCCCTCTTTGATCGTATCGGCCACGGCGATCACGCCGGCCACCGCGCCGTCCACGGCCACGAGCATGGCGGTCTTGGCCTCGGCTTCCAGCCGCTCGACCTGGGCGTCCAGGCCGTTGAGCGGATAGCCGGCCGCGGCCATCATGGCGAAGTTGCCCACGGCCACGCGACGGCCCTCCACCTCGGCCTCGACCCCGCGGCCGGCCTCGGCCCGAAAGCCGAGCGGCTCGCTCAACGCCAGGCCGCGGCGGGTGGCCTCGGCCCAAATGGCCTCGCCCAGGGGATGCTCGCTCCCCTGTTCGACCGAAGCCGCCAGGCGCAACAGCTCATCGGTCGTCCACCGGCCGTCGGCCACGATGTCGGTCACGGCCGGCTGGCCCTGGGTGATCGTCCCCGTCTTGTCGAGCGCGACGACGGTCACCTTGCCGGCGCGCTCCAGCGCCTCGGAGCTGCGGAAGAGGATGCCGAGCTCGGCCCCCTTGCCCGTGCCCACCATCACCGCGGTCGGCGTCGCCAGACCCATGGCGCACGGACAGGCGATCACCAGCACGGCCACCATGTTGACCAGCGCGCGCGTGAACGCGTTCACGTCCGCGTCGGCCGGCAGCGCCGGGCCGAAGAAGTACCAGCCCAGGAAGGTCAGGAGAGCCACGGCGATCACCGCGGGCACGAAGACGGCCGAGACCGCGTCGGCCAGCTTCTGGATCGGCGCCTTGCTCGCCTGCGCTTCTTCCACCAGCCGGACGATCTGCGCCAGGGCGGTCTCGCGGCCCACCCGGGTGGCTTCGAACTTGAGCAGCCCCAGCTTGTTGAGGGTGGCGCCGATCACCGGATCGCCCGGCCCCTTCTCCACCGGCAACGATTCGCCCGTGAGCATGGATTCGTCCACGGCCGAGCGGCCCTCGACCACCACGCCGTCCACGGCGATCTTCTCGCCCGGCCGCACGATCACCAGGTCGCCCACCCGCACGTCGTCGGTCGGCACTTCCAGCTCCCGGCCGTCGCGGATCACGCGCGCCGTAGGAGGGCGCAGCGCCATCAGCTTCTTGATCGCCTCGCTGGTGCGGCCTTTGGCGCGCGCCTCCAGGAACTTGCCCAGCCGGATGAGGGTGATGATCACCGCGGCGGTCTCGAAGTAGACGTGGCCGCTCAACCAGCCGAAGGTGACGGGCAAGCTGTAGAAGTAGGCGGCCGAGGAACCGAGCGCGATGAGCACGTCCATGTTGGCCGAGCGGTTGCGCAGCGCCTTGAACGCGCCGACGTAGTATTGCCAGCCGACGTAGAACTGGACCGGCGTTGCCAGCGCGAGCAGGAGCCAGTTGAACCACGGCCAGGCCATGCGCATCCCGCCGGCATGCGCAGGATCGTGCGGCATATAGACGAAGGCCGGCAACAGGCCCGCATCCCGGCCCATCGAGAGCAGGAAAAGCGGCACGGTGAAGAGCAGGCCGACGAGGAGGAGGCGGCGTTGGGTGTTGATCTCGCGCTGGCGGGCGATGGCCTCGGCGTCCTGTGCGTCGCCGCCCAGCTCCAGCGCCTCGAAGCCGGCCGCGGCCACCGCGCGGCGGATCTCGGCCTGGGTGATGATCGTCGGCACGTACTTCACGCGGGCCTTCTCGGTCGCGTAGGTCACGTGCGCTTCGAGCACGCCCTCCAGCCGACGCAGCGCGTTCTCCAGCCGGCGGGCGTCGTTATCGTCGGCCAGGCGGCGAATGACCAGGTCGGCCTCGCCGGTGGCGACGCCGTAGCCGGCGCGTTCGACGCGGGCGATCAGATCGGCCAGGCCGAGCTTGACCGGATCGAATTCCACGGTGGCGCGCTCGGACGACAGGTTGACGACGGCGCTCTGGACGCCGTCCAGCCGCTTCAGGTTGCGCTCGACCGTCGCCACGCAATTGGCGCATGTCATGCCCGTGACGGGCAGGGTAAGCTGTTTCAATGGATCACCTCTTGTCGCAAAGCCGACGTTTGAGTTACACCGCCGCAATTATACCACACCGTCGCCGCCACGATAGTAACTTGACAACCCGTGTATGTGTGTTATACTTTGTACAATTTCACATACAGTTCCACCTTCGGGGCAGAGTGCGTTCTGCAAGGAACAATTCTCGACCGGCGGTATGGCCCGTGATGGGGGCCGAGCCCGCGAGCGCCGACCGAAACGGCCGGTGCAGATCCGGTTGAATGCCGGGGCCGACGGTATAGTCCGGATGGGAGAAGGTGAGCATGATGCGGCGCCCGCGTCTGCGCGGGCGCGCGGCACGCGTGCGCAAGCCCCGGGGTGAAAACTCCGGGGCTTTTTTGTTGCGTCGAGGATGGCAATCATGCAACTGGAAGGAATCTGGCGCCTGCCCATACAGAAAACCGGCCGGCGTCTGGCGCGCGTCGAAGCGGCGCTGATCCCGCTGGCGCTGGCGGCGTTCCTGGCCGGCTGGGAGCTCCTGGTGCGCTGGCAGAACTATCCGACCTTCATCCTGCCGGCGCCCGGCGTCGTCTGGCTGCGGTTCGTGGGGCTGGTGAACGATGGCCGTCTGGCCCTGCACACCGCGGCGACCCTCGTCGAGGTGTTGGCCGGGCTGGCGCTGGGCCTGGCGATGGCGCTTGTCTTCGGCTATGGCCTGGCCAAGTCGCCGCTGCTCGAGCGGATCCTCTCCCCCTACATCGTGGCGTCGCAGGCCATTCCCATCGTTGCGCTGGCGCCCCTCCTGGTCATCTGGTTCGGCTTTGGCGGCCTCTCGAAGGTATTGGTCTGCGCGCTGACCGTCTTCTTTCCGGCGCTCGTGACCACCATGGTCGGCATCCGGTCGGTGGATCCCGACCTGCGGGCGCTGATGCGCTCGCTGCAGGCCACCCGCTGGCAGACCTTCGCGCTGCTCGAGGTGCCGGCTGCGCTGCCGGTGATGTTCGGCGGGTTCAAGGTGGCCACGACGCTGGCCGTCATCGGCGCGGTAGTGGGCGAGTTCGTCGGCGCCGATCGGGGCTTGGGCTTTCTGATCAACCTGGCGCGCGGCATCCTGGACACGCCCATGCTCTTCGTCGCGCTCTTCACGCTGGTGGCGATCGCGCTGGCGCTCTATACCGCGGTCGTATTGCTCGAATATGTCGTCCTAAAGTGGCAACGGCAGCGGTGATATACAATAAGGAGTGCAATGACATGAAACATGTACTGACGATCGGTCTCCTGGCCGTCCTCGTGTTGGCGGCCTGTCTTCCGCCCCCGGCCGCGCTGCGCCCCCCATCCCCCCCAACATTGGGGGGTCAGGAGGGCCGCCCCCCGTCCCTCCCAACATTGGTGGGTCAAGAGGGTCGCCCCCCGTCCCCCCCAACATTGGTGGGTCAAGAGGGTCGCCCCCCGTCCCCCCCAAGTTTGGGGGGTCAGGAGGGCCGCCCCCCGTCCCCCCCAAGTTTGGGGGGTCAAGAGGGTCGCCCCCCGTCCCCCCCAAGTTTGGGGGGTCAGGGGGGCGCGGCCCAAAAGCTCACCCTGGCGATGGGCTACATCCCCAGCGTCCAGTTCGCGCCGTTCTACGTGGCGCAGGAGCGGGGCTATTTCAAAGAAGCCGGCCTGGACGTGACGTTCCGCTACGGCTTCGAGTCGGACCTGCTCAAGCTGGTCGGCACCAATGAGCTCCCCTTCATGATCGGCAGCGGCGAGGAGGTGATCCTGGGCCGCAGCCAGGGCCTTCCGGTGCGCTACGTCATGCGCTGGTATCGCAAGTTCCCGGTGGTGCTCTTCGCGAAGGCCGAGAAGGGAATCAAAAGCCCGGCCGATCTGGTCGGCAAGCGGGTCGGGTTGCCGGGCCTCTTCGGCGCCAGCTACGTCGGCTGGGAGGCGCTGGTGTTCGCGAGCGGCCTGGATCCGAGCAAGGTGACTTTGCAGAGCATCGGCTTCACCCAGGCCACGGCGATCAACCAGGACCAGGTGGACGCGGCCATGGACTACATCGTCAACGGCCCGGTGCAACTGCGCCTGGAGGGGAAAGAGGTCACCGTGTTGCCCGTCTCCGACTACGTGGACCTGCCCTCGAACGGCATCATCACCAACGACAAGGTGATCCGAGAGCAGCCGGAGCTGGTGCGGGCGCTCGTCGCCGCGGTCCTGCGCGGATTGGCCGACACGCTCAAGGAGCCGGACGCGGCGTTCGAGATCAGCCTGCGGGCCGTGCCCGAGGCCGGCGGCGCCAACGCGAAGGTCAGCCGCGCCATCTTCGACGAATCGCTCAAGCTGTGGCAGAGCGAGCCGGGCACGTTGGGCCATTCCGATCCGCAGGCGTGGGAGAAGGCCGCGCAATTCATGAAGGAGATGGGCCTGATCCAGGCGCCCGTGTCGGCCGCCGACCTGTTCACCAACGAATTCGTGCGCTAGCGATCATGGCCGCGTTCCTGGAAGCGATCAACCTGCGCAAGACCTTCCTCGATCCGACCCGCACGGCCATGCTGGCGCTGGACGGGGTGTCGCTGACGGTTGCCGAGGGGGAATTTCTGGCCATCGTGGGGCCGTCGGGTTGCGGCAAGAGCACACTGCTGCGCCTGTTGGCCGGGCTGGAACAGCCGATCTCCGGCCAGGTGCGGCTGCGCGGCCAGCCGCTGACGGCCCCGCGCCGCGAGATCGGCCTGGTGTTTCAGCGCGCTACGCTGATGCCCTGGCGCACGGTGCTCGACAACATCATGTTGCCCCTGGAGATCAACCGCACCGATCCGCAGGAGGCGCAGGCCAGGGCGCGGCAATGGGTGACGCTGGTGGGGCTGGATGGCTTCGCCGACGCCTATCCCGCGCAGCTTTCGGGCGGGATGCAACAGAGGGTAGCGCTGGCGCGCGCGCTGATCCACGAGCCGAGCCTGCTGCTGCTCGACGAGCCGTTCGGCGCGCTCGACGCGCTGACGCGCGAGCGGATGAACAGCGAGCTGCTGCGCATCTGGGATCGGCGCCGCGTGACGGTGGTCATGGTGACGCACAGCATCACCGAGGCGCTCTTCCTGGCCGACCGGGTGCTCGTGATGGCCCCGCGGCCGGGCCGCATCCGCGCCGAGTTTCCCGTGGCCCTGCCGCGGCCGCGCGACCGCGGCATCACCACCGAACCGCAATTCGTGCAGATGGTGCGCGCGGTGCGGGCCGAGATCATCGAGGCGTGAGCGACCCGGCCGGCCTTACAGCAATCGCGCCAGCTCCGCGATCAGGCGCTCGATCTGGTCGGCCGTGTGGGTGGCGAAGATGGCGATGCGCAGCGCGCCGCCGGCCGGCACGCTGCTGTAGCTCGTCACGTGCGCCACGCAGATGTCGCGCGCGAAAAGCTCATCGCGCAGGCGGCCCAGATCCACGCCGGGCCGCGACCCCAGACAGAGGATCGGCACCGGCGAATCGGCCAGGGGCCACCCCAACCGGCGCAGGCCGGCGCGCGCGGCCGCCACGTTGGCCCGCAGCCGGCTGCGCAGCTCCGTATCCTGGCGCATGAAGCGCAACGCCCAGGCCGCCGCGCCGGCCGCCGGCAACGGCGAAGGGCTGGTCGCCACCAGCGCCTTCGCCTGGCGCTCCAGCCGCTCGATGAGCGCCGCGTCGCCGGCGATCACGCCGCCGTGGCTCCCCAGCGCCTTGCTCAGCGTGTGCGCGGCATAGATGCGCGGCCCGTTCCGGCCGTCCGCGCCCCAATGCTCCATCGTGCCGCGGCCGTGGGCACCCAACACGCCCGTCGCGTGCGCGTCGTCCAGGCACAGGATCGCGGCGTCATAGGGCGCCAACACCTCCTGATAGTCGCGCACCGGCGCGATCTCGCCCGAGATCGGGAAGACGCCGTCGCTGAAGACCAGCGGCCGCTCGCCCGGCTTCAGGTGACGGCGCAACTGCGCGGCCAGGTCCGCGGGATCGAGATGGCGGAACGGATGCAGCCCCGCGGCCGCGGTGCGCGCGCCGTCCCACACGCTGTAGTGGCTCGCCTCGTCCACGAAAACGCGGTCGTATTCGCCGGCCAGTCCCTGCGCCAGCACCGCGTTGCCCAAATAGGCCGTCACGTAATAGACGGCCCGCTCGGCCTCCCAATAGGCCGCAGCCGCCTCTTCGACCTCTCGATAGAGGGGATGTTCGCCGTAGCCCCCGCGCGAGGTGGCCGTCCCCAGGCCGTAGCGGCGCAGCGCAGCGGCCGCGGCTTCCAGCAGGCCGGGAT
Organism: Anaerolineae bacterium; assembly: GCA_034434235.1. Classification (GTDB taxonomy): domain Bacteria; phylum Chloroflexota; class Anaerolineae; order CG2-30-64-16; family CG2-30-64-16; genus CAKZKT01. The sequence continues at coordinate 40,688 of DAOTZV010000026.1, forward strand.
GGCTCTGCAAGCCCAGGTAGCTGCAACCGGCAAAGTAATCGCGCCAGCGGTCGTTGATCAGCACGCGCGCGGCGACCGGGCTTTGCATGGCGTAGATCATCGCGCGCTCCGCAGGAAGGTGCGGCCGGCGACGAAGCTCTCGCGCAGATGGGGCACGGCCTGCACATCGTCTTCGTACACGCCGTTGCGCGCCCGCGACGAGTGGAGGATGTGCCAGCCGCCGAGGCTGATGGCCACGTGGGTGATCTTGGGTGGGTCGGCCGCCTCGCCGAAGAAGAGCAGGTCGCCCGGGCGATAGGGCGGCTCGACCGGCTCGCCGGCCGCGTACTGCATGTCGGCGTCGCGCGGGATGGTCACGCCGACCAGGCGATGGAGGAGCTGCGCGAAGCCGGAGCAATCTATGCCGAACGCGGTGCAACCGCCCCACAGATAGGGCACGCCGATGAAGCGCCGGCCGTCCGCGCTGATCTTCGCCCGGCGGTCCGCCTCCCCGGCCGGCAGATCGGCGAGCGGGATCAGGCCGGCGGCGGCCGTCCACCCCGTCGGCCCGCCGGCCAGGATGACCCTCGACCAGGAGTCCGCTTGCTCTTGCACGGCGACCATCGTGCCCGCCGGCACGCGGGCGATCAACCCCGCGTCGGCCATCGGCCGCGCGCGGAGCAGGCCGATCGGCTCGCCCACGATGTGGGTGGCCGGTGGCGCCGGATCGGCCGTCAGGTAGGGGCGATAGGCCCAGCCCAGGTAGCCGTCGTCCTGGCGCACGAAGCACCAGCGCTCCTGCTCCCGAAGCAGCTCCAGCCGCTGGCCGTTGAGCAACTGGCTGAGCTGTTCGGCCAGGAACGACGGCTCGGCGTACAGGCCGGTCAGGTTGGTTGCCACATGGAGGCAGGTGGGCCGGGGCCGGCGCAACACCTCGACGCCGGCCGGGTCGAATTCCAGGCCGGGGAAGCGTTCGGCGAGCCGGCGCAACACATCGGCGAGGGTGGCCTCGTCGAGCGCCGCGCCCCTCAGCGCGCAGCGGCCCCAATCCAGCGTCTCCGCGTCGAGCCGGCAGAGCTGCGTCCGCCGGTCGCCATAAGCCCGGCCGAGATCGGCCAGGGCGCTTCTGATTTCGTCCAGGATCATGATCTCATCCCAATACTTCGCTGTAGACCCGCGCCATGTTGCGCCAGCACACCTTCTCCACCTGGTCGGAGGTCAGGCCGGCCGCCAGGAGCAGGTCGGCGATGGCGGGGTAGCTCTCCGCGCCGGTCAGGCCGGCCGGCATCGTCAGGATGCCGTCCAGGTCGCCGCCCAGGCCGATGCAATCCTCGCCGCCGACCTGGATGGCGTGGCGCACATGCCGGGCGATCCACTCGGCGGGCGGCAGCGGCAACGCGCGCAGCTTTTCCCGCACGGCCTCGCGGATGCGCTTCTGGGCCTCCCGTTCCCCCCAAGTTTGGGGGGTCAGGGGAGAGGGATCGGCCACCTGCGCGGCCGCGGCATAGGCCGGCCTGGCGATGGCATTCCATTGCGCCAGGTAGTCGGCCGCGAGGAAATCGGCCGATAAGTTGATGCCCATCACGCCGCCCCGGTCGGCCAGGCCGCGGATCTGTTCATCGGTCAGGTTGCGCGGACTGGGGCTGATGGCGCGGCAGTTGGAGTGGCTGGCGACGAACGGTCGCTTCGTGATCCGGCGGATCTGGTCGAAGGCCGCGTCGGACGCGTGCGACACATCCACCATCACGCGCAGCTCTTCCGCCAGCTCGATCAGGCGGATCCCTTCGGCGGTCAACGGCCCGCCGGCGCCCATGCTGCTGCCGGAGAATTCGTTGTCGCTCCAGGCCGGGATCAGGCTCCGCACGCCCAGCCGATGGAAGCGCGCCAGGTTATCGGCCCGGCCTTCGAGGGGGTCGGCGCCTTCCAGGCCGAGCAGCGCGTAGAGGGTTCCCCGGCTATGGCACGCCTGGCGGATGTCGGCGGCCGAGGTCGCGAGGCGCAACCGGCCCTCCGATCCCGCCACCCATCCTGCGATGCGGCCGATGATCTCTTCGGCGAACGCGGCCAGATCGCGGTCGGGATAATAGCTGCGCGGCGCGAAGACGGCGAAGAGCTGGACGCAGTGGCCGGCGGCCAACAGCCGCGGCAGGTCGGCGTGGGCGCGGCCCCGGCCGGCCAGAAAGTCGAATTCGCCGTCGTCATACGTGCGCATGACGGTGTCGCAGTGGGCGTCGAAGAAGCGCCACCGCGGCGCGGCCGATGGTGAGATCGTATGAGTCATGAAAGGGCTCCCAGATAGGCCTGCGCCAGTTCCTGCAAGCTGGGGAAGATCCAGTCGGGCGGAGGGCGCATGGCCGCGAATTCCTCGGCGGCGCCCGCGCCCGAGAGCACGGCGATGGTGCGCAGGCCGGCGCGTTGCCCGCCGAGGATGTCGGTCTCGGGCCGATCGCCGACGGCCGCGGTCAGTTCGGCGGGAGTGCCCAACTTGCGCAGCGCGTACAGGAAGAAGCCGGGCGCCGGCTTGCCGAAGACGGTCGGCTTCACGTCGGTGGCGATCTCGAGGAAGCCGACGATGGCGCCGGCCCCGGGGATCAGCCCCAGCTCCGAGGGGAGGGTGCGATCGGTGTTGGTGGCGTAGAACGGCGCGCCGCGGCGAATGGCCAGCGCGGCCTCGCGCAGCCGGTCGTAGGTCACCTGCCGGTCAATGCCGACGACGACCACATCGGCCAGGCGATGGTCTTCGACCCACGCAAAGCCGGCCGCGGCCAAGGCCACGCGCAACCCCTCCTCGCCGATCACGAGCGCGCGGCGGCCCTCGACGGCCCGGCTCACCTCCGCGGCCGTCACCTCGGCCGAGGTGATGATCTCGGCCGCGTCGGCCGCGATCCCCATGCCCCGCAGGCGAGCCGCCACCTTCCCGGCCGGCGTGCTCGAGTTATTGGTCAGATAGACGAACGGGATGCCGGCCCGGCGCAGGCCGGCGATGAATTCGGCCGCGCCCGGCACCACCTCTTGCCCCCGGTAGATCACCCCGTCCATGTCGAAGATGAAGCCGCGCAGCGCGGTCAGCTCGGGCCGCTCACTCATCTGCGGCCTCCGCCAGGTCGCGCTCCACATCCACCGCGGCGGTGGTCACCGCCCAGCTCACCACGCCCCAACTCCCCCCCGAGATGAGCAGGGCGAGGAGAATGGAAAGGGGATTGAGCGGCACGGTTCCGCGGGCAATCCCGACGATCGCCAGCGCCATGCCCAGGCCGGCGCAGATCAGGCCGACGCGCAAGGCCAATCCGAGCCGACGCCAGAAAGCAAAGAGTCTCGTCATCGTTGTCTCTCCGTTGGCCGCAGGTCCTTCACGTTGAGCTGAAGGCGCTGCTCGCCGTTGTATTCGTTGAGTTCGAGCGTATATGCCAGGTCCACACGTTGCGGCAACTGGCCATGCCACGCGCCCTGGCGAAAGGCGATCGCGTCGAGCACGCGCCGCGCGGCCGGGCCGGTGGCCGTCGGATCGCGCACCACCAGCTTCAGGTGTTGGGCATCCTGGCCCACCGGCCGGGCGTCCACGATCTCCACCCCCAGGCTCGCCAGCACCGGCTGCGGATTGCCGTAACCGCACGGCTCCAGCTTCGCCAGCCAATCGCGCAGCGCGTAGTCCACGTCGCTCAGCGGGACGACCGCATCCACGACCAGCGAGGGGAGCAGCTCCTTCCCGCCCAGCTCGCGGCCGGCCACCTCTTCCAGCCGGGCCTGGAGCGCCGGCAGGTTCTCGTTGGCCACGGTGAAGCCGGCCGCGGCCGCGTGGCCGCCGTAGCGGATGAGGAGATCCTTGCATTCGTCCAGCGCCGCGGTGATGTTGAACTCGGGGATGCTGCGGCCCGAGCCGTGCGTCTCCTCCGAGCCGACCTGCGCCACCAGCGCCGGCCGGTAATACTCCTCCGTCAGCCGGCCGGCGATCAGCCCCACGATGCCCGGGTGGAAATCGCGGTGTGCGACGAACAACAGCGGACGTTCGGTCGGGCCGGCCTCGAGCTGCTCCTTGGCCCGGCCGACCTGTTCGGCGGTGCGCAGCTGGCGATCGGCGTTCAGCCGGCCCAGCTCGCCGGCCAGGGACCGGGCGGCCAGGGCGTCGGCCGCGGCGAGCAGGTTGTAGCTCTTCTCGGCGGTGTCGAGCCGGCCGGCCGCGTTCAGCCGCGGCCCCAGGACGAAGCCGATGGCCGTCGCATCCACGCGGCCCGACCGCAAACGCGCCTCTTCCAGCATGGCCTGGACACCCGGCCGCCGCGGCCTGTTCAGCTCCTCCAGGCCTCGGCGAACGAGAAAGCGATTCTCGCCGAGGAGGGGCGCCAGGTCGGCCACGGTGCCCAACGCGACCAGGTCGAGCAGGTCGCGCTCTTCCAGGAACGCCGCGCTCCGCACGGCCGGCCCCCGGGGTACGGCCATCAGCAGCGCCTGGGCCAGCTTGAACGCGATCCCCACCCCGGCCAGGTCCTTGAACGGGTAGGGATCGCCCTGGCGCTTCGGATTGAGCACGGCCAGGGCCGGAGGCAGATGTTCCACCCCCTCGGCATCCCGAAAGATCGAATGGTGATCGGTGACGATCATGTCGAGGCCGAGATTGCGGCCGCAGGCCACCTCTTTCGGCGAACGGATGCCGCAGTCCACGGTGATGACGAGGGACGCGCCCCAACCGGCGATCCGCTCCAGCGCGTCGCAGTTCAGGCCGTACCCTTCGTCCACGCGGTGCGGGATGTAGGGCCGCGCGTCCGCGCCGAGCGCCGTCAGCGCCTGCACGAGCAGCGCGGTCGCGGTCACGCCGTCCGCGTCGAAGTCGCCGTAGACCACGATCCGCTCGCCCTGGCCGATCGCCCGGCCGATCCGCTCGACCGCCTCGGGCATGCCCAACATGCGGAACGGATCATGAAATAGCCCCCGGCCCTCCAGGAACGCCTCTGCTTCGCCCGGGTCGGCGATGCCGCGATTGTAGAGCACCTGCGCGACGACCGGATGGATGTGCGAAAGCCGCTCGCGTTGCCGCCGCGGCATTTCCGGCGCGATATCCCAACGTTTCCAGGTCGGTGTCATGCGTCCTCGTCTTGGGAAAAGGTCCGGTCGGAGTCCAGAGGTCGAGCGCGCCGGCATCCGAGCGCTGCCCCGCGCATGTTCGCCTCCGCCGCCGTTCTATGCCAACGCGGGCGCCAGCCGGCCCTCGGCGTCGAACGCCAGGGGCGCCCATTCGCCCACGACCTTCAGCCGGGGATCGGCCGCGATCTCGGGCCACAGCGCCTCCGACGCGTAGAAGCGCTCCAGGTGCAACGTGTCCTGGATGCGCACCAGCCGGGCGCGGGCCGTGTCCACCGCGCCGCACGTCAACAAGGCCCATTCGACGGCCTCCCGGTCATTGGCCGCCACCATCGGCAGCCGGGCCCGTTCGGGCGAGCCGGAAGTGAGGCCGTTGATGTAGGTCTGCCGGCGATCTATCTTGTCCGCCAGCCGCTGCGTGGTGAAATCGGCCAGGCCGATGCCGATGGCGTTGCCGTGACTGGCCGCGGTCAGATCGCAGACGGCGATGCGGGTGATGCGCGGGCTTTCCGGCTCCGCCTCGCCGAAGACGATCCGCCGGCCCAACACGTTGGTGTCCATGCCCGATCCGCTGATCTCCTTGCCCATGCGGTCCACCACCAGGACATCGAGCTGATGGAACGGAAGGCGGGCCATCATGGCGCGGGCGCGCTGCAAGAGAGATTGCTCGATCTCCTCGAATTGTTCGGGCCAGGCCGCCGCGACGATGGCCGTCTCGTCGCGCGCGTTTTCCACCACCCCCAGGCCGAAGAGCAGAGGCGCCCGACGGATGATCTCGCGCGCCATCGAGACGATGACGGCCCGATAGGTGTAGCGGATGGCGTGGCGGTGCGCGGCGAGCGCGCCCTGGTGCTTGCCCAGGCCGATCGTGAGCATCTTCATCAGGCCGCTTTCCACCGGGCCGCTGAAATCGGTGTGCGCTTTGATGCGGTTGACCACCACGATGCCGTCCGCCTCGAAGGCGAGCCGGTCCTGGAAGACGGGGATCCCTTCGGCCGTGACGCCGATCTGGACGGCCTCCATGGAAGAGCGGATGGGACAGCCGACCGTGGCCTCGGTGATGCCCAGGCTTTCCAGGACCTCCACCTGGCCGGCGGCCGTAGCTCCGCCGTGACTGCCCATGCACGGCACCAGGAACGGCCGCGCGGCCATGCGTTTCAGCTCCGCGACGACGGTGGCCAGGATGAGCGGGATATTGGCGATGCCCCGGCTGCCGGCCGTCACCGCGACCGACATGCCGGGACGCACCCGGGCCGCCACGCCCAGGCGTTCGATCTCGCTGCGGATGGCCCCGGCCACGTCGGCCAGGCGCGGGGCTTCGATGCGCTGTTCGACCAGCGCGACCTGCGGAAATGAAACGGCAACCGGAAGCATGACGCGCGCCTCGCTGGACAGAGATGGGCGACAGATTATCATCTGGCTTATATCACGTCTGCGGGCAAAGTGCAACTGCGGGGGTGGGCGCTCGAGCATTGCGCGGCTCTCGCCATATTTGCACAATCTGCGCCTTTTGAGTATACTTATCGGCGTGATCGGGGCGTAGCGCAGCCAGGTAGCGCACTTGAATGGGGTTCAAGTGGTCGGAGGTTCAAATCCTCTCGCCCCGACTGGCGCGGAGGGGTGGGACACTATCCCACCCCTCTCTGTTTGAGATGATCCGACGCGCGGGCGCGCGGGGGTGCTCTGGGGATGCGATGCACGACCTGACGCAGGTTTATCCGGGCCTCGCCGGCCCAGATCTGGAGCTGCTGCAAAACATCGTGCGCGGGATGGCCATCACGGCCGACCTCAGCCGCGCCGATGTGCTGTTGTTGCGCCCTGCGGCCGGCCGCTCGGTCGTGGTGATCGCTCAGGCGCAGCCCCATTCCATTGCTTCCCTCTATAACGCCGATTTGGTGGGCCAGCCGCTCACCGGGCCGCAGGCGGCCGCGCCCATCGAAGCGTTACGGCGGCGGCGCCATCTGCGCGCCCACCACGAACTGGTGCCGAGCGGCGCGCCGGTGCGCCAAGACGTCTATCCGATCTTCGGCAGCGCCGGCCAGCTCCTGGCGCTCTTCAGCATCGAAACCTCCCTCATCCAGCTCGAACGGCATCGCCACCGCCACGTCTCGTTCCAGCGCGCCATCGAATGGGTGAAGGGCATGTGCCTGCGCGGCGAACTGGCGAACGCGGATCAGCTCTCGCCGTTCGGCGAGATGGACGGCGTGATGCTGGTAGACGCCTCGCTGCGCGTCACCTATGTCAGCGGCATCGCCAACAACCTGTATCGCCGTCTGGGCTATCTGGACGACCTGCGCGGCAAGGATCTCTCGTATTTCCACACCGACGACGAGAACCTGGTGCTGGCGGCGCTGGCCGCCAGACGGCCGATGGAACGCGAGGCGCAGGAAGGAACGCACATCTGGATCCGCAAGGTGTTGCCCGTCTGGCCGCCGCCCACCTTCGGCGGCTGGCTCCAGGGGCTTACGGCGCGGCGGCGCCGGGTCGGCGAGATCGGCGGCGTGCTCATCATGGTGCACGATGCCACCGAGGAGCGCCGCAAGAAGCAAGAGCTCAAGCTCAAGACCACGATGGTGCAGGAGGTGCACCATCGCGTCAAGAACAATCTGCAGGCCATCGCCGCCATGTTGCGCATGCACGCCCGCCGCACGAAGAACGAGGAGACGTTGCGCGCGCTCAACGAAGCGATCTCGCGCATCCTGAGCGTCGCGGTGATCCACGAATACCTGTCACTGGACGAAAGCCAGACGATCAATCTGCGCGACATCTGCCAGCGCATCGTGGCGCAGAACCGCCAGGTCATGATGGAGCCGGGCCAACAGATCCGCTTCAACGTGGAAGGCCCGACGATCTATCTGCCCAGCCAACAGGCCACCTCGGCCGCGCTGGTGATCAACGAGTTGATCCACAACGCCCTGGAACATGGCTTCGGCGAACGCAAGACGGGCGAGATCAGGCTCCAGCTCATTGACGGCGGAGAACGGGTCCAGTTGATCGTATGGGACGACGGCGAACGTCTGCCGAGCGGCTTCGACCTGAATGCGCCCTCCAGCCTGGGCCTCCAGATCGTGCGCGCGCTGGTGCAGGATGATCTGCACGGCGTCTTGCGCCTGGAGAACCGGGAAGACGGCGTGGCCGCGACGGTGGATTTTCCGAAGATCGCTCTGGCTTCGGAAGCACGCAAAAACTAGCAGCAGCTATTTCTTCAAACGTCAAGAGGAGAGACACCATGGAACGCACGCGTGTCATTATTGCAGATGATGAGGCTTTGATCCGCATGGATCTTCGGGAGATGCTCACCAATCTGGGATACCTGGTGGTGGGCGAGGTGGCAGATGGCCGCAGCGCGGTCAATCAGGCGCGCGAGCTGCGCCCCGATGTGGTGGTCATGGACATCAAGATGCCCGACATGGACGGGATCGAGGCGGCCAAGATCCTGACCGAGGAGCGCATCGCGCCGGCCGTCCTCCTCAGCGCCTATAGCCAGCGCGATCTGGTGGAGCGCGCCCGCGATGCCGGCGTGGTGGCCTATCTGGTCAAGCCCTATCGCGAAGAAGAGCTGGCGCCGGCCATCGAGGTGGCCCTGGCGCGCTTCCGCGAGTTTCAGGCCGTGCAAAAGCAGGTGGACGATCTGCAACAGGCGCTGGAAACGCGCAAGCTGGTGGATCGCGCCAAGGGGATCCTGATGGACAAGCAGGGCCTCTCCGAGGCGGAAGCCTTCCGCAAGATCCAGAAGATGAGCATGGACAATCGCAAGCCGATGAAAGAAGTGGCCGAAGCGATCATCCTGGCGCACCAGGTGGGCCAGTCGTGAGCGCGGCCGACGCGCCGGGCGCCGCCCCCCGGCCGCCCGGCGCGCAGAGGATGACATCTGCATGAAGCTTTCCGTTTTGATCCCCTGCTACAATGAGGTCGCCACGATCCAGGAGATCGTGCGCCGCGTCCGCGCGGTCGAGGTGCGGGTGCGCGTGTTCGACGGCCGCTTCGGCCTTCCTCCCGGCCCCGACGGCAGCGTCGAGCTGGTCGTGGACAAGGAAGTGATCATCGTGGACGACGGCTCGGTGGACGGCACGCGCGATCTGCTGCCGGCGCTCGATGAACTGCCCGATGTGCACGTCTATTATCACGAGCGCAACATGGGAAAGGGCGCGGCCGTGCGCACGGCCATCGAGAAGGCGACGGGCGACATCATGCTCGTCCAGGACGCCGACCTGGAGTACGACCCGCGCGACTATCCGGTGCTGGTGCAGCCGATCCTGGAGGGCCGCGCCCAGGTCGTCTACGGCAGCCGGTTCCTGGGCGGCCCGCGCAAGGCGATGTTCTTCACGCACATGCTGGGCAACAAGCTGTTGACCCTGTTCACCAACATCCTCTTCGATACCATCCTCAGCGACATGGAGACCTGCTACAAGGTCTTCACCCGCGAGGTGGCGCAACAGCTCCGCATCCGCTCGCACGGCTGGGGGTTCGATCCGGAGATCACGGCTAAGATCCTCAAGCGCGGCTATCGCATCTATGAGGTGCCCATCTCCTACACGGGCCGCGAGTATACCGAGGGCAAGAAGATCAGCTGGCGCGATGGGCTGACAGTCATGTGGACGCTTCTGAAGTATCGCTTCACCGAGTGACCTCGCTCGAGAGCTTCTCGCCGTGGCGGCCAACGGTCGAGGGACAGGCGCGCGACCGTCTGGCCAATCCCAGCCTTTCGATTTCCGTTGCGCTCGCGTTGGGGTGCATCTTGGCGGTTGCGGCGGCGTTGCGTTATGTCGTGTGGGCCGCCGATTTTCCGCTCCATCACGACGAGGCGCTCTACGGTTACTGGGCCCGCCTGATCGTCAGCGGCCGCGATCCGCTGCTGTTGACGGCCTGGGTGGATAAGCCGCCGCTCGTCCTCTATGCGCTGGCCGGCGCGCTGCACTGGCCGGGCGTCTCGGAGCGCGCGTTGCGGCTGCCGGGGATGATCGTCTCCCTGGCCACGATCGCGTGCACGTGGGGCCTGGTCCGTCGTCTGTACGATGACCGCACGGCCCTGGTGAGCGCCGCGCTGCTCGCGGCCTCGCCGTTTGCCATCCTGTTCGCGCCGACCGCGTTCACCGACCCCTGGTTGACGTTATGGTTGGTGGCCGCGACCTGGGCGGCGGTGGCCGGCCGGCCGTTTTGGGCCGGGGTGGCCGTCGGCCTGGCGGTCGCATCGAAGCAGCAAGGCGTGGTGGCCGCGCCGCTCATCGCGCTCCTGGTGGCGGCCGACGAGCATCTCCATCCCCGCCGGGCCGACCCGCAGCGCCCACGGCCCGGGCATCTGTTGAGGCGATTCGCGGCCGCCCTGCTCGGCTTCGCGCTGATCTTCGCACCCGTCACCTGGTGGGATACGTTGCGGTGGGCCAAACGGCCGAGCTTCTGGGATCGCAGCCTGACGACCTACGGCGGCCTGGGATGGGCGCCGCCGGCCACCTGGCCCGACCGCGCGGCCGATTGGGCGCAGATCATGGGCTACTGGTTCGGCGTGCCGGCCCTCACCGCGCTGATGGCCGGCCTGGCCCTCTTCGCCGTCCTCCGCGAGCGCCGTCGCCAGCGCATCGGCGTGCTGCTGGCGGCCTTCTGCGCGGGCTATCTGGCGTTTCATCTGGTCGTCACGTTTCAGCCGTGGGACCGGTATCTGTTGCCGTTGTTGCCGTTCGTGTGTGTTTTGGCCGGCCGGGGAATCGTTCTGCTCTATGCGTCCGCGCTTGTCCCGCCGCGCGGCGCAAGCCGGAGGCTTGCGTTACGCGTTTTGCGGCAGGCCGTTGCGGTGGGGCTGGTTGCGCTGTTGGGTTGGGCCGCGTGGCTGGGTGCGGCCGGCCGCCTGCCGGTGGGCAGCGACCACGGCGCGTACGCCGGCCTCGACGACATCGCCGGCTTCTTCCGCGACCAGCCCGATAATGCCATCATCTACGATCGCTGGCTGGGATGGCACTTCGACTTCTATCTCTTCGACGCGCCCCAGGAACGGCGCTGGTGGGGCAGCGGCTGGAAGCTGGCCGACGACGCCGCCCGCACCTGGCAGGAATCGCCCGACCGGCCGCAATGGGTCATCTTGCCCGGCTGGCGCGACGCGGCCGCGGCCGAGGTGCGCCTGGCGCTCGCCAGCCGACGCCTGGCCCTGATCGAAGCGTGGCGCGTCTATCGCGGGGACGGCACGCGAGCCTTTACGATCTATCGCATCGAAGGGCGGGCCTTGTGACATGACGGCGCTCCTGCGAAGACTGAATTCCTCCAAGCCCGACGCGATCCGGCGCGACGCCCTGGCGCTGGCGGGCCTGCTCGCCGCGACCCTGGCCGTATGTTGGCCGCTCGGCCTGACCAACCGCATCCTGACGGGGGTGGATGCGTTCACCTACTTCCTGCCCTACTGGGCCTATCGCAGCGCCGAGCTGCGGGCCGGCCATCTGCCGCTCTGGAATCCCTACCTGTTCCTCGGCGCGCCCTTCCTGGCCAATCCGCAGGCGGCCGTCCTCTATCCGCTCCACTGGCCCTTGATCTGGCTGGAGCCGGCGCGCGCGTTGATCTGGTCGGCGCTGTTGCACATCTGGCTGGCGGCCGGCTGCACATACGCCTTCGGCCGGCGCTCGCTGCGCCTGAGCCGGGCCGGCGCCTGGACCGCGGCTCTGCTGTTCGGCATGGGCGGCTTCGCCCTGGGCAAGATCGAGAACATCAACCAGCTCAACGCGCTGGCCTGGTTGCCGGCCACCCTGTGGTGCTTCGACGAGGCGCGAGACGCCCGCGACGGGCGGTCGCGCCTGCGCTGGGCCATCGCCCTCAGCTTCGTGCTCGCCTTGCAGATCCTGGCCGGCCACACCCAAACCACCTTCATCAACCTGGTCGGCCTGGGGATCTACGCGCTCGTTGCCGCATGGAAGCAGCCGCAACGCGAGCCGATCGGCCGGCAGCTGGCGCGCCTCTGGCCGCTGCTCGCGGGCGGCCCGGCGGTGCTTCTGGCGGCCGGCCAGCTTTTGCCCGGCCTCGAGCTGAACGGCCTGGGGTTGCGCACCGGCGGCCTGACCTATCGCCTGGCCGCGAGCTTTTCGCTGCGGCCGCGGCTTCTGCTGCAGACGTTTCTCCCGCCGTTCGCCGGCGGCCTGGCCGAGGCCTTCAACAGCGAAGGGTTCACGGAGTTCACCGGCTACGTCGGCCTCGCGGGCCTGATCCTGGCGGCGCTCGCCTTCATCTTCCCCCTGGACGCGCAGCGGCCGGCGCGGGCCAGGGCCGCGGCCCTGGTTCTCGTCGGCATCTTCCTGGCATTGGGCGCGTACAATCCTGTCTACTATCTCCTGTGGCGCTTCGTGCCCGGCTTCGACCTCTTCCGGGCGCCGGCCCGCTGGCTGGCGCTCTACGCGTTCGGCGCGGCCGCGCTGGCGGGCCTGGGCCTGGATCTGTGGCTGCAACATGGGGCCGGCCGCGCCATCGCCGCGCCCGCAAGATGGGGGTTCGGCGCCAGGCGCCTGCGATGGGCGATCGCCTTCCTGGCGTTGGCAGCTTTTGTCGTCACACAACAGCCTCCGCCGGCAGCGACGGTCCTCGGTTGGGCCGCGGCGGCCGTCGGCGCCGCGGCGCTCCTGCTGATCGGGTTGCGCCGGCGTGCCATCGCCGCCATCGGCCTGCCGTGTTTGATCCTGGCCGAGCTCTGGCTGGCAGGCCGCAGCCTTCCGTTTGCCCTGGCGACGGCGCCGGCCGCGACCGGTTTGCGCAACGCGCCGGCCGTCCTGCTCGCGGCCACGGCCGATGAGCCGGCCGCCGGCCGCGGTCGCTTTCTCAGCATGTCCGACATCCGCTTCGATCCGGGCGACCTGGCCGAACTGCGCCGCCTCCAGGCCGACCGCCTGCCGGCCGAGGCGGTCGAACGCTTCGTGCGGGCCGCCAAGTGGAACGAGATCCTCGCGCCCAACCTGGCGCTCGTCTGGCGGCTCCCCGCGCTCGACGGCTACGACGGCGGCGTCTTGCCCACGGCCGACTACGGCCGGCTGCAAACGCTGTTCGTCCCCGAGGAGAGCCGCCTGCCCGACGGCCGACTGCGCGAACAACTGCGCGCCATCCCGCCTGATCGCCTGCTCGACCTGACCGGCGTGCGCTTTGTGATCACCGACAAACAACACGACCTGTGGTACGACGACGTCTACTACGACCTGGAGCAGCCCGTGCTGCTCCGGCCCGGCCAGACGCTGACGCTGGATCTGAGCACCTATCCGGCCTTCTCGGCCACGGCCCTCGGCGTGATCGCCGTTCCCGAGACGAGCGACGCGGCCGACGCGCGCGGGATCATCGGCGTCGCGTCGGCCGATGGTCGGCGCGCGGAGCTGGAGCTGACGGCCGCGGCCGAAGGAGGGGCGTCCGGCCACGCCCCCCTGCTCCGGCCGCGCATCCTGCCGTTGCCCGCGGCGATGATCCCGGCCACGTTGACCCTCGCCGCGGCCACCGATGCCCCGGCCGGGCTGATCGTGCGCGGCCTGAGCCTGCTCGACACGCGCACGGCCGGCCATCAGTCGGTCACCCTCTCCCCGCGCGGCGACCTGCGCCGCATCCATTCCGGCGACGTGAAGATCTACGAGCGGACGGCCGCGCCGGGCCGCGCGTGGCTGGTGCACCAGGCCATCGCCGAGCGCGACCCGGCCGCGACGCTCGCCGGCCTGGCCGACGCGAACTTCGACCCCCGCCGCGCGGCCTTCGTGGCCGCGGACCTGGCGCTCTCCGGGCCGGCGACGTTGCCCGATGAGGCCGTGCGGATCGTCTCATACGAAGCCGAGCGCGTGCACCTGGAGGCCGACGTGCGCGCGCCGGCGCTGCTGGTGTTGGCCGATAGCTTTTACCCCGGATGGCGGGCCACCGTGGACGGCGCGGCCGCGCCGATCCTGCGCGCCGATCTCATGTTCCGGGCCGTGGCCCTGTCGCCGGGGCGCCACACCATTGTCTTCTCCTACGAGCCGTCATCGTGGCGGTGGGGAGCCGCGATCAGCCTGGCGACATGCACGGTGTTGGGTGCGGTTCTGGCGATAACGATGCGTAGGCCATCGGGTCGGACTGGAGTATAATAGCCATCGGAGATCGGCGTGCTCGCCGTTGGCGACTCGCCGTGGTGGACAAGGAGCAAGCTGTGGCAGAACCCCAACCGCTGGCAACGGCTTCGGACGAAACCGACGCCGGCCAACCGCTTCTCGATCAAGCCGTAACGCCGCCGGCCGCCGCGCCCGGCCAGGCCCAACTCCCCATGCTGGTGGAAAGCCTGCTCTTCGTGGCGTCGGAGCCGGTGCCGATCGTGCGACTGGCGCAGCTTCTGGGGGTAAGCCAGGAGGCCATCGAGATCGCGCTGGCCGATCTGAGCGTGGCATGCAAGAACGGCGGTCGCGGCATCCGCCTGCAACGCAAAGGGGATCGCGTACAGCTCACCACCGCGCCCGAAGCCGCGCCGTATGTCGAACAGTTCCTGGGCCTCGATGTCACCAGCAAGCTGTCGCCGGCCGCGCTGGAAACCCTCTCGGTGATTGCGTACAAGCAGCCGCTCACGCGCGCCGACATCGAAGCCGTGCGCGGGGTCAACTGCGACGGCGTCCTGCGCACCCTGCTGTCGCGCGAGCTGATCGAGCCGGTCGGCCGCCTGGAACAGCCCGGCCGGCCCTTCCTGTACGGCACCACCGAGCGCTTCCTGCAATACCTGGGGCTGGAGAGCCTGGCCGATCTGCCGCCGTTGCCCGAAGAATGAATTCAGGCCCGAAACGGTAATCGCAGGCACCGACATGGGGGCGTTTTTCCATATAACGTTGGAAGCGTGATCGCCAGGAGGTAGGACTTTGGCAGAAAACCTGTGGTTTTTGCGAGAACAGAAGAAGCTCAGCGTGGCCACCCTGGCCAGTCGGGCCGGACTTCCCATCGGGCTGGTCATGGAATACGAATCGGGCCAACGCAGCATAGACCGTCGGCATCTCACCCGGCTGGCGCGCGCACTCTACGTCGAAGAGAGCGACATCAAGCTGCAATCCGACCCCCGACCCGGCGCGCCGCCGCTCGAGCGGCAGCCATCGCGCGAGGCCGGCCGGCCGGCGCCGGCCGCGTCCCCGTCCGCCCCGCCCGCGCAACCGGCACCGGCCGGCCGGAAGATCCGCGAGCGGCCGCCCCGGCCGAAGGCCGTCGGCCGGCCGTCTCTGCCGCCCCGGCCCAGCCAGCTTGCCCACCTGGAAAACCTGCTCAAACGGCTGAACAAGACCGCAGCCGAGCTGGAAGCCGAGCTGGGCAAGCCGCTTGCCGGCCTCGACCGCCGCGCGCTCAGCACGGTCTTGCGCGATCTGCAGGCGAAGCTCAAAGGGGTGCCGCAGCCTGTTCGCCGTCGCGCCTATCTCCCCGAGGCGGTGGACGAATTCGAGGCCCGTTATCTGGCCGCGGCGCAATCGGCCGGCGACCGGCTCTTGTTCACGCTGTTCGACGGCTCAACGGTGGCAGGTCAGGTGGTCGGCTTCAGCCCCTACAGCATCACGGTGCGCACCGCCGACGGCGCCGAGGTCACGCTGAACAAGCTGGCGCTCGTCAGCTACACCCGGCCGGCCGCGGCGCCAGCGCAGGAGCCGACCCCATGAGCCTGGGCGATTACCTGCGGCTCTTGCGGGCCAGGCGGGGGGGCGTCACGCCGTGGGAGATCGAGGCGGCCACCGCTCTGCCCAAGGGCCTCTATCGTCAGATGGAGCAGCGCTATCGCGCCATGGGAGATGAAGAGGCCATCCGCATCCTGGCCGATTACTACGGCGTGCCCTACGAAGAGCTCCGCTGGCGCCATGACTGGCCGCGCAAGGCCCTGAGCCGTACGCTGTTCGCGGCCTCTCTGGCGCAACGGCCTCTCACGCTCTACCTGTGGAACGGCCAGGTGGTCACCGGCAAAGTCGTCTGGTGGGATCTGGGCGCGGTGGCGCTCGATACGGGCGCGGCCGAGCCGCTGATCGTCCAGCGCCACGCGGTCGAACGCTGGGCGCCGCGGCTCGAAGATGCAACCGGCGAGGCCGCGGACGACGAGGATGCGGAAGAGGCGAGTTGATTCCTCAGCCTCAGCTTGTGCCTGTGGGCCGAGCCCCCGGCGACGTGGGGGGCCACCGCGGCCAACCTGATACCACCAGCCGTTCCCCGTCTGCGCGCTCGTCGGCTGTCGGGCGGCTGCGGGCAATCACCCCTGACCCAGGTGCGACTTGAGGAGCCGGGCGATGTCGTCTTGACGTGTGCCGGTGTCGGCCCGTCAGGCCGGATTCTTGATTGAGGCCGATTTTCGTTGTATACTGATGTCAATGCTGAGGCGGATGGTCGCGCGTTTCGGCAGTTCTCCTTCCTCCTTGCGACCGGGAGGGTGCAGCCATGTCCGACCTCCTCGGCCAGACCATCGGCGGCTACCGATTGACCGACCGGTTGGGCCAGGGCGCGATGGCGCAGGTCTATCGAGGCCTGGCGCCCGACGGCCGGTCGGTAGCCGTGAAGATCCTTCACCCCCATCTGACCGGCGATGAAGGGTTCCTGGCCCGCTTCCGCCGCGAAGCCGCGGCCGCCGGCCAGCTCGATCACCCCCATATCGTCAAAGTGCTGGATTACGGCAATGAGGGCGAGCTCCACTATCTGGTCATGGAGCTGGTGGAGGGGCCGTCATTGCAGGCGGCATTGCGCGGCCGGCGCCAGCCGCTCGCGCCCACGGAAGCCGTTGCCCTGATCGCGGCCCTGGCCGAGGCGCTGGACTACGCCCACGGGCAAGGGGTCATCCACCGCGACGTCAAGCCCTCCAACATCCTCCTCCGCGGCGGCCGGCTGGCCGACCCCGTGCTGAGCGATTTCGGCGTGGCGCGCATGGTGGACGCGACCGTGGCGACCCAGGCCGGCGCGCTGCTGGGCACGCCGGCCTACATGGCCCCCGAGCAGGGCGAGGGCCAGCCCGGCGACGAGCGCAGCGACGTGTACGCGCTGGGCGTGATCCTCTACGAGCTGCTCACCGGCCAGCCGCCCTTCCAGGCCGATTCGCCCTACGCGCTGATCCTGCGCCA
>DAOTZV010000027.1:0-2428 GCA_034434235.1 Anaerolineae bacterium
CGCTCCCGCTGAAGCCGTTCCGCCAGGAGCCGTGCAGAGAGCATCACCATGGGCATCCCGATGCCGGGATAGGTGGCCTGGCCCACGAAGTAGAGGCCGGGGATGTCGCGCGCGACATTATGCGGCCGGAAATAGGAGGACTGGAAGAAGCCGTGCGACAACGAGCCGAACGCGACGCCGTACGGCGCGTTGATATCGCGCGCGAAATCGGTCGGCCGGTACTCCCGCTCCCAGACGATATGCTTGCGGATGTCGGGATCCACCAGCCGTTCGAGCTGAGCCAGCAGCTTCTCCCGCACGACCGGCGCGGCCGCGTCCCAATCTACGTTGCCCTGCAGGTTGGGCATGGGCGCCAGCAGGTAGAGCACGCTGTGCCCCGGCGGCGCCAGGCTGGGGTCGGTGACCGTCGGGTTGTTCAGGTGGAAGGACGGATCGGCGGGCAGCGTCTTGGTCCGAAAGATGGCGTCCAGGTTGGCCCGATAGTCCTCCGAAAAGTAGAGCGCCTGATGGCGCATGTGGGGATAGGTTTTGTCCACGCCCAGGTAGAGCAGATAGCCGGAGCAGGCGTAGTCCATCCGGTCGAGCTTCACGTCGGTGTAGACCTTGCGATGCTGAGCAGGCACCAGCTTCTTGTAGGTGTACACCAGGTCGGCGTTGGAGACCACGATGTCGGCGTCCACGACCTCGCCGCCGGCCAGGCGTACCCCGCGCGCCCGGCCGCCCTCCACGACGATCTCCTCCACCGGCGTGCCGGTGCGCAGGGTCACGCCCATCTCGCCCGCCAGCTTGACCATGTCCTCCACGATGCTGTAGATGCCGCCCAGGGGATACTGCATCCCCTCCACCAGGTCGGCGTAGGTGATCAGGCTGTACATCGCCAGCGCATCGAACGGCGACAGGCCCAGGAACATGGAGTGAAAGGTGAACGCCTTGCGCAGCTTGTCGGTCTTAAAGTAACGACACGCCTGGGCGTACAGCTTTTGATAGGAGCCGGTCTGGAGCAGGCGCAGCGCGGCCGTCGGATTGGCCAGGTCGGTGATGCGGTCGTAGTTGCGCGCCACGAAGTCCATGCCCAGCTCGTACTTCTTGGCCGCCTCGCCGATGAAGCGGAACAGCCGCGTGGTCACGCCCGGCTCGACCCGTTCGCACTCGGCGGCCAGCTTCGCCATGCTGTTGTACAGGTCAATGTATGTGCCGTCGTGGTAGTAGATGCGGTAATTGGGGTCCAGCGGCACGAACTTGATGCGCCGGTTGATGTCCTGGCCGATGGCCCGGTAGGTCTCTTCGAACGTCTGCTTCATGACCAGGATGGTCGGGCCGATGTCCACCCGGAAGCCATGCTCCTGTAGCACGTTGGAGCGGCCCCCCGGCCGCCGCTGCTTTTCGATGACGGTGACGTCGAAGCCCATATGCCGCAGGCGCAGCGCCGCGGCGAGCCCGCCCATGCCTGCGCCGATGATGACGACCGATTTCAAATCAAAAAACCTCCCCTCGACGCGCGAAAATCCGCCCGTCGCAAAGAGACACCGGCGGCAAACTTCCCGTTCTCAAGCGGCCACCGTAATAGATTGCGCAGCCGCGCCGGCTACATGCTGGACAAACCCTGCGCGCGCCTCGATCTCGGCCAGCCGCGCCGATGCGTAGCGCGAGGCCGCAGCCCGCAGGCGTGCGGCCTCCTCTGCGGGCAGCTCGGCCAGGCTGTGCAGCGGTCGGCCCAGATACTCCTCCATCAGCGCGATCTCCAGCTGCGCGTGCGTTTCTTGCATGACCGGTCGCTCTGCCATCGGCGTGACCATAGGCACCTCCATCGGTAGCCATTAGCATCGCTGTCCCCGTTGTTTCGATTAGATTATACAACAGAAGCACCTCGAATTCAATCACCGAAAGCGCGCAAACGCGCAGCGCTCAGAGATCATGGTAGGGGCGGATGGCGTCCGCCCTCTTGTGCGCCCCCACGCCGCCAACATCACCCCGCGGCGCCGAGGTCCGCCAGGATCGTCCGCGCCGCCAGCCGGCCCGACAGGATCACCATGGGCACGCCCCCGCCGGGATGGGTCGTGCCGCCCGCAAAGTAGAGCCCGGCCACGCGCGGGTCGCGCACCGGCGGCCGACGGAACGCGGCCAGCATGTTGTTGGGCGAGGCGCCGTACAGCGCGCCGCGCCAGCTGCCGGTCTGCCGGGCCAGGTCGGCCGGGGTGAAGATCTCCTCCACCACGATGCGCTCGCGCACGTCCAACCCGAAGCGCGCCAGGGTCGCCAGCACCCGATCGCGATAGGCCGCCTTTTCCCGCTCCCAATCCCAGGGCGGGCAACGCTCCCCGGCCGCGGTGAGCCGCTCCTGGCCGACCGCGGGCGCGTTCACCAGCACGAACCAGTTCTCGTGGCCGGGCGGCGCGTGGTCGGGATCGGCCTTCGACGTGATCGCCAC
>DAOTZV010000028.1:0-2331 GCA_034434235.1 Anaerolineae bacterium
GTGGTGCCCACGGCGATCGGCGCCGGATAGCCCATCCAGAAGTGGATGACGGGCAGCATCAGGCTGCAGCCGCCCGTGCCGATCAGGCCGCCGAGCACGCCGGCAAAGAAGCCGACGACCACGAGGAGGATCTCGCGGCCGGCGGTCAGCGGCGCCACGCCGGCTGCCGTCCCGGTTCCCGTCGCCAGCGCCCAGGCGGTAAGCACGATGATGATCAGCAGCAGCACGGCCGTGAAGGTCTGGCCGCGCCACCAGCCTGTTGACTTGGATGTCGCTGTCATGATGCCCTCCGGCTATTGGCCATTGTTCTCCAGCCCGGGCCGCACCACCAGAACCGAGCACGGCGCGTGGGTGACCACGCGATTGGAGACACTGCCGAGCAGGAAAGCTTTAATGGGTGACAGCCCACGGTGCCCGACGACGATCAGGTCGTAGCCTTCAGTTTGCGCCGCCTGCACGATCTCATAGGCCGGATCGCCCTCTCGCAGGAGCAGCCTGGCTTCTATGCCTGCTTCCTTGAGTATGGCTTTGGGTTGCTGGAATACTTCCCAGGCCTCGATATCTTCCGGCGGGGCTGCAACCGGCGTCGGACCCAGCGTGCTGACCGCCACCGGGATCACGTTGATCAACGTCACCGACTTGATGCCGCGCTCTGCGGCCAGTTTGGCAGCCGCCTTGACCGCCTCCAGGCCGTACTGAGAGCCGTCCACTCCAACCAGCATGCGTTTCATGGCAAACCTCCATTTGTGTAGTGAGTGTCAGTTTGGACAAGGTATTTTCTCAGCGTACCAGACCACAACGGGCTTCACATCGGCAAATGGAGAAGGCTGGCGGTGGACGGGCGCCCCACGGCGCGCACGGCCCCATGCACAGACAGCGATGCAACCTGCGACAACGACGCAACCGGGGGCACATATCTCCTCTTTCTCTCAGTCCCGTCACATCCTCTTGAGTGAGCGCGGCAATGTCAGTCGCTCACATCACCACCACGCGGACTGCCTTCACAGGACAGGCAGCGGTACAGACGCCGCAACCGACACAGGCGTCTGGATTGGGATCCGGCATCTCGTAGGGCGCTTCTTGCTTGAGGATTTTGCGCCGACACGCCAGCGCGGCAAGGCAGATACCCTGGTCACACCGGTTCGGCCGGCACACGCTATAGTCTACCAGGCACGTCTTCTTGGGCATTGCGCGCGTCCTCGTCCGTCTTTTTCGCTTCTAACTCCAGCTCCTCTTCAAGTTCGTCCAACTGTTGCATCATGGCTGGCGGCACCGAATGGGCCGGCCAGCGGCTTTTCAGATCGGCGATCCGTCTTTGCAGCTCCCTGATTCGTCCGTCGCTCAATTACGCACCCCTCTCGATGTCCACTCGCACGTCCGGCCGACGCGACCCTACTCGGGCGACTTCAGCCGCATTGCCACGCGCTGCCAGATCTCGCTCAACGCCTGACTGGCCGGCGCATGGGGGCTGAAGGCCGTGACCGGCTCGCCCTGCACCATCGCCTCCGTCACCGTGGCGTCGAAGGGAACGCGGCCGACGACCTCGATGCCGCGCTCGCGACAATACGCCTCGATCTCGGCTGTGCCTGCCGGATAGATGTCGGCCTTGTTGATGCAGACCAGCGTCGGCACGCGGAAGTGCGCGGCCGTCGCCAGCACCCGCTCCATGTCGTGGATGCCGGCCGCGGTCGGCTCGGCCACAATGAGGGCCAGGTCGGCGCCCGACGCGGCCGAGATGACCGGGCAGCCGATGCCCGGCGGGCCGTCCACGATCACCGCGTCGTAGCCGCCGTCCAGCGCCGAGAGCCGCGCCTGCTGCTTGACCAGCGTCACCAGCTTGCCGGAGTTCTCCTGCGCGGGCCGCAGCGCGGCGTGGTACAGCGGCCCGTAGCGGCCCTCCGACCGGAACCAGTGGCCCGCGAGCTGCGGCTCCATGTGGATGGCCTGCTCCGGGCACTGGTAGACGCACGCCGCGCAGCCGTCGCAGGCAATGGGGTCTATGGTGTAGACCTCACCCACTCCCCCCTGCACCCCCCTCTCCCTCTCCCCGTGGGAGAGGGAGAGGGGGGATAGGGGGTGAGGGTGAGGTGCGTCGAAGCGGCACACCTGGGCGCAGGTCCCGCACCCCTGGCACTTGTCCGGGTCAATCACGGCCACCGACCCGCCGATGAATTCGTGCGTCTCCAGCGGCCGCGGGCTCAACACCAGCTCCAGGTTGGCCGCGTCCACGTCCGCATCGGCCAGCACGGCGCGCACCGGCGGCTTGCCCGCGGCGGCCAGGTGCGCGAACGCGGCCGCGACGCTGGTCTTGCCCGTGCCGCCCTTACCGCT
>DAOTZV010000029.1:0-4560 GCA_034434235.1 Anaerolineae bacterium
GCGGCCGCGCTCAACGTCACCGAGCCGACCTCCACCGGCATCGGCGGCGACTGCTTCGCGCTGTACTACGAGGCCGCGACGGGCCAGGTGACCGCGCTCAACGGCTCGGGCCGCGCGCCCGCGGCGTTGACGCTGGAACGGCTGCGCCGCGAGGGGTTCGGCGTGGGGGCGCACGAGGTAGGGGCGCACGGCCGTGCGCCCCTACAAACGGATCACGTCGTGCCCCTGCCCCCCTACCACCCCTACACGATCACCGTGCCCGGCGCGTGCGCGGGGTGGTGCGACCTGATCGCGCGCCACGGCCGGCTGTCGCTCGCCCGCATCCTGGCCCCGGCCATCCGCCTGGCCGAAGAAGGCTTCCCGGTGGCGCCGATCACGGCCTATCACTGGGCGCGCGGGGTGGAGCGCCAGCTCGCTCACGCGCCCGGCGGCCTGGAGCTGACCATCGAGGGCCGCGCGCCGCGGCCGGGCGAGATCTTCCGCAACCCCGGCCTGGCGCGCACCTTTCGGGCCGTGGCCGAGGGCGGCAAGGACGCGTTCTATCGCGGCCCCATCGCCGAGGCCATTGCCGCGACCGTCCAGGCCGCGGGCGGCTGCATGACGGTCGAAGACCTGGCCGCACATCAGAGCACATGGGACGAGCCGATCAGCGTGACCTACCGCGGCCTGCGCATCTGGGAATGCCCACCCAACGGCCAGGGGTTGGCCGCGCTGCTGGCGCTCAACATTCTGGAGGGCTTCGATCTGGCACCGCTCGATCCGCTCTCGGCCGAACGCCTGCATCTGGAGATCGAGGCGATGCGCCTGGCCTTCGCCGACGCGCGCTGGTACATCGCCGACCCCCAATTTACCGATCTACCAATTCACCAACTACTCTCCAAAGACTACGCCGCCGACCGCCGCCGGCTCATCAACCCGGCCCGCGCCACCCTCGATCAGCGCCGTGGCGCGCCGGTGGCCGGCTCCGATACGGTCTACTTCTGCGTGGTGGACGGCGAAGGGAACGCGTGCTCGTTCATCAACAGCAACTACATGGGGTTCGGCACGGGCATCGTGCCGGCCGGCTGGGGCTTCACGCTGCAAAATCGCGGCCACAACTTCAGCCTGGACCCCGACCACCCCAACGCCCTCGCGCCCGGCAAGCGGCCGTATCACACGATTATTCCGGGGATGATAACGGTTGATGGTACATTGGTAGGTGGTAGATTGGTAGGTGGTAATTTGGTACGTGGTAGATTGGTGAATGATGGATTGGTGGACGATTCCATTGCTTCCCAATCTACCAATCCCCAATCTACCAATCTACTCCTCGGCCCCTTCGGCGTGATGGGCGGGTTCATGCAGCCGCAGGGCCACATGCAGGTGATCGTCGCGCTGGCCGACGACGGCCTGGATCCGCAGGCCGCGCTCGACCGGCCGCGCTTTTGCATCGGCGACGGCACCGCGGCCGGCCGGGTGAGCCTGGAGGAGGGCATCCCGGCCGCGACGGTGACGCAGTTGGCCGCGCTGGGCCATCCCGTTGATGTGGTGATCGGCCACGAGCGGGCGCTCTTCGGCCGCGGGCAGATCATCCTGCGCGATCCCGCCACGGCCGTCCTGTGCGGCGGCAGCGATCCGCGGGCCGACGGTTGCGCGATGAGCTTATGACAAGAGCAGCGCAGGATTTCATCCTGCGCTGCGCATGGGGAGGAGAGGCGTGGAGCTGAAAGCGATCATCTTCGACCTGGACGGCGTGATCACCGACACCGCCGAATACCACTACCGGGCGTGGCAACGCCTGGCCGACGAGGAAGGACTGGTCTTCAACCGCCAGATCAACGAGCAGTTGCGCGGGGTGGGCCGCCGCGAATCGCTGGAGATCATCCTGGCGGGCCGGCCGGCCACCGAGGCCCAGATCACAGAGATGACCGAGCGCAAGAACCGCTACTACGTGGAAATGCTGGCGGAGCTGAGCCCGGCCGACCTGTTGCCCGGCGCGCTGGAGCTCCTGCGCGAGGTGCGCGCCGCGGGCATCAAGATCGGCATCGGCTCGGTCAGCCGCAACACGCCGACCGTGATCGAACGCCTGGGCATCGCCGACCTGCTCGACGCCGTGGTAGACGGCCACCTGGCGACGCGCAGCAAGCCCGCGCCCGACATCTTCCTGAAGGCCGCGGAACTGCTGGGCGTGCCGCCGGCGTTCTGCGCCGTGGTCGAGGACGCGGCGGCCGGCGTGGACGCGGCGCTGGCGGCCGGCATGTGGGCGGTGGGCCTGGGCCCGGCCGAACGGGTGGGACATGCGCACGTGCGCTTCGACTCGCTGGCCGGCGTGACCTTGGCCGACATCCGCGCCGGCCTGGAGGCCGCGGCGTGGACCGTGGCCGAGCCGGCCTTCGACCCCGACCGCCAACACCACAAGGAGACGGTCTTCACCATCGGCAACGGCAATTTCTGCGTGCGCGGCTGCTTCGAGGAGGGCTATCCCGGCGAGAACGCGGCCAGCTTCATGCACCGGCTGTGGGACGACATGCCGATCAACTTCACCGAGCTGGCCAACATGCCGCGCTGGTGGGGCGTGGACATCTGGGCGAACGGCGTGCGCTTCCGCCTCGACCGGGGCAAGGTGCTGCGCTATCGGCGCTGGTTGGACCTGCGCACCGGCGTCCTCTCCCGCACGGTACGCTGGCAGCCGACGGCCGGCGGCCCGGTGCTCGACCTCCACTTCGAGCGGTTCGTCAACCTGGCCGATCCGCACCAGGCCGCGGTCCAGGTTCAGATCGCCGCGGTCGAAGGCCAGGCCGATCTGCGCGTGCGGGCCGGGCTGGATGCCCACGTCGAGAACACCGGCCTGTTGCACTGGGACCTGGTCGACCAGGCGGCCGCGGCCGACGCGGTGGCCGTGCACGTGCGCACGCGCGCCACGAAGGCCGATCTGGCCGTCGCGGCTTGTGTCCACGTGCCGGGAACTGCGGCCGCGCCCGGCGCGTTGGCCGGCTCCTTCTGCGACGCCGACGGCCAGCCGGCCGTCGAGCGCCGGACAACCCTGCGCGCCGGCGACTCGCTGACGCTCCAGAAGTTCGTGGCGGCCGTCCCCGGCCTCGACGCGGCCGATCCGCTGGCGGCCGCCCTGGCAAAAGCGCGGCAAGGCCAGGCGCTGGGCTACGCGGCCTGGCGTGCGGCCAACGACGCCGCATGGGCGAAAACGTGGGCCGTCTCGGACATCACGGTCGAGGGCGACATCGAGGCGCAGCTCGCCTTGCGCTTCAACATCTTCCAGTTGCTCATCGCGGCCCCGCGCTTCACCGAGCGCGCCAGCATCGGCGCCAAGACGTTGAGCGGCTTCGGCTACCGGCACCATGTGTTCTGGGACACCGAGATCTTCATGTTGCCGCTCTTCACCTACACCCAGCCGGAGCTGGCGCGCCACATGCTGATGTACCGCTGGCACAACCTGCCCGGCGCGCGGGCCAAGGCGCGGGGCAACGGCTATGAGGGCGCGCAGTTCCCCTGGGAAAGCGGGGGCGACGGCCGCGAGGTCACGCCCACCTGGGTGCCGCACTTCGCCGATCCCACGCAGCTCGTCCGCATCTGGACGGGCGACATCGAGATCCACATCACCGCGGACGTGGCCTACGGCGTCATGCAATACTGGCGGACGACCGGCGACGACGCCTGGATGCGGGACTACGGCGCCGAGATCGTGCTCGACGGCGCCAAATTCTGGGCCAGCGCGGCCCGGCGAGAGGCGGACGGCAAGTACCATTACCGCAACGTCATCGGCCCGGACGAATACCACGACCGGATAGACGACAACGCCTACACCAACTACATGGCTAAGTGGCACCTGGAGACCGCGCTGGAGGTACTGGCATGGCTCCGGCGCACCTATCCGGAGAAGGCGGCCGCGCTCGTCGCCGCGCTCGACCTGAGCGAAGAGCGCCTTGCCCACTGGGCCGACGTCATCGGCTGCATGTACCTGCCGCTGGACCCCGAGACCGGCCTGATCGAGCAGTTTGCGGGCTTCTTCGACCTGGAGGATGCCGACCAAAAAGTGCTGCGCGACCCGACCCGGACGAAATCCATGCAGGCGCTGTTGGGCATCGAAGGGTGCGCGGCGACCCAAAACCTCAAACAGCCGGATGTGCTGATGCTGCAGTATCTGCTGCCGGAACGCTTCACGGCCGAACAGATACGCGCCAATTACGACTATTACGACCCGCGCACCGATCACGAGCACGGCTCCAGCCTGGGGCCCAGCATCAGCGCGATCATGGCCTGTCGGGTGGGCGACCACGAGCGCGGGTACGAGCATTTTCTGCGCGCGGCCCGTGCCGACCTGCTGGACGTACGCCACAACGCAGGTGATGGGATCCACGGCGCGAGCGCAGGCGGCCTGTGGCAGGCGGCCGTCTTCGGCTTCGCCGGCCTGCGCACGACCGAACAGGGCTGGGAGGTCCGTCCCATGTTGCCCGCGCACTGGACGCGGCTGGCGTTCAAGTTCTATCACCGCGGCCGGCTGGAAAATGTGGAGGTGAAGGCGTAAGCGCGCCGTACACCGTCCCATGGACATCGTTCTCCCGC
>DAOTZV010000030.1:0-10716 GCA_034434235.1 Anaerolineae bacterium
CCCATCACCGTCAGCGGCGCGTTGCGGATCAGGTTCCAGGGCGGGATCGGGTCAACTCGCCACCATTCGTTTTGCGGCAAAGCCATCAGGCCGAGCCGGATGACGGCCAGCGCCAGCAGGAAATATTCGAACGCGGCGAAGCGTCGGCCGTTGCGCAGCCGCCAGATGTCGAGCATCAGCACGTAGAACAGCGTGACCGTGTAAGCGGTCGCCAGCGCGCCCAGGCCCACCAGGCTCACCGGCCGGCCGAAGAGCACCGGCTGCGCCGTCAGTCCGCCCAGCGCATAGGCCGCCACCCGCAAGCCGACATGTCCCGTGTCGCCGAGGGCCAGCAGCGCGAAGGCGGCCATGAAGCGGTCGGCTATCGGCCGATCGGCCGACGCCACCCACGGCCGACGCCGCCACATCGCGGCCACCAGCCCCCAGACGGCCGCCAGATAGGCCACGTTGAACGTGACTTCGATCCACATGCGCATGTTTTCAGGCATACGTCCTCCTTCTTGTCGGCCGGAAGATCTCGCCGCGTCAGGCGGCAACCTCGTCCGCGGCGGCCGCGCGATTCCGTTGCATGGTCGCCTGCTCGGCCGCCCGGCTCTTGAGCGCCAGGGTCAACAGCGTCAACACCAACGCGACCGCCGCGATGACCAGGAAGGCCGCGCTGTAACCCCTCGCGCCGCCGCCCTGCGACGCCGCCGCCGCGCCCACCAGCACGCCGCTCAGCAGTTGCCCGATGCTCGTGAAAAGCGTCGTGGCCCCCTGAGCTGCGGCGCGGTCGGCGACAGGCGCTTCGTTCAGCATGATATAGCGGATCGGCGCGCCCAGCAGCGCCGACAACCCCAGGCCGATCACGACGCCGGCCAGGATGAAGAGCGCCAGGCTGCTGTTGAACAGGCCCAACAGGATCATGCCGGCCGTCAGCAGGGCCGCGCCGGCCATCACGACGGCCTTCGAGCCGAGCCGGTCCAGCAGGCGGCCCACCAGCGGCGATCCGACCGACATGGCCAATACCACCGGCATCAGGATGTAGCTGGATTGGGCCTTGCCCAGGCCGAGGGCCGCCACGGCCAATTGCGGCATGAACACCATGCCCGCTTCGCCCAGCCCGGCACCCGCCGAGAGCGCGGCAGCCAATCCGGCCTGGCGACTGCTCAAGATGGACAATCGCAGCACCGGATCGGCCGCCCGGCGCTCGATCAGGATGAAGACCGGCGTCAGGAGCGCCGTCAACAGGAGAGGCGCCCACACCGTAGCCGTCGCCAGGCTGGCGGCAAAGTGCGCCGTGTCGAGCTGGTTGATGCCGAAGGCCAGGCCGGCCAACAGGACGCCCAGGACCGCCATGCCGGCCCAGTCGAAGGGCCGCCGCACGGCCGGCCGGGTGGCGGGCAACGTCATCAGGCCCAGCGCGATCACCACCAGCGCGATCGGCAGGTTGATCAGGAAGAGCGAGCGCCAGCCGAACAGCCCCAACAGGATCCCGCCCAGGATCGGGCCGATCAGGAACGCCAGGCCGAAGACCGCGCCGATCATCCCCAGGGCGCTGCCGCGCTTCTCCGGCGGGAAGGTATCGCCGATCACCGCGCTGGCAACCGGGAAGATGCCGCCCGCGCTCAACCCTTGCATGGCCCGGCCGACCAGCAGCACGCCGAAGCCCGGCGCCAGCGCCACGATCAGCGAGCCGAGCGCAAACAGCAGCACGTCCAGCACGTAGATCGCGCGCCGGCCGGAGATGTCCGATAACTTCGCCATCAACGGCGTGCCGATCAGGTTGAAGAGCACGTAGATGGTGAAGGTCCACGCCAGGAGCCGGTCGCCCACGCCGAAGGTTGCCTGCAACGCGGGCAGCGCCGGCGCGACGATCGCGATGTCCAGTGCGCCCATCAAGACGCCGATGAAGAGCACCAACAGGATGCGATTGCGTTTTCGGTTGTCTGCGACGCTCATTTCTTGTTTCTCCTCAAATCGCGCGATTGCTTACCGATCGGTCGGTAAGCACGCCGAAGTATAGCCGACCTTGCCCGGATTGTCAAAATCTGCGCCCTGTGCGTTATAATCGCAGGTGACTTCTATCAGGAGCGCAGAGCGAACCGATGACCCTCAAACGACCGACCCTGGACACCGACATCGGCACCGATGTGGACGTGGATGTGGAGCGCGGCGAACGGTTCATCGTGGAGCGGCTGCTGCGATGATACAGATCGAACATGCGTCCTCGTTTTCGTGATCGTCTGCCGTTGCTGATCATCCTGGCGGGGGGCGCGGCCCTGCGCCTCTTTCGCCTGGCCGCGGATAGCCTGTGGTACGACGAGACCGTCAGCACGCTGCTGGCGGGCAGTCCCCTGCCCGAACTGATCCGCCACACCGCGGGCGATATCCACCCGCCGCTTTACTACATCCTGTTGCGCGGCTGGCTGATCGCCCTGGGCTATCCGACCGGCCATGCGGATGGGGCCGGCAACGGCCTGGAGTTTGCCGCGGCCTTCTTCTCGCTCTTCTTCGGCGTGCTGCTCATCGGCCTGACGTACGTCCTGGCGCGGCGCTTCGCCGACGCGCGCGCCGGCCTGATCGCCGCGGCGCTCGTCGCGCTCAGTCCGTATCACGTCTGGTATAGCCAGGAGGTGCGGATGTACACGCTGGGCGCGGTCTTGGGGGTGGTGGCGACGCTGGCGCTGGCGGAAGGCGTGAAACGTGAAACGTCGAGCGTGAAACGTGAAACGTCAAACGTCGGGTGGTGGTGGGCGGTGTATGCGGTGGCCGCGGCCGCGGGGATGTATACGCTCTACTACTTCGCTTTTCTTTTGATCGCGCTCAATCTGTGGGCGCTGGCGCAAATCAGCAAATCACGTTTTACGTTTTACGCTTCACGTTTGACGTTTCACGTTTCACATCTCCTCCTCGCCAACTTCGCCGCTGCGCTCCTCTACGCGCCGTGGATCCCCATTGCCTGGCGGCAGGCAACCGAACCGCCCGTGCCGCCGTGGCGGCTCGCGCCGGGCTTCTTGTCCGCGCTCGTCGAAAGCTGGAACGCGCTGGCGCTCGGCCAATCCGCGCCGGCCTGGACGTGGCCCGCGGCCCTCGCCATGTTGGGCGTGTATGTGGCCGGCCTCCTGGCGCTGCGGAACCGGCCAATCGGCCAATCGGCCAATGACGTTTCACGTTTGACGTTTGACGTTTCACGTTTCACGTTTCCCGTCCCCCTCCTCCCCATCGCCACCTTCGGCCCCCTGTTGCTGATCTTGCTCATCTCGCTGTTGACGCCGCTTTATCATGTGCGGTACGTGTTCACGTATAGTCCGGCGTTTTATGTAGTGGCGGGGGCGGGGATGGCGTGGCTCTGGCCGTCGCCGCGGAGGGAGCCGGCGACCGGCCCGGCCGCGAAGGGCGGGGGGTGGCGGCGGCTGGCGGCGGCGGCGCTCGCGGCCGGATGGCTGGTGGCGGCCGGCGCTTCCCTCTACACGTTCTGGTTCGACCCGTGGTACCGGCCCGACGATCACCGCGCGGCCGTGCGCGCGTTGCAGGCGCGCTGGCGGCCGGGCGATGTCTTGCTCGTCAACGCCGGCTACGTCTATCCGCCGCTCCTCACCTACTGGCAGGGGCCGGTCGCCGTCCGCAGCCGGCTGACGGCGCCGTTGCCCGCGCCGCGCACGGACGAGGCCCTGGTGATCGTCATGACCGGCCACCTGGCGGACGCCCTGGCGCCCGGCCAACGCCTGGGCTGGGACGATCCTCGCTCCGACTTCTTCGCCATGCCGCCGGCCGACGCCGACCGCCAGATCACCGCGTTGTTCCAGACGTTTGGCCGCGTGTGGCACTATCGCGTCTACGACACCGTGAACGACCCGGCCGGCCGGTTACGCGCCCAGCTCGCCGACGGGGGCTATCTGTTCGAGGACCTGCCCTTTGCCGGCGAAGCGAACATGCGCCTGCAGGGCTTCTTGCCGCGCGGCGGGGCCGTCTGGTCGGCCGATCGGCCCACGGCGCGCTATCCGAACGGCGCGCGGGTGCAATTCGACGATGCGCCCGTCGCGATCTCCGCCGGCGAGACCCTCCACGCCGGCCTCACCTGGCGCGGCGACGCGCCGATCTCGGCTCCGTTCGGCGTCTCGTTGCGCCTGGTCGGCGAGGACGGCGCGACCTGGGCGCAGCCGACCGACGAAAAACCGTTCGGCCCGCTCTTCCTGCCGCCGCAGTGGCCGGCCGGCCTGCCGCTGCGCCAGCCGGTACGCGTGCCGATCCCGCCGGGCACGCCGCCGGGCGCCTACACGTTGGCCCTGCTGATCTACGATCCGTTGACCGGCGCGGCCTTGCCCCCGCAAGAAGGGGCCGGGCAGGGGAGCGCCGTGCCGGGCGGACTCGACCTGCGCCGCGTGACCGTGGCGCGCGGCGCGGCGACGCCCCGGCCCGCGCTTGCCCGCTTCGGCCCCCTGGCGCTGATCGAGGCGACCTCGGCCGCGACCGTCGTCTCGCCGGGCGATGTCGTGCCGGTCGAGCTCCTCTGGCAGGCGACGGCCGCGGCCGGCGAACCGCTGGTGGTTGTCGTGCAACTGCTCGCCGCGGGCGACCGGCTCATCGCCAACCTGGAGGAGCAGCCGGTGGGGGGACGCTATGGCACCCAGCGCTGGACCGCCGACGAGCTGGTGCGCGATCGCCATGCCCTCCAGGTGCCGAAGGATGCGCCGGCCGGGACCTATCGGCTGATCGTGGGGCTCTATCGCGCGGCCGACCGCACGCGCTTCAAGACGCGCGTCGGCTTGTTCGGCGAAAGCGACTATTGGACGATCAAACACTTGACGATTCGCTGATTTGCCCTCAGAATCAGGGTGTAGGGCGAGATTCATCTCGCCCTATAGGCGAGATAAATCTCGCCCTACATGCGAAATGTCACGCGGCTTACGTGCCAGGCATCTTGCAGAGCGCCTGGCACGTGACGGCTGTTTTCTGGGATGTCAGACCCAAAGGAGGGTGCCATGCCCAAACTGATGAAAGCGTTAGTGAAGAAGGAGGCCCGGCCGGGCCTGTGGCTGGAAGAGGTGCCGGTGCCCGAGATCGGCATCAACGACGTGCTGATCCGCGTGCTCAAGACGGCCATCTGCGGCACCGACATCCACATCTGGAAGTGGGACCCGTGGGCGCAGAAGACGATCCCCGTGCCGATGGTCATCGGCCACGAGTTCGTCGGCCAGGTGGTCGCTTTCGGCAGCAACGTGCACGACGTGCAGATCGGCGAGATCGTCTCGGGCGAGGGGCATCTCGTCTGTGGCCGCTGCCGGAACTGCCTTGCCGGCCGGCGCCACCTGTGCAAGGACACCAAGGGGATCGGCGTCAACCGGCCGGGCGCGTTCGCCGAGTACCTGGCCATCCCGGTGACCAACGTCTGGCATGCCGACCCGCGCATCCCGCTCGACATCCTGGCGATCTTCGATCCGTTCGGCAATGCCACCCATACTGCTCTCTCCTTCAGCGTCCTGGGCGAGGACGTGCTGATTACCGGCGCCGGGCCGATCGGGATCATGGCGACCGCCATCGTCAAGCACGCCGGCGCGCGGTACATCGTCACCACCGATATCAACCCGTACCGCCTGGAGCTGGCGAAGAAGATGGGCGCTACCGTGGCGCTCGACGTGCGCACCAGGCGCATCGCCGATGTCCAGAAGGAGCTGGGCATGACCGAGGGCTTCGACGTAGGGCTGGAGATGTCGGGCAGCGGCGAGGCGTTCAAAGAGATGCTCGCCAACATGTGTCACGGCGCCAAGATCGCGCTCCTGGGGATCCCCTCGGCCGAGCTGGCCATTGACTGGAACACCGTGATCTTCAACATGCTCACCATCAAGGGCATCTACGGCCGCGAGATGTTCGAGACGTGGTATCTGATGCAATCCATGATCCAGACCGGCCTGGACATCAGCCCGGTGATCACCCATCGCTTCCACTACACCGAATTCGAGCAGGCGTTCGAGGTCATGGCATCGGGCAATTCCGGCAAGGTGATTCTGAATTGGGCCGAGCAGGACAAGATTTAGCTTGGCCGGTCTTGCGTTACGTTGTGGCGTTGATTTTCGAGGGAGGGCGCGATGAAATGGTCCTGGAAGATCGGCGAATTCGCGGGGATCGGGGTGTACATGCATGCCACATTTCTGTTGCTCATCGGCTGGGTGGCGGTGAGCGGGTGGCTGGCCGGACGGACGCTGGCCGCGGCGCTCAGCGCGGTGGCGTTCATCCTGGCGCTCTTCGTGTGCGTGGTGCTCCACGAGTACGGCCACGCGTTGACCGCGCGGCGCTACGGCATCAAGACGCGCGAGATCACGCTGTTGCCCATCGGCGGCGTGGCCCGGCTGGAGCGCATGCCCGACGAGCCGCGGCAAGAGCTGTGGGTGGCACTGGCCGGCCCGGCCGTGAACTTCGCCATCGCCGCGTTGCTCGTGGTGGGATTGCTGGCCACCGGCGCATGGAGCTCCTTTAGCCTGGCGCGGCTGGGCGACAGCTCGTTCCTCGGCCGGCTGCTTTCCATCAATCTTTCGCTGGCGCTCTTCAACCTGATCCCGGCCTTTCCCATGGACGGCGGCCGCGCGGTGCGCGCGCTGCTGGCCACGCGGCTCGAATACACCCACGCCACCCACATCGCGGCGACGCTCGGCCAGGCGATCGCGCTGGTCTTCGGCTTCATCGGCCTCTTCACCAATCCGCTGCTCGTCTTCGTCGCCCTGTTCGTCTGGATGGGCGCCGGGCAAGAGGCGAGCGTGGTGCAGGCCCGCTCGGCGCTCGGCAACATCCCCGTCACCCGCGCCATGTTGACCGACTTCCAGACCGTTTCGCCCTACGACCGGCTGGCGCGGCCGGTGGCGCTCATCCTGGCCGGCTCGCAGCACGATTTTCCGGTGGTGGATGAAGGGGTTGTGCGCGGCATCCTGACCCGCAACGACCTCCTCCATGCGTTGCAACGTTACGGCCAGGATGCCCTGGTGGGCGACGTGATGCGTCGCGATGTGCGCTTTGCCGACGCGCTCGAAATGCTGGAGGCCGTCTCCGAGCGCCTGCAAGAGTGCAGCTGTCACACCATGCCGGTGCTGCGCAACGGCGAGCTGATCGGCCTGGTGACGATGGAGAACATCGGCGAATTTCTGATGATCCAGAGCGCGCTCGAAAAGGCGCGGCGCCGATAGAAAGGCCGCCCCATGATCCGCACCGTTCCCGAAACGACCGGCGAGGGGATCGAGCTGTATATCCGCACCTACTACTCGCTCCTGCGCAGCTCCGGCGACGTGCGCATCCGTTCGCTGGAAGAGACGCACGAAGGGATGCGCTCCAGCCTGCATCTCGGCGCGGAGTCGCCCGATTTCGATGCCTCGGCCTTTCTCTATGCCGCGTTGCGCCTGCCCGATTGCATCTATCAAGCGCGGCGGGTGGTGATGGGCCAATCGGCGGACGTGTTTCGCCGCGGGGGGCTGGGCGACATCTCGGGATGGCGCCGGGTAGACGCGCGGGCGCGGCGCCGACGCATGTTGTTCGACGGCAAGGAGACGATCGCGGCGTTCGTGTCCAGCGTCTCGGACATAGACGACCTGATTCCCTGTCTCACCGCCTATCAGATCGAATGGAACAAGCTCCATCGTCGGCTGAGCGCGACCCAGATCGGCCAGGCCCTGGCGGCCGGCGAATGCCAGGCCACGGAGGTCGCCGATGAGGTGCGCGGTGCGCTGGGCCTCAGCCCGGAGGATTTCGGCCGGCTGCAACAGGTGTGGGGCCAGGAGTTCGCTGCGCGCGTGCGGGAGATCGCGCGACGGCCGCTGGACATCCGCGTGACTTCGCTGGCGCGCGGCTTCAACGACTACCGCCGGGCGGTCGAGAACTGGTGGGACGGCCTGGTCCGCTCGGTCTACCCCCTCGATCCCGGCAGCCGGCCCGTTTACTTCGTGTCGAGCAATCCGCATAGCCTGACGAATCTCCTCTGTGGCTATGCGCTGCGCCAGCGCGAGGCGCTGGTGCGCTTCGTCCAGGAGGCGAACGTCGAAGGATTGGCCGACGAATGGCGCCGGCTGGCCGAACGCGAGGACGGCGCGGGCCAGGCGAACTTCCTCTACTATGTTCAGCGCGCCTATCTGCGGGAGCGGCCCGACCAGGTGCGCGCGCTTGCCGCGGCCGAGCTGGAGGTGGGCATCCATCGCTACGACGAGCCGCAAACGCTCGACATCAGCGCGCAGGTGATCGAGCTGGGCCGCCTCGACCCGCGCCGGCTGGACGAGCGCGTGCAGATGCCCGGGCTTGAGGCCCTGGCGCACAGCAGCGCGCTGATCATCAACGTGGACTATCCGCTCGGCTTTGCCGCCTATCACCTGCTCTCGCAGGTGGCCTCGGCTGCCGCCGACCTGATGGGCGTCTACGTCATGGGCAAGTCGGCCACGCTGAACGGCCGCGTGGGCGACGTCATGATCCCCAACGTGGTCTATGACGAGCATTCACGCAATACCTTTCTCTTCAAGAACTGCTTTCTGGCTCAGGACGTGGCGCCCTATCTGCTTTACGGCACCGTCTTCGACAACCAGAAGGCGGTGACGGTGCGCGGCACGTTTTTGCAGAACCGGGAGTTCATGAGCGTCTTCTACCGCGAGGGCTATACCGATCTGGAGATGGAGGCCGGCCCCTACCTGAGCGCGGTGTACGAAGATATTTATCCGCAGCGTTATCCGGTGGACGAGATCGTCAACCTGTTCATCAACGCGCCCTACGACATCGGGCTGTTGCACTACGCATCCGACACGCCGTATAGCCGACGGCAGAGCCTTTTGAGCAAGAGCCTGAGCTACTTCGGCGTGGATGCCACGTATGCGTGCAGCGTCGCCCTTTTGCGGCGCATCCTGAAGGTCGAGATCGGCCGGATGACAACGAATCATAACGACTAAACAACGAATAATATGAACAACAACGAATAGGGGAGACCAGCATGTCATTTCCGCAAGGTTTTCTCTGGGGCGCCGCGGCCTCCTCGTACCAGATCGAGGGCGCGGCATTTGAGGACGGCAAGGGGTTGTCGGTGTGGGACATGCTCTGCCGGCGGCCGGGCGCGGTGTGGAGCGGCCATACCGGCGAGGTGGCCGATGATCATTATCACCGCTATCGCGAAGACGTGGCGTTGATGAAGGAGATCGGCCTGAAAGCCTACCGCTTCTCCATCTCCTGGCCGCGCGTCATCCCGGCCGGCACGGGTGCGGTCAACCCGGCCGGGCTGGACTTCTACGACCGGCTGGTGGACGAGCTGTTGGCCGCCGGAATCGAGCCGTGGATCACTCTGTTCCATTGGGATTACCCCTACGAACTCTTTTGTCGCGGCGGCTGGCTGAATCCCTACAGCTCCGACTGGTTCGCCGATTATACGGCCGTGGTGGTCAGGCGCCTCTCCGACCGCGTGCGCCACTGGATGACCCTCAACGAGCCGCAATGTTTCATCGGCCTGGGGCATCTGGAGGGCGTTCACGCGCCCGGCCTGAAGCTGGATTGGCCCGAGGTGTTGCGGGGATGGCACAACAGCCTGCTGGCGCACGGCAAGGCGGTGGCGGCCATCCGGGCGCACAGCAAGACGGCTGCAGTGATCGGCGCGGCGCCCACGGGCTTCATCGCGCATCCCGCGAGCGACTCGCCGGCCGACATCGAGGCGGCGCGGCGGGCCACCTTCACCGTGCACGAGCGGACGTTGTGGAACCATCACATGTTCTATGACCCGGTCTACAAGAAGGAGTATCCGCCGGAAGCGGCCGCGGTCTTCGGCAAGGCGATGCCGCAGATCGGCCCGCGCGACATGGACATCATCGGCCAGCCGATAGACTTTACGGCCCTCAACTACTATCAGGGGATGGCCGTTCGCGCCGGCGAGGACGGCCGGCCGGCGGTGGTGCCGCCTCCGGTGGGCGCGCCGCTGACCCTCTTCCACTGGCATGTGATGCCGCAGGGGTTGTATTGGGGGCCGAAGTTCCTCTACGAGCGCTACGGCAAGCCGATCTACGTCACAGAAAACGGTTGTTCGGGGATGGACTGGGTGGCGCTGGACGGCCGGGTGCACGATCCGGCGCGCATTGACTTCACCCGCCGATATCTGCGCGAGCTGGGCCGGGCGATTGCCGACGGCGTGGACGTGCGGGGATACTTCCACTGGTCCATCCTGGACAATTTCGAATGGGCCGAGGGCTATAAGCACCGCTTCGGTCTGGTGTACGTGGACTACGCCACCCAGAAGCGCATCCTGAAGGACTCGGCATACTGGTATCGCGAGGTGATCGCCAGCAACGGCGCGAATCTCAGTAGATCACAATTTTGATGCTCCAAGCCGGTCTGTGACCGGCGGTCGGGGGTCACAGACCCCCTCTGAGCTTGAATCCGTGATCTACTGAATCTGTAGCCCGACCATGCTGGAATCGCCCTGGCGCCTCCGCAGAGGATGGGGGTGAAAGAATGCGCCTCTTCAAACGTATTCTGCTGGGCCTGCTGATCGTGCTTTTGCTGGCGGCGGCCGGCTTCACGGCCTGGGCCTACACGCCGCTGGGGCCGATGCCCGAGGCGATCGCCGCGCTCCAGAGCGACGCCGTCGTCCAGGTGACCACATCGCCGTGGTTGACCTTCACGCCGGTCGGGCGCCAACCCACGACCGGCTTCATCTTTTACCCCGGCGGCCGGGTGGACGCGCGCTCCTATGCGCCGGCCGCGCGCGCCATCGCCGGGCAGGGCTACCTG
>DAOTZV010000031.1:0-17063 GCA_034434235.1 Anaerolineae bacterium
GTCAACTCGCTGTTGCACCCGCAGTTCGATCCGGCCGCCAAGAAGAAGGCCGCGGCCGAGGGCAAGTTGCTGGCCACCGGCGTGAACGCTTCGCCGGGCGCGGCCGTGGGCCGGGCCTATTTCGACGCCGACACCGCCGAGGCCAAGGCGAAGGAAGGCCAGGCGGTCATCATGGTGCGGCCCTTCACCAAGCCCGATGACGTGCACGGCATGATCGCGGCCAAGGGCATCCTCACCAGCGAAGGCGGCGCCACCAGCCATGCGGCCGTGGTTGCCCGCCAGTTCGGCAAGCCGTGCGTCGTCGGCGCGGGCGCGCTGAAAATCGACATGGAAGCGCGCGTCATGACCGCCCACGGGGTCACGGTCAAGGAAGGGGATTGGATCAGCGTGGACGGCGGCACCGGCGAGGCGTTCGTCGGCCAGATCCCCACCATCGCGCCGAAGTTCGAGGAGCAGACCGACCTGATCACGCTGCTCCAGTGGGCCGACGAGATCGCGGCCGAGCCGGGCGTGCGCGCGCCGGGCAAGAACAACTCGCCCACGCGCGGCCTCCAGGTGTGGGCCAACGCCGATTACCCGGCCGATGCGCGGCGCGCCCGCGCGTTCGGCGCCCGGGGCATCGGCCTCTGCCGCACCGAGCATATGTTCTTCGAGACCGAGCGCCTGCCCATCGTGCAGCGCATGATCCTGGCCAAGACCAGCGAAGAGCGCGTCGCGGCCCTGAACGAGCTGCTCCCCTACCAGCGCAGCGACTTCGACGGCCTGTTCGAGGCGATGACCGGCCTGCCGGTCATCATCCGCCTGATTGATCCGCCGCTGCACGAGTTCATGCCCGACGAGGAAAAGCTGCTGGAAGAGGTGATCGAGATGCGCGTGCGCGGCATCACCGAGGGCCTGGCCGAGAAGGAAGCGCTGCTGGCCGCCATCCGGGGCATGCACGAATCCAACCCGATGATGGGCCTGCGCGGCATCCGCCTCTCCATCGTCATGCCCGAGATCGTCGAGATGCAGGTGCGCGCCATCTTCGAGGCCGCGTGCGATGTCAAGCTGCGCGGCTACGACCCGCACGTCGAAGTGATGATCCCGCTCACCGGCACCGTCAACGAGCTGAAGGTGATCCAGCCCAAGCTGGAGCGCATCGCCAAGCAGGTCATGGCCGAGAAGGGCACCGAGGTGGACTACAAGTTCGGCACCATGATCGAGATCCCGCGCGCGGCCGTCACCGCGGGCGAGATCGCCGAGCTGGCCGAGTTCTTCTCCTTCGGCACCAACGACCTGACCCAGATGACCTTCGGCTACAGCCGCGACGATGCCGAGCGCAACTTCCTGCTCAAATACGTCGAGGACGGCATCCTGCCCTTCAACCCGTTCCAGACCATTGACCGCGAGGGCGTGGGCCGGCTGATGGACATCTGCGTGGAAGAGGGCCGACGGACCCGGCCCAACCTGGAGGTGGGCATCTGCGGCGAGCACGGCGGCGATCCCAGCTCCATCGAGTGGTGCCATCTGATCGGCAACAACTACGTGAGCTGCTCGCCCTTCCGCGTGCCGGTGGCCCGCCTGGCCGCCGCGCAGGTCGCGATCAAGCACGCGGGCAAGTAGGGCGACGGATTGAGCACGGCTAAGCGATAAAATGAAAGGGGAAGTGCCAGGCATCTGCGCGATGCCTGGCACTTCTTATGTGAATCTCTGAAGATGTCCACCGCGCTCACCTTCTCTCAACGGCTGCGGGCCGGCCTGGGCGGCGCCGATTTCCGGCGGGTGCTCGACCTGGCGTTGCCCGCGGTCGGCGAGCAGACGCTCAACATGGCCGTGGGCCTGGCCGATACCTTCATGGTGGGGCACCTGGGCGCGGCCGCAGTGACGGCCGTCGGCCTCTCGAATCAGGCCGTGATGCTGGTGACCACCTTCTTCGCGGCCACCGCCACCGGCGTGACCGCGCTGGTGGCCCGGCACGTGGGCGCGCGCGAGCCGGATCGAGCCAACGTCATCGCGCACCAGGGCTACCTTCTCGCCGCGCTCTTCGGCGTGCTGGCGATGGCGTTCGGCCTGACGATGAACCGGCCTACCATGCAGGCCCTCCAGGCCCCGGCCGATGTGATCGTCCCCGGCGCCACCTATCTGCGCGTCGTGGCGCTCACCTTCCCCCTGGCGGCCTGGCTCTTCGTCGGCAACGCGGCTCTGCGCGGCGCGGGCGACACGCGCACGCCCATGCTCATCATGCTCGTCGTCAATGTGGTGAACGTTGTGGTGGCCTATGTGGCCATCTACGGCGCGGGACCGCTGCCGGCGCTCGGCGTGACCGGCTCGGCCATCGGCGCGGCCGTGGCGCGCGGCGCGGGCGGCCTGCTGGTGACCCTGTTGTTGTTGCGCGGGCACAGCGGACTGCGCCTGCGCGTCCGACAGCTTTTGCCCGACGCGGCCCAGATCCGGCGCATCGCTAACATCGGCCTGCCGGCCGGCGCCGAACAACTGCTCATGCGCGGCGCGCAGACGACGTTCGCGGCCACCGTGGCAACCCTCGGCACGCAGGCGTTTGCCGCCCATCAGATCTCCTTGCAAGTGGAGTCCCTGTCCTACATGCCGGGCTTCGGCTTCGCGGTGGCCGCGACGACCCTCGTCGGCCAGGGGTTGGGCGCGCGCGATCCGGCCCGCGCCCGCGGCGATGGCCGCCTGGCGCAACGGCTGGCCATCGCGGTCATGGCGTGCATGGGGGTGATCTTCTTCCTGTTCCCGGCCCAGATCATCGGCATCTTCATCAACGACCCCCAGGTGGTTCAGGCGGGCATCTGGCCGCTGCGGCTGGTGGCGTTTTCCCAGCCGGCCCTGGCCACTTCGATGGTGCTCGGCGGCGCACTGCGCGGCGCAGGCGACACGCGCACCACGTTGCTGATCACGGGCGGCGGGCTATGGCTCGTCCGCCTGCCGCTGGCGTGGCTCCTGGCCCCGCGGTTGGGGCTGATCGGCGCGTGGATCGGGATGGTGAGCGATCTGTTCGTGCGCGGCGCGCTGGTATGGCTCCGCTTCCGCGGCGATCGCTGGACACGCTTGAAGGTGTGACATGAACATCGCGCTCGGCATCGACACAGGCGGCACGTACACCGACGCCGCGCTGGTGAATCACGACACGGGCGAGGTGGTGGCCGGCGCCAAGGCGCTCACCACCCGCCATGATCTCTCCCTGGGAGTGGCCGCGGCGATCCGGGCGGTCTTCGCCACGCCCGCCGCAACCGCGGCCGGCGTCGCCCCGGCCGATGTGGTCATGGTGGCGCTCTCCACCACGCTGGCGACCAACACCCTGGCCGAAGGGCATCGCGGGGCGGTGTGCCTCATTCTGATCGGCTACGACCGGGAAATGATGGCGCAATGGGGCTTCGACCGGCAATGGGCGACCGACGATGTGGTTTACCTGGCCGGCGGGCACAACGAGCAGGGGAAAGAGCTGGCGCCGCTGGACGAGGAGGCCGCCCGCGCGGCCATCCTGGCGCGGCGCGATCGGGTGGAGGCGTTCGCCATCTCCGGCTACTTCGGCGTGCGCAATCCCGATCACGAGCTGCGCGTGGCCGGGCTGGTCGAGGAGCTGACCGGCCGGCCCGTCACCTGCGGCCACGAGCTGACCAGCAAGCTGAACGCGGTGCGCCGGGCCACGACGACGACCCTCAATGCACACCTGATCTTGCCCTTGCGCGAGCTGATCGCGTCGGTGCGCCGGACGCTCGATGCACTGGCCATTCGCGCGCCGCTCATGGTGGTCAAGGGGGATGGCTCGCTGGTGCGCGCGGAATGGGCGATGCGCCGGCCCATCGAAACGATCCTTTCCGGCCCGGCCGCCAGCGCGGTCGGCGCGTGGCATCTGGCCGGCCGCCGCGACGTGTGGGCCGTGGACGTCGGCGGGACGACGACCGACATCGCCCGGCTGCACGACGGCGCGCCGATCCTCAACCCGGAAGGGGCCCGCGTCGCCGGCTGGCAGACGATGGTCGAGGCCGTAGATGTGCACACCACAGGCCTGGGCGGCGACAGCTACGTGCGGCTGGACGAGGCGCGACAGCTTTGCATCGGCCCGCGGCGGGTGGTGCCGCTAGCGCTCCTGGCGAGCGAATGGCCCGCGGTGAGCGCCGAGCTGCGCCGCGTGTTGGCGTTGCCGCCGGCCAAACGGCCGCCGGGCGCGGGCGAGTTCATGGTGATCGGCCGGCCCGCGGGCATGAGACTTTCCGCCGAGGAGAAAGAGGCGCTGGACGAGCTGGCGAACGGCCCGTTGTCGCTGGCCGCTCTGGTCGAGCGACGTCGCGCCGCCGCGTTGCTGCGCCGCCGGATCGAGGCGCTGGAAGGTCGCGGGTTGGCGCGGCGGGCCGCCTTCACGCCGACCGACGCGCTCCACGTGCTGGGGCGCTACGCGCAATGGGATGCCGAAGCCGCCCGGCTGGGCGCCGAGCTGCTGGCACAACAGATGGGCCTGCCGGTTGCGCGCTTCTGCGAGCAGGTCGTCAGCGACGTGGCCCGGCTGATCGCCGCCGAGATCGTGCGCAAGGCCCTGGGAGATCGGCCCGGCCGCGAGCTGTGGCAACCGGAGGCCGTCGGCCAGACGCTGCTGCAACTGGCGCTGGACGGCGACGCGCCGGCCGACGGCGAGCTGAGCTGCACCCTCGCGCTGCGCCGGCCGCTGGTGGCGATCGGCGCGCCGGTAGCGGCCTACATGCCCGAGGTGGCCCGGCGGCTACACACCGGGCTGGTGATCCCGCCGCACGCGGAGGTGGCAAATGCAGTGGGCGCGGTTTCGGGAAGCGTGGTGATCCGCCGCCAGGTGCTGATCAACCCGTTGGCCGAAGAGGAAGCCCTGCGCGCCCATCTACCCGATGGCCCGCGCGACTTCGAGCGGCTGGAAGACGCGGTCGCGTATGCGCAGGAGACCATGCCCGGCCTCCTGGCGGCCGAAGCGCGCGCGGCGGGCGCGGAGCAGGTGGAGGTGCGCATGGCGCGCGAAGATCACTGGGCGCCGGCGCGCGGGGGCGCGCTCGATCTGGTTTACCTGGGCAGCGAGCTGACCTTCACGGCCGCGGGCCGGCCGCGGGTGGGGGCCGTCCACGAATGAGGACACGAATGCACGAATAACATGGGGCGTGGTGCGACGGAGGGAATTCGTGCATTCGTGCGGTATTCGTGGATGGCTCAGTTCGTCGCCAACACCGGCTCGGTGCGTGCGGCGCTCCACTGACGCTCGGCCTGCGCCTGGATGTCGTTCAGGCGACGGTAGAGGCCGTTGCGGGCCATCAGCTCGCGATGCGTGCCCTGCTCGACGATGTGCCGGCCTTCCAGCACGACGATCTTGTCCGCGTTGCGGATCGTCGAAAGCCGATGCGCGATGATGATCGTAGTCCGGCCGGCCATCAGCCGCTCCAGCGCCTGCTGGATGAGCAGCTCGGTCTCGGTGTCCACCGATGAAGTGGCCTCGTCGAGGATCAGGATCGGCGCGTCCTTCAGCACGGCGCGGGCGATGGCCAGGCGCTGCTTCTGGCCACCGGAAAGCTTGACCCCGCGCTCGCCGATCAGCGTGTCGTAGCCGTCGGGCAGGCGGGCGATGAACTCCTCGGCGTTGGCGATCCGGGCCGCGCGGATCATCTCCTCTTCCGTGGCGTCCGGATTGCCGAAGAGGATGTTCTCCCGCACCGTGCCGTGGAACAGAAACACATCCTGCAACACGATGCTGATCTGCTGGCGCAGGCTCTTGAGCTGGATGTCGCGAATGTCGTGGCCGTCGAGGGTGATCATGCCCTCGGACACGTCGTAGAAGCGCGGGATCAGGCTCGCCAGCGTCGTCTTGCCGACGCCGGTCGGCCCGACCAGCGCCACCACCGAATGGGCCGGGATCTCCAGATCGATGTGTTCGAGGACCGGCTCGCCCGCGTTGTACCAGAAGCTCACATCGTGAAAGACGATATGCCCGCGCGCCCGGCCCTGAAGGGCGATCGAATGCGGCGTCTCGGCCACTTCGGGTTGCTCCCGCAAAAGTTCCGCAACGCGGTCGCCGCCGGCCAGCGCCTCCTGGATGCTCTCCCAGGCGCCGCTCAAGGCCCGCACGGGCTGGTAAAACAGGTCCAGATACAGGAAGAACGCCACCAGATCGGCCACCGGCAACGTTTGCTGAAACGCCAGCCGGCCGCCGAAATAGAGGACCACGACGGTGCCGAGGGAAGAGGCGAAGTCAATGAACGGCCCGAAGGTGGCCATCAGGCGCAGCGCGCGCAACAGCGAATCGCGATAGCGATGGATCTGCCTGGTGATGCGCAGCGCCTCGCGTTCCTCTTGGGTGAACGCCTTGATCTCGCGGATGCCGGAAAGATTGTCGTTCAGCGTGGCGTTGAGCTGTCCCAGCTCCTGCTGGCGCTGGCGGAAGGCCGGCCGCACGTAGATGGCATAGCTGCGCATGGCCAGGATCATGAGCGGGATCGGCACCAGGCTCAACAGGGTCAACGGCCAGCTCATGCTGATCAATACCGCGGTCACGCCGACCAGCGTCAACACGTTGACCAGCGCGTCGGGCAGCGCATGGGAGATGAGGCGCTCGAACATATCCGAATCGTTGATCATGCGCGACATGAGCTGGCCGGTCTGCTTGTCTTCATAAAAGCGCAGCGACAGGCGCTGCATGTGTTCGTAGATGTGGCGCCGGGCATCGGCCACGACGCCCCAGCCGGCCACGTGCGCCATATACGAACGCACGAATTGCAGCGCGGCCCGGCCGATGTACAGGCCGAGCAGGATGAGGGTGAGCCGGGTGACGAACGCCATCGTCTGGTCGTTCCAGACGGCCTGGTTGGTCACCGCGCCGACCAGCGAGCGGATGATCCACGGCACCAGGAGCTGGACGCCGACGAGGGCGAACATGCTGAGGACCGTCAGGACGAGCGGCAACAG
Source organism: Anaerolineae bacterium (assembly GCA_034434235.1). Lineage (GTDB taxonomy): Bacteria > Chloroflexota > Anaerolineae > CG2-30-64-16 > CG2-30-64-16 > CAKZKT01. Next base: position 6,916 of record DAOTZV010000031.1, read on the forward strand.
ATAGTTGCGCGTGTAGGGCAGGAGAAACTTGATCGTTCGCATGATGGATGTCTCGTAGCTATGCAGAATTCGGCATTTCCGATGCCAGGTACTTCGGAAAGTGCCTGGCCTCTATTATAGCACAAAGCGGGATTTGGGAGTCCATTCGTGCGGTCCGTTGACAAATTCGCCCCTCGCGTCTACAATGTGATCATCGTATCTCCAGGCGCCGTCGCCTGTCGCGGGCTGGTGGCGCCTGGCTTTTTTGATCACAGCGCCGGCCTGTTATCCTCATTTCATCTTTTATCCGAGACAAGGAGGGACTTATGATCCGCATCATCACCGATTCGACGTGCGAAGCCCCGGCCGGGCTCTTGAGCCACCCGCAGGTGAGCGTCATTCCCCTGTATGTCATCTTCGGCCAGGAGTCCTATCGGGATGGGATAGACATGACGCGCGAGCAGTTCTGGGCGCGCTTGCCCAAGAGCACCATCCTGCCGACCACCTCTCAGGCCACCCCGGCCGATTTCGAGCCGTTGTTCCGGTCGTTCATCGAGGCGGGCGACGAGCTCATCGTCATTCCGCTCTCGTCCAGGCTGAGCCGCACCTACGAATCCGCCCTGTTGGCGCGCGAAAGCCTGCCGGGCGCGGCGATAGATGTGGTAGACTCCAAGAGCATCTCCATCGGGCTGGGCCTGCTGGTGGAAAAGGCCGTCGAGATGGCCACGGCCGGCGCATCGCGGGCCGAGATCGTCGCCAGGCTGGAGGACATGCGCGAGAAGATCCGCATCCTGTTCTCGCTGCAAACGCTGGAATACCTCCAGCGCGGGGGCCGAATCGGGAAGGCGCAGGCATTCGTGGGCACGCTGCTGCAGTTCAAGCCCCTGCTGAGCATCACCGACGGCGAGGTGCATCCGGCCGCACGCGTGCGCAGCACCAGCAAGGCGCTCGAAACCATGCAAGATATGTTGACCGAACAGGTGACCGCCCGGGGGCCTCAGGTGCGCATCGGCGTGACGCACGCCGGCGTGCCCGATGCGGCCGCGGAGGTCGCCGCGGCGCTCGGCCAGCGCTTCGCCACGCCTCACACTTTCGTCTGCACGCTCGGCCCGGTGATCGGCACGCACGTCGGCCCGGGCACGATCGGCGCGGCCGTGTACGGCGGAGACTGATTTGATCGCGTCGAGAGGCGTCCGTCGGTGTTATCTGTGATGAGAGACGGCGAAGGTTCAGAGGTTTCCATCCAGCACGATCGCCGCTACGAAGGGCTTTCGGAAAGCCAGTTGATCGAGCTGGCCCGGTCCGACCCGGAAGCGTTCGGCGAGCTCTACCTGCGCAACGTGGAGCGGATCTATAATTATGTCTACTATCGTGTCGGCAACGCGGCCGATGCGGAGGACCTGACCGCGCACACGTTTCACCAGGCGCTGGGGAGCATCGGCCGCTACGTGGATCAGGGCACGCCGTTCGTAGCGTGGCTCTATCGCATCGCGCACAATCTGGTGGCGAACTACCATCGGGCGCGTGGCCGCTGGCGGACCGTTTCGCTGGAGGATGTGGAGCTGTCGGGCAAGGCGGCCGAAAGCCCTGAGCAGAGCGCCGAAATGCACGAACGACAGCGGGCGCTGTGGGCGGCCATCCGCCGCCAGCCGGAGGAACGCCAGCGCCTGTTGATCCTGAAGTTCGCCGACCGCCTGTCGAACGACGAGATCGGCCGGATCATGGGCCGCACGGAGAGCTCGATCAAATCGCTTTATTTCCGCACGCTCAAATCGTTGCGCGCCGATCTGGAAGCGCGCGAATGGCGATAGCACAAAGGGAGGAAATCTTGATCCGAATCGTGACCGATTCGACCTGCGACCTGCCGCCGATCCTGTTGGAGCGCTATCGCATTCGCGTGGCGCCGATCAACATCCAGTTCGGGCTGGAGAGCTTTCAGGAGAACGTGACCATCGGCCAGGACGAGTTCTATCAGCGGGTTGCCGCCGACAATGCCATTCCGACGACTTCGCAGCCGTCGTTGGGCCAGTTCAAGGCCGTCTATGCCGAAGTGGCGGCCGAGCCCGACACCGAGGCGATCCTATCGCTCCACATCACGTCGCACCTGAGCGGCACGTATGATTCGGCCGTGGTCGCGGCCCGCCAGATGCCCGCCAATCCGCCGATCACGGTCTTCGATAGCCTCAGCGGGTCCATGGGATTGGGGTTCATGGTGTTGGAAGCCGCGCAGATGGCCGAAGCGGGAGCGAAGATGGCCGAGATCATCCAGCGGCTGGAGGTCGTGCGCGAGCGGATGCGCATCTTCCTGAGCCTGGACAATCTGCGTTTCGCCCAGATGAGCGGCCGCGTGGGGATGGTGCGCGCGCTCCTCTCATCGCTGTTGAACATCAAGCCGCTGCTGACGGTCAATCAGGGGAAACTGGAGCTGGTCGGCCGGGCCCGTAGCCGGGCCCAGGCGCTGAGCGGGTTGATCGAGTCGCTGCGACAGGCCCTGAAAGAGCAGGCGGATCGCGCACCCCGACTGGCCGTGATCCACGCGCAGGCGCCCGAGGCCGCGCGTCAGTTGGCCGATCTCTGCGCGGAGCAGTTCCACCGGGTGCCCGAAATCATCAACACCCTCTCCATCGGCATCGCGGTGCACTTCGGGCCGGGCACGGTGGGGATAGTGGGATACGTACCGTAAGGAAAGCTGCGCACGGCCGGTTTCATCCGGCTTTGCACCCGGAAGCCGAGGACGGCCCCATGAACGACGAAACGAATCCAACCGTGAATCTGATCCCTTATCTGGCGCTCACGCGCGAACTGGCGCATCTCATCGTCCCCGTCCATCCGCGTCCCGAGTTTTGCGCCGGGCTATACGCCGGGCTGATGGAGCGGGCTCGCCAGCGCCAGGGGACCGTCCTCCCCGTCGTTGAGATCGAGCCGGTCGAAGACCTCCCTACCCGGCTCGCCCGCTGGATCGGGAGCGTGCCGACGGCCGACCGGCGCTGGGTGTGGGGCGCGGCCGCGGTCGGTTCGGCGGCCTCCCTGCTCGGCGCCCTGGCCTATCTGATGCACTACCGACGCCGGTCGGTCGCCTCTCCAGGACGAGATTGATCCCTGCCTCTTGTAGGGCGAGATTAATCTCGCCCTGCCTCTGTAGGACGAGATTGGTCTCGCCCTGCCTCTTGTAGGGCGAGATTGGTCTCGCCCTACAGAGGGATTACACTCAGTAGATCACAATTTTGCTGCTCCAAGCCGGTCTGTGACCGGCGGTCGGGGGTCACAGACCCCCTCTGAGCTTGAATCTGTGATCTACTGACACTCGTGATTTCACCACCGCTCCAACAGCGCCGCAAACAACCGCACCCCATAGCCGGTGGCGCCCTTCGGCTGCGTCGGCTTCTCCTCCTCGGCCAGCGACATAGAGGCCATGTCCACGTGCGCCCACGGATAGCCCTCGGTGAAGTGCTCCAGGAACTTGGCGCTGGTGCCGATCCCCGCGTAGCGGCCGGCCGAGTTCTTCACGTCGGCCACCTGGCTCTTGATCGCCTCCGCATACTCCTCGTAGAGCGGTAGCCGCCACAGCCGATCGCCCGAGGCGTCGGCTGCGGCCAACAGCCGGTTGGCCAGCTCGTCGTTGTTGCTGAAGACGGCCGCGGCCTGGGGCCCCAGCGCGATGGCCTGCGCGCCGGTGAGGGTGGCGATGTCCACCACCGCGGCCGGGTTGTAGCGCGCGGCGTAGGCCAGCGCGTCGGCCAGCAACATGCGGCCCTCGGCGTCGGTGCTGATGACCTCCATCGTCTTGCCCTTCATGCCGGTGAAGACGTCGCCGGGCTTCTGGCTGCGGCCGCCGGGCAGGTTCTCGGCGCACGGCGCCAGGCCGACGACGTGCAGCGGCACGTTCAGCCGCGCGGCCACGCCCAGCGCGGCGATCACCGCGGCCGCGCCGGCCATGTCGCCCTTCATCTTCCACATGTCCTCGGCCGGCTTGATGGAGATGCCGCCCGAATCGAACGTGACCCCTTTGCCCACCAGCACGACCGTGGGCAGATCGGGCCGGTCGGCGTTGTGCTCCAGGATGATGAACTGCGGCTCCTGTTCCGATTCCTCGGCCACGGCCATGAAGATGCCCATGCCCAGCGCCTTGCACTCGGCGCGGCCCAGTGCCTGGAACTTGAGGCCGGTCTCGCGCGCCAGCGCCGCGGCCCGCTCGGCCATGATGGTCGGGGTCATGTGGTTGGCCGGGGTGTTGACCATGTCGCGGGCCAGCAGCACGCCCTGGGCCACGACCTCCCCGCGGGCGACGCCGGCCCGAAAGGCGGCCAGCCGGCCGGCGTCCCGTTCGACCACAATCAGCGTTTCGGGGTCGGGCTTCCAGTCCTTGGGCGGTTGCGAACGATAGCCGATGTAGCGGTAAAGCCCCAGCCGCGTGCCTTCCACCAGCGCGGCGGCGGCCGCGGCCGGGTCGAGCCCGCCGATCCCGGCGCCGTGCACGATGGTGGCGACGGTCCTGGCGCCCAGGTCGCGCGCCTTGCGGCCGGCCGTTGCGGCCGCGTTGCGCGCGGCTTGCAGGTCGAACTTGCCCGCCTCGCCCAGGCCGACGACCAGGACGCGCGGGGCCGGCAGCGCGCCGCGCGTGTAGAGCACCAGCGTCTCGCCGCTCTTGCCGGCGAAGTCGCCCGCGGCGATCACATCGCTGATCGCGCCGCCCAGCGCCCGGTCCACCGCGCCGGTCGCGCCGCCGGGCGCGGTCACGCCCTGGAAGAGGTTGACGACGATCAGGTCGGCCGCGCTTTGGCCGATATCACCTTGTTGCAGTTCGATTTTCACGTTGATCTCCTCAGGATTTGCTCATTCTATCGGTTTTCCAGCTTGCCAGCACCGCCGGCAGATCAGGGGGGTAGACCTCAAAGCCCATTTGAACCGCCGCGTCCCAGAGCAAGCGATCATATGACACAAGGGTAACCCGCTGGCGCACATCTTCTTGCCAAATGGTAGCAACCGCCAGGTGGACGGCATCGTAGCCTCGAAGGCCGTATTCCCAGGCCAATGTGTCGGCACGAACCACGACCTGCTCTGAAATGGCGAGACGCACGATATCCGGCCAATCACGGCGAAAAGCCTTCAACGCGTTCCATGCGCCCTCGGCCGACAGCGAGCCGACACGCACCGCTTTGGCCAATGCGGCTGCGATTTCAGCTCTGCTGATCAATGCGCTGCCGACGAAATCGGCCTGCAGAATCATCGCCGCGACCTCGGCCGAGCCCGGTTCGGCGACATAGCGTTTGACCAGAGCATTGGCGTCCAGGTAGAGGATCATCGCTCCCGATCCTCGCTCAGCAGGTCCGCCACGGTCACCTCGCCCTGCAACTGCGCCACCGGTTCAGCGGGGCTCAGCTTGCGTCCGCTCCATGAGAGCACGCCTTCCGCCATCAATGCACGCATGCGCTCTTCCAGGGTGGCGCTGACGGGCGAAATCTCGGCAATCGGTTGGCCCCGATCGGTGACGATTACAGTCTTCGCTTCGTGCCTGATCTGGCTCAGGTAGGCGCTCAAGCCAGCTTTGAGTTCGCGAATACCGACGGTGATCACAGCCATCGCAGCACCTCCTTCGATAGTAGTTACATACTACCATCATGAGGCCACATCTTGCAACTGCTGACGCAGCTCTGCCAGGATTTCCAACGCCCGCGCCAGCCGCGCCTGGTTCTCCGCCGCGTTGAACCACCCGCTGGCGCCGGAGGGATGGGGCAGCGGCACGACGATGCGGCCGTCCCGCTCGAAGCGATGGCCGATCAGGTCGGTCATGGCCGCGCCATCCCCCAAGACCCGGCCGGCCGCCAGCGCGCCGATGGGAATCAGCACCCTGGGCCGGATCAGCGCCAGCGCGGCCTCCAGCCACGCCGCGCAGAGCGCCTGCTCGGCCCGCGTGGGCACGCGATCCCCACGGCCGGCCGGGTGCGGGCCGGGATAGCACAGGGTGACCGCCAGCATGGCCTGCGTGGCGCGGAACTCCGCCTCGGCGAAGCCGGCCTGGGCCAGCCAGCGGAAGAGCCGCCGGCCCGCCGGCCCGGAGAACGGCTGATGCGTTACCTCGGCCTCGTGCCGGCCCGGCGCTTGCCCGATGGTCATAAAGGTCGCGCCCGGGTTGAGGATGAAGATGGGCCGCGAGCCGATGCGGTAGCCCGCCTCCGCGCAGCGGCGACAGGCGGCGAGGGCCGCTTGAAGCGCAGCGAGAGAAGGAAAGTCTGCACTCAAGCTCACGGCCTGATGGATGGCCTTTTGCGAGAGCATGATGACACCCCCAGCGTGTTCTGGCGACGATCACCAGTATAACCTGCCGGCAGGGGGACGTCAAGGCCATCTGCGCGGCGATCTGTTTGTCCGCGCCCATGATTCCTGGTAGAATCGGTTATCGAGAAAATCGGTCCCGGCCGCCCTGGGGAATGCGGCTTCTCTCATGAGTTTAAGGAGCGATCTACTTTGCGTGTAGGAGCCGGGGGCAAGATTTCGATCTGAGATATCCCATGGACCAACCCATCCTCTCCGTCATCATCGTAAACTGGAACGGCCGCGAGCTGCTGCGAAATTGCCTGCGATCGCTCCTCGGTCATCGGTCGTCGGTCATCGGTCGCCAGTTGAATACAGGTCCGGGGCCGGCAACCGAGCCTTTTCGACTGAGCACCGAGATCATCGTCGTGGACAACGCCTCGACCGACGGCAGCGCGGAGATGGTGAGCCGGGAATTTCCCGACGTGCGGCAGATCATCAACGCGGAAAACCTGGGCTTTGCGCGGGCGAACAACGTGGGGATCCGGGCCGCGCGCGGCCGCTACATCTTGCTGCTCAACAACGACACGGTGGCGTCCCCCGACGCGCTCGAGGGGCTGGTCGCCTTCATGGAAGCGCATCCCGACGCCGGCGCGGTCGGCCCGCGGCTCTTGCGGCCCGACGGTGCGGCGCAACCCTACGCGTTCGGCTGCGACCCGACCCCCGGCTACCTGTTGCGCCGGGGGATCAACCGGCTCCTATTCGGCCGGCCGCTCCACGACTGGGCGACGGACGATGTGCAGCCGGTAGATTGGGTCTCCGGCGCGTGTTTGCTGGCGCGGCGCGCGGCGATCGAACAGGCCGGGCTGCTGGACGAGAAGATCTTCATGTATTTTGAGGACAACGACTGGTGCTTACGCATCCGCCGGGCGGGATGGCGCGTGTATTACGATCCGCAGGTCGCCATCATCCACATCGGCGGGCAGAGCCTGGCGCACAATCCGGCCGCGGCGCGCGCGTATCGGGAAAGCTTGCGCTATTTCTACCGCAAGCATTACGGTCCGGCAGCGAACGGAGTGCTGTGGTTGCTGTTGCCGATCTACGCGCGGTTGGCCCGATCCGCGCTCCCCGGCGGCGCATTCCACCGCGCATGAAGACACCGGCGGCGCAAGCAGCCATCACCTCGCGGCGGCCGGTGATGTGTCAGAAGGCGCCGGCCGCGACCTTTCGATACACGGCGATCGTCTCGGCCGCCGCGCGCGACCATGAGAAGCGACCCGCCTGTTTCAGGCCTCGCACTCTCAGCGCTTCCGCCAGGTCGCCATCCGTCAACACGCGGCGAAGGGCGGCGGCGATCTCATCAACCTCCAGGGGATCGCACAATAACGCTGCGGCGCCCTCCGTCGGAACTTCCGAAGCCGGGTCGGCTCGTTCCTGAGAAGCGCCCACGATTTCGGGAAGCGAGGAAGTGTTCGAGCACACCACCGGCGTGCCGCACGCCATCGCCTCCAGCACGGGCAAGCCGAACCCCTCGAATTCGCTGGGAAACGCCAGCGCCTGCGCGCCGGCGTAGATCGCCGGCAGGTCGGCGTCGGGCACGAAGCCGGGGAAGAGCACGGCTCGTCGCGCTGGCGATTGCTCCAGCCGGGCGAAAAAGTCCTCGTACAACCAGCCCCGTTTGCCCACGATGACCAATGCATCGGTCAGGTTTTCAGCCCGGAGCCGTTCGAACGCGAACAGCAGCCGGCCCAGGTTCTTGCGCGGCTCGATGGTGCCCACGAAGAGCAGATAGCGTTCGGGCAAGCCATATCGGCTGCGAACTTCGGCAACGCGATCCGGCGACTGAGGGCGAAAACGAGGGTCGGCCGCCTCGTAGATCACGGTGATCTTGTCGGCCGACACACCATAAGCGGCCATTACATCGCGCTTGCTCTGTTCCGACACGGCAATGATGTGATCGGCGCGACGACAAAAGAGCGGCATGGTGGCGTTCAGATACCAGCGGTTGAGCGGCTTGTGATGCCGGGGATAGCGGCGAAAGATCAGATCGTGGACGGTGAGCACGGTGGGAATGTCCCGCAACGGCAGCAACAGGTGCTCGGTCGCATGGAATAGCGTGGCGTCGGGAAGCAATCGGTTGAAGCCGATGTGCATCAACTGGCCGGTCCAGACGAGCAACCGCCACGGCTTGTAGCCCAGGCTCACGGTGCGGCCGGGCACGTGCTCCAGGCCGGCCAGCGGCTCGATGCCGGCCTCGCGGTTATAGAAGAACGCCAGGCGATTTCCCAGTTGTGTGACCATCGCCCGGGCCAGGCTCTCGGCGTAGCGGCCAAGGCCGGCGCGGCGATGGACGGCGGCAGAGATATCGAGATAGATCGTCATCGCAGCTGATCATAACATGGAACGCACCATCTCGACAAGCCGGCCGGCGATATCGGCGATATCAAAGAAGCGCTCAGGTACCTGGGAATGTGCCCTTTGAAACAGGCTGGTGGTTTTTGACATTTCGATTCGTAGTGCTCTATAATTGCATCCATCTTCTAAGTCTTCCACGTTAGACAATCGAATAGCAACAACGTTTCGGCAGCCTGGAAAAACGGTCGTCGCAGGTCGCCCTGCGATTCGTGCAATGGGCGATCTGTAGCTCCCGCCGAAGCCTGCTCAGAAGGGTCAACAACCCTCCGTGCCTTGTTCTTGGACTTCTTTGACGAATAGAAGGAGAAAGGGGGCATGGCGCGCTTCCGGATCCCACTACTCTTGTCGTTGCTCCTTTTGGCCCTGGCGTTTGCGGCAGTGCTTCCCGGTCCGGGCGGCGCGCAAACCCTCTCGCATCTGGTCATCAGCGAAGTGTTGTACGATCCGGCTCCGCCGGGCAACGAATTCGATCTGGAGTGGGTCGAGCTCTACAACCCGACCGATTCGACCGTGAACCTGGTCGGGTGGTCGTTGCGAGATAACACCTTACAAGACATCATCCCGACTTTTGCCCTTGCTCCTGGCCAATTTCTGATCATTGCAGCGCAAGAAGCGGCCTTTCGCGCGCGTTATCCGTGGTATACGGGTAATCTGGTCGGATTGGGCAATCCCATCGGCAACGGATTGGGCAATGAGGGCGATCGCGTCATCCTGGCCGACGACCACGGCAACGTGGTTGATGCGCTCAGTTATGGCAGCGACAAGATGGTTTTCGATCCACCCTGTCAGGACGTTGCGGAGGGCTACTCCCTGGCGCGCTTGAGACCCTGGCAAGACACCGACAGCGCGGCCGATTGGACCGCCAACGCGTCGCCCGATCCCGGGTCAACGAATGCGGCCGCGGAGACAACGAATACAGCGACGCCCACGCCAACGAATGCGGCCACGGAGACAACGAATACGCCGACGCCGACCGCAACGCCAACGAATGCGGCCACGGAGACAACGAATACAGCAACGCCAACACCAACGAATACAGCGACGCCAACAGCAACCGCCACGGAGACAACGAATACGCCGACGCCGACCGCGACGCCCACGCCAACCGCCACGGAGACAACGAATACGCCGACGGTTACTCCAACGGCAACGGAGACGCCGACGGCAACTGCCGCGCCCACGCCCGCACCCACCGCCACGGCAACACCCACGCCCACCGCAACAGATACACCCACGCCCACCGCAACGGTAACGCCGGCGGTCACCGAAACACCAACGCCAACCGTAACGGCGACGCCGACCGCCACGCCCACGCCGACCAATACCCAGTCCCCCATACCCCCGACCCCCTTGCCGCTGGTGCGCCTCAATGAAGTCCTCCCCGACCCCGATGCCATCGACTGGAACGGCGACGGCCTCCTCAACTCCGGCGATGCCTGGATCGAGCTCGTCTCGCTGGCCAGCGAAACGGTCGACCTCACCGGCTGGGCCCTCGACGACAT
>DAOTZV010000032.1:0-3597 GCA_034434235.1 Anaerolineae bacterium
AGGGATCGCCCCTACGGATGGGCGACTGCAAGGGATCGCCCCTACGAATGGGCGACCGCAAGGGATCGCCCCTACGAATGGGCGACCGCAAGGGATCGCCCCGCCGGTGGGGCGGCCGGCCTACGCCGCGCCGGTCTACCTGGCCGGGTTCATCGTCGCCGCGCTGGCTCTGGTCCCGCCGCTGGTGACGCTGAACCGGGCCGCGCTGATCTACGTCCTGGGCAACTGGATCGCTCTGGCCGGCTGGACGGCCTGGCTGGCCGGGACCGGTCGGCACGCCGGCCTCAACGCGATCCTGCGGGGCCGCGCGATCAGCCTGCCGCACTGGGCCGCCGCCCTGCCCATCCCGGCCTGGCTCTGGCTCATCTGGATGCACGACTGGCCGTACCGGCGTTTTGACCCGGCCTGGCTGGGGGTGGGGTTGGCTGCGCTGGCGTGGGGTTTGGTTTTCCTGGGTCGCAGGTTGCAAAGCAAATCGGCAAATGGGCAAATTTGCAGATTCGTTGATTTGCCGATTTGCTGGCCGTGGTACGTGGTCGGGTATGTCACCAGCGCGCTGGCCCCCCTCGCGGCGCTGCACTATTTCGCCGGGGAGCGGCTGCTGGTGGCCTCGGTCTTTGCGCTTATCTCCGCGCTCTACTTTGTCTCGGCGTGGCGATTCCGGCGGCGGGAGTGGTTGGTGCCGGCCGGGCTGACGCTGCCGGTGGCCTGGCTGTTTGTCCTGTCCGAACGTGGGATGCCGGTCGCTGTCACCGGCGCGCTGCTGGCCCTGGCGCCGACGACCTACCTGCTGGCCGGGCTGCTGCTGGTGCGCGTCCGGCGCGTGGAAAGGGACTTCCTGCTGCCGCTGAACAGCGTGGCCCACGGACTGGCGGCGCTGGCCCTGCTGTGGAGCCTGGCCCCGTTGGGGATCAGCCTGTTCCGGCGCGGTGAATGGGCCGATGCCGACCGCCTCTGGGCCGCCGGGTGTCAACTGCTCCTGGCGGCGGTCTATGGGCTGGTGGCCTGGGACTTGCGCCGCGAGCGGTGGGGTCACGTGGCGGCCTGGTTGAGCGTGGCGGCCGGCGGGATCGTCGCCACGGCCTTCAGCGAGGGGCATGGCTCGTCGGCGGCCAGGGCGGCCCTGCTGGCGGTGGCCTACGTGCTGGCGGAGCGTGTGCTGTACGTCGTGGCCCGGCGAGACCAGCGCACGCATGGTTCTGGGGCCGGGCCGGCGGAACACTCTACCCTCACCCCGGCCCTCTCCCTGTCAGGGAGAGGGAGGGCGCAGTTCTGGTCGCTCTATCGCCGGCCGCTGTTGGTGGCCGGGTGGGCCGTGTCGGGTGGAGCCATCGGGCTGGCCCTGTTCCGCAACCTGGTGTTGCTGGGGGCCGGGCGCGAGCAGCAAATCTGGGCTGTCGTCGGGTTGGGGATCATCGTGGGACTATACGCGCTGGCGGCCCGGCTGTTCCGCCGCGCCGTCTTTGCCTGGCTGGCGGCCGCGCTCGTGGTGGCCCCGTGGACGATCCTCACCCACCTGGGGTGGTTCGTCTGGCCGGCGGAGCCGCGCCTGCCGGCCTACGCGCTGGCCTGGCTCATCCTGGCCTACCTCTTGCTGGCCGTGGGACTGTGGCTGGAATGGCGCGGCGCGCGCGCCTGCGGCTTTGCGCCCCGTGTGGTGGCCCACGTCCTCGTCCCGTTCAGCCTCCTCTGGTGCCTGGCCGACGTCCCTATCGCCTACGTTGCCTGGGGGTTGGGCGTGGCCTTCTACGCGGCCTCGGCCGTGGCGGACCACCTGCGGATGCCCGGCCGGCCGCTGGCCTCGCGCTTTATCTACCCGGCGGCGATGTTGACCCCGGCCTGGGCGGTCTACCTGCTGGCCCAGTTCGCGCCCCAGGCCGAGCACCTGAACTACGGCTGGCTGCTGCTGGCCTGTGGGCCGACGGGCCTGGCGGCCGGGATCCTCTTGCGCCGTATCCACAAGGCCGATGCGTTGCCCCCCTACCTGGCGGCCTACGGCAGCGCGCTGGTGGGGACCATGCTGGTGGCCCACGACCGGCCCTGGCTCATCGCCGCGCTCCTGTTCGACGCCGGGCTGTGCGTCTTCTCCGCCTGGCTGCACAAAGAACCGCTGTGGGGCTACCCGGCGGCGGCCTTTCCGGTCGCCGCGCTCTGGCTGGCGCTGGCCCACTTCAACATAGCCCCCAATCGCCACGGGTGGGCGCTCATCGCCCTGGGTGCGGCCTACCTGGTGCTCGCCCACACGCTGCGGTCGTTCGAGTTGCGTCGCTACGCTGCGCCGTTGATCGCCGTGGCTTACGTGGCCGTGGCCCTGGGACTGCCGCCCTCCAGCCGTGACCTGGACGGCGCGCTGGTGGGGTATGCGTTTGCCGCAACGATCTACGCGCTCTCGGCGGCCTGGTTGCGGCAGCCGCTGTTGCTGACGCCGGCTCTGGCGCTCTCGGCCGTGCCCTACGCGGTGGTGTTGTACCGCCTGCCCATCCCGATCGCCGACTACGGTCTGTGGCTCTGGCCGGGCATCGCCGTGGCCCTGGTCATCGCCCACGTGCTGGATTCCAGCCTGAGTGCGCCGCGTGATTTTCCCTGGTCGCAGCCGACCCGCTGGCTGCCCACCCTCGTCGAACGCTGGCTGACCTGGCCGGGCCTGCCGTTCTACGTGGCCGCCTTCCTGGGGGCTATCGTCTCCGTGGGGTTGTCGTGGCAGTGGGGCACGGCCCTGCACGTGTCTGTGACCCTGGCGTTGACGGCAGCGGCCTGTGGCCTGGCGGCGTATCGCTTCCGCCTGCGCGTCTGGTTGTTGGCGGGCGGGGCGTCGGCCCAACTGGCCGCGCTCATGCTGATCTACTACCTCATAGGTGTGTGGCGGCCGGCCGACTATGCGCTGGCCTTCCTGCCGGTCACGGTCGCCACCGCGCTCCTGGCATTGGTCATCGAGCGACGGTTGGGCGAGGTATCGCCGCTGGCCGGGTGGCTGAGCCCCCTGGTCGGCTGGTCGCGCCCGCTCTACGCCCTGCTGGTGGTGGACCTGGTGGGGGGGCAGGTGGCGGCTCTTGGCGATGGTGGGCCGGGCGGCGCGGTCTCGCTGGGCCACGCCCTGCTGCTGGCGGTGTTCGCCTCGGCCTGGGCATTGCCGGCCCTGGCCTACGTGGCGGTCGGCTGGACGTTGCTGCCGCTGCTCCAGTGGCTGGCTCGCTATCAGGTCTCCCTGACCGACCGGCCGGTCTGGCTGGCGCTCCTGGCCGTGGGCGGGATCGCTGGCTATGGGCTGACCTTCGCGCGCCGGGAGCGAGAAGCCCTGCCCTCCTGGCTCGGCGTCTGGGAGAAGCCGCTGAGCCGGGTGGGGCTGGCCTTCGCGTCGTTGGCGTTGCTCTGGGCCGTGCTGATTGGCGGATGGGATGTGCTTGGGCTGACGATCTGTGCCCTGTTCGAGCAGCCGGTGGCGCCGGCCCAGTCGCCGGCGGTGGGAATGACCATCGCCGTGCTGTCCCTGGCCGGGCTGGTCTACCTGGCGGCGGCACTGGTGGAGCGGTGGGAGTGGCTGGGTTACGGCGCGGTGGCGCTGCTGTTGGCCGCCTATGGCCTGTGGGCGTTGCTGTT
>DAOTZV010000033.1:0-2672 GCA_034434235.1 Anaerolineae bacterium
GTGGTGCTGGTCGTCTGAATCACGGTGCCGAGCCGCCGGGTGAAGTTCGCCTCGTGCAGCTTGGTCACGATCTGCTGCGCCATCGAGGTCGGCACGATGTACCCACCCTGGGCTCCGCTACCCTCACCGAGTGCACGCAGCTCATCGGGCGTCATGGTCGGCTTGTCGTAGCGCAAATACTGCAAGAATGCAGAGCGATACTCGACCTCTTGCGGCTTGGCGGGAGCATCGCCTGCGACGCCCACGATCTTCACCGCGTCCCGCTGCTCCAGCTGCGCACGCCGCTCAATGGCCTGCGCAAGCGCATCGGCATCCTTCATCATCGCGTCGAACTGCTGACTCTCCTCGCTGGTGAGATCGCGGCCCTCTTTCTCCGCGCGGTCAAGCAAGGCGCGCGCATCGGACAGCAGCTTCGACCGCTTTTCCTGCATCTCTTTCACGCTCATTACACGCCTCCTTTCCCCGCACATTGCAGCGCCAATTCTAGCCGGCGCCGGCGCAGCGCTAGGCGCTGGGTGGCAGTGGCGGGTGGTGCATCAGACGTGCCCGGCGCGCCACTATCATCCCCGGCCAGGAGTTCGACGGCGTGACGGAGGCGGGAGATCCCGTCACGCGAGAGCGGCACACCGAGTGCCGCAAGCTCCAGCAATTCGCGCTCCGATTTGCGCGGGAACAGTGCCCGCAACGCGACTGTGGTCTGCGGGTACGCGGGGAACGCCACAACCGAAATCTCGTAGAGGTCCACTTCATCGAGCTGGCGCACATCCCCGTCCCAGCTGTCACGGATTGTTCGGAAGCCGAAGGACGCCCCCGAAATGTCGCCGCGCCGCACGAGCTCAACAAGGTCGCTGGCGTAACTGGTGTGCGGCAACACGACGGAGAATTTCAGACCCCTTTCGTCCGTCGAAAGCTCGAGCGTGCCCGCGGAAATTCGCCCCAGGACAAGCTGCGAATCGTGGTTCCAGAGCGCCACTACATCGCGCTCTTGCAGCGTCTTCCGAAACGCTCCAGGCGCCACCTTCTCGTACAGACCCAGACCGGGCGCCACCTCCGCGGTGACGCCGAACACCGCGGCGTAGCCGCTCAGGCGCTGGGAATTGCCATCCTGCCTTACCTCGCAGCTGATAGGCCACGCCCTGCGCTCGTAGGACGGCGCGGACAGCAGCCGTCCACGAAGCGCCGGGACTTCCACTCCGGCATCCTCGAGGTGCCGCGCCAGGTGTCGCCACACGCCGACACGATCGGCGTCTGGGATGTTGGCACCACCTCGTGCACCGTTTAGCACGCCGATTGCACTGACACATGCGCGGATATTGGCCGGCCCAATGGTGCCCTCATTGTCCACCTCGTGGTGGATGAATCTGTACGCCGCCTTTGCCCGTGCATTGCCCTCTGGGTCATACCACGCGTAGGCCTGGCGGTAGTACTCGGGCTCCTGGTCGAGGCGGAGACGGGCCTCGTTTGGCGGACCGTCCCACGGGCCGCCTGACGTCTCGGTGCTGTGGGGTCTAATCGCTGGCATCGCTGCCTCCTCCTCCAGCGGCGCCAACAGGCGCCATGTTCAATGGTACAAGATAGGCGTCACCAGCCCCTGGCGCAAGTGCGTTGAGGTTTTCTCTCTCACGGATTTCGTTGGCAGACATCCACCCCCACTGTCGCGCTGTTGCGTATGCCTCGTACCGCGATTTGATGTCGCCCCGCACGATCGCATCAACCAGGTGCTCGGGGTAAAGGTCGCGCTCCCAAGGCGGAATTACATCGCGCTTGATCGCCGATTCGAGCCTACTTAGCCACGGTAACAGCGAGTCGGTCAAGAATTCCGTGCTCTGCTGCTCGAGCGAGGAGTAGCTCATGCGCTCGACGATCCCGAGCTTGTGCGGTGGGACGCGGAAAATACGAGCAATTTCCAGCACCTGGAATTTTCTCGACTCAATGAATTCCGCATCCTGCGGAGAAATGCCAATCTTATCCACTTTCCAATCCGCGGGGAAGACGGAAATTCTGTCGCCGCCCTCGAGCCCTCGCCTGTGGCGTTCGATTGCCAGGCGCCAGCGCTCCCAAGTCTCAGGATCGGAGATGCCAGGGATCAGAATCGCGATCCTAGGCGCCGCCCCGCCGCGCCAAAACCGCGCAGCGGCTTGTTCTTGCGCGAGTGCGAGGCCGATCGCCTCCCTCGCTGCGGTAATGGGCGACATCCCCACGATGCCGTCACGGGATAAGCCACGCACGTGGAGGACGCTCGACCGCGGCAAGGTCTTGATGGTCAGATCCTGCTGGAGCAGGCGATACCGCAGCTGGCCGTTGATCACCTCGATCCCAACCCTTTCGGGCGGGATCGGCCAGAGCGCCGTCGGTGTGCCGTCTCTATCGCGCTCAACAATTGCGTACGCATTTCCCGTGAGTAGTAGTGACACCATCAAAAATTCGCGGAATTCGTAGGACGTATGCTCCTGGTTTGGCTGATCGTGGAGGAGGTAATAGAGCGGCGAATCCGTTGCGCGTTCCCTGCCGCGTGAGGTGCGCCTGTAGACCACCAGCGGGAGCGACGCCACGGAGTCGGCTAGGACACGGACGCACGCATGAACGGCCGCACACCGCATTGCTGTTTCGGAGCTCACCGGCACGCCAGCCACTGCGAGAGGGGCCAACAGCTCATCGTCAGTGAATCCGGC
>DAOTZV010000034.1:0-23584 GCA_034434235.1 Anaerolineae bacterium
AATTGCAATAAGGAGTACGCCCATGACCGACCTGATCGCGCGCGCCACGGCTCTGTTGCGCGCCAGCGGCGGCCGCATGACCGCCCAACGCCGGCTCATCCTGGAAGCGTTCGAAGCCCTGGCCGAGCACCCGACGGCCGAGGAGGTCTACGCCTTCGCCCGCGCGCGCGATCCGCGGCTCAATCCGTCCACGGTCTACCGCACGCTCGCCTGGCTGGAGAACGCCGGACTGGTGAGCCACTGTCATCTGGACGCGGGGCCCGACGGCGAACATTGCGAGCGCTACGACCCGATGACCAAGATCGAACATCACCACTTCATCTGCACCGGCTGCGGCGATGTCGTCGAGTTCGTGGCGCCGCCGATCGAGGCCATCAAGGCCGAATATGCCGCGCAACATGGCGTGATCGTGGAGAAGGCCGCGCTATCTCTTTACGGCCTGTGTGCACAGTGCCGGATGCAAACATCGTCGAGCCGGAGGTGAACGAGATGACAGGATCGAATGGAGCCAGACCGCTGAGCGAGCTGCCGGCGGGCAGCGAAGGGATCATTCGCGAGCTATTGGGCGGTCGAGGATTTCGCAGCCGCGTCGCCAACCTGGGATTCACCGCCGGCGCCACGGTCAAAGTCATGCAGAATTACGGCCATGGGCCGATGCTGGTTTCGATCCGCGGCACGTTGGTGGCGCTGGGACGACGTGAAGCCGGCCAGGTGCTGGTGAGCGCAGATGCCAAGAGCGATGAACGATGATGCATGATCACGACGGTTCACCGAGCGCGACATTGGTCGCCGGCGCGCGCACGATTGCATTGATCGGCCAGCCGAACGTCGGCAAGTCCACGGTGTTCAATATGATCACCGGCCTCAACCAGCATGTCGGCAACTGGCCGGGCAAGACCGTGGAAAAGAAGAGCGGCGTCTTTCGCGGCCAGAACGGCGTCGTCCTGAACATCGTAGACCTGCCCGGCACCTACAGCCTGACCGCCAACTCGGAGGAAGAGCGCATCGCGCGCGACTTCCTGATCCACGAGCGGCCCGATGTCGCCATCGCGGTGGTGAACGCGGCCGCGCTGGAGCGCAATCTGTATCTGGTGGCCGAGCTGCTGGCATTGGGCCAGCCGCTCGTCCTGGGCCTGAACATGCTCGACGTAGCCGACCAACACGGCATCCGCGTCGAGCCGCACGTGTTGCAGGCGGCGCTCGGCATCCCGGTCATCCCCATCATCGCCGCCAAGAATCAGGGCGTGCGGGAGCTGATCGAGGCCGCGGCCGCCGTGGCCGAGCGTCCCGGCGATTGGAAGCCCGTGCGGCCGGCCATCCGACCGGAACATGAGCCCGTGCTGGCGGCCGTGCAGTCGCTCATCGCCGGCCATGTGCCCCGGCCGTACCCCGAGGATTGGGTTGCGCTCAAGCTCCTGGAGGGGGACGCCGAGATCACGGCCATGATGGAGGCCGCGCTGCCGGCCGAGACCTGGCAACAACTGCGCGGCCTGTTGCGAGAGCATGAGGATGCCTATCTCGACATCGCCGGCGGCCGCTACGAGTGGATCGGCCGCATGGTGCGCGCCGCGGTCACACAACCCCGCGCCGGCGCGATCACGCTCACCGAGCGCATCGATCGCGTGGCCACGCATCCGCTGGCGGGGTTGGTCTTGCTGTTGCTGGTCTTAGGGGTCGCGTTCTGGTTGACTTACACCGTGGCGACGCCCCTCGCAGAGTGGCTTTCGACGCAGGTGTTGGCCGCGCTCGATGCGCTTGCGGCCGCGCTGCTCGGCGCCGCGCCGGCATGGCTCTTCGGCCTCGTCTCCGATGGCCTGATCCACGGCGTGGGCACGGTCTTCGCGTTCCTGCCGATCCTGGTCGTGTTCTTCGCCGTGCTGGGCGCGCTGGAAGACATCGGCTATCTGGCGCGCGGGGCCTACGTGATGGATCGCTTCATGCACCTGATGGGGTTGCACGGCAAGTCGTTCATGCCGCTCTTCCTGGGCTTCGGCTGCAACGTGCCCGCGGTGTTGGGGTCGCGGATCATCGAAGAGCGCCGCGGCCGCTGGCTGACGATCCTTTTGGCGCCGCTCGTGCCGTGCACCGCGCGGCTGGCCGTGCTCGCCTTCCTCGCGCCGGCCTTCTTCAGCACGGGCACCACCCTCGTGTCGTTGGGGCTGGTCGGCCTGAACCTGATCGTATTGGCCGCGATCGGCATTGCGGTGAACCAGATCGCTTTTCGCGGGGAACAGAGCGCGTTCATCATGGAGCTGCCGCTCTATCATGTGCCCAACCTGCGCACCGTGGGCCTGTACGTCTGGAACAACACGCTCAGCTTCGTCCGAAAGGCCGGCACGCTGATCCTGCTCGCTTCGATGGCCGTGTGGGCGCTCTCGTCCTTTCCCGGGCCCGGCATCAACGACAGCGTGCTGGCCGCGTTCGGCCGGCTGTTGACGCCGCTCGGCCGGCTGATGGGACTGGACGATTGGCGCCTGATCGTGGCGCTGCTCACCAGCTTCTTCGCCAAGGAGAACACGATTGCCACTCTGGGCATCCTCTTCAACCTGGGCGCCGAAAGCCCCGACCTGGCGACCGCGGTGGCGGCCGTGCTTGCGGCGCCGGCCCGGCTGGCGTTCCTGGCCGTGGTGATGCTCTTCATCCCTTGCCTGGCGACGACGGCGACCATCCAACAGGAGACCCGTTCGTGGCGGTGGACGGCCGCGGCCATCGGCCTGACGTTGGCGCTTTCCCTGCTGGCGGGGATCCTCATCTATCAGGTTGGCTCTGCGCTGAGCGCGTCCCAGCTCTGACCGTGGAGGCGGCGATGTCCCCCAATCCGACCCTCGAGCTGCTCCGTCTGTTGGCCGACGGCGGCTTGCATGCGCCGGCCGAGCTGGCGCGCCGGCTCGGCGTGAGCGAGGCGTTGATTTCGGCCATGGCCGGGGAACTGGTGCGCCACGGCTATCTGACATCGGTGGAGCAGGCGTGCGGGGTCGCGTGTGCGAGCTGCGGCCTGAAGCAGGCGTGCCGTCCTGGCCCCGGCCTGTGGACGCTGACGCCGAAGGGCCGGCGGGCGGTGGATGGAGCCGTCCGCCCTGATCCGGCCGCCCGGGCCGGCGAGGCGAGCGCGAACGCCAAAGCCTCATAAAGCGCGACGCGGCATTCCCCGATTCGTGCATTCGTGCGCTCATTCGTGGACGGCCCCCGCCACCACCTCCTCTCACGCGGCCCGCGGCCGCTCTCGCATGCAGGCGACGTGCGGCAGGAACGGCGTCGCGCCCCATTTCTCCTTGAAGCCGCGCACCCCCACGTTGATCCCCAGCCCCAGGTTCAGGGTGCGCTTGCCCGCGGCCCGCGCCAGCTCGATCAGCCGCGCCAGCAGCAGGTCGGACGCGCCGGGCACGTAACACTCCGGCGCGCAGAAGTTGAAGAGGTAGAAGGCGAACTCGCCGGCCGCGCACGTCGCGATGTCGAACGCGGCCAGCCGGCCGGCCGCGTCGCGCGCCTCCAGGATGAGCGGTGCGCCGGGGCGACCTGCCCCCCAATTCCCTGCGTGCGAGGGAGGGGACGGCACCTCTCCCCCCTCTCCTTTCAGGAGAGGGGGGCCGGGGGGTGAGGTTTCCCCCCGAAGAACAGGGCCGGGGGGTGAGGTTTCCCCCCGAAGAGCAGGGCCGGGGGGTGAGGTTTCCCCCCGAAGAACAGGGCCGGGGGGTGAGGTTTCCCGCCCGACTCGCAACTTCAGCCGGTCTCTCGCCCAGCATACCAAACCGGCTAAAGCCTCCAATCCAGTCTTTCCCCCCGCATACCGCTCCACCCGCTCGAAGATGAACCGCGTCCCCTCGTCCACCGGCGTGCGGGCCAGAAACGCGGCCACCAGGCGGCGGTGCTCGGGACCGAAGCGGCCTCCCACGTGTACGGCCAACTCCCGTTCGGCACGGCGCAACAGGTTGCGCAGCTTCTTGTCGGGCCGCACGTCGGCCAGGTCGAGCCGGTAGTAGGCATCGGGCGGCGAGACGGGGCAATCGGCCAGGGACGCGGGGAGGGCCGCGGCCGTGATCGCGATCAGCCGCGGCCGGAGGCGCGCGGTCGCGGCGTCCAGCGCGGCCAGCCACGCGGCCTCATCGTACACGCCGCTCAGCGGATAGCCCACGAAGATCAGCCGATCGCCGGCCGCGTAGGCCACGTAGTCGCCGAACAGGTGGGGCCGCGCCGCGGTGATCGCCGTGACGTACGCGGGCAGATGCTCGGGCACGTAGGCGTGCCATTCGATGTAGCGGCGTTGCTCCGGGGTGATCATGCCGTCACCTGTGTCACCGTCCAGCCGGCTTCCTCGAACAGCCGCGTCACCCCCGGCACGTGGGGGAAGCCGATGAACGCGACCGCGTCCTCCCGCTCGCAGACGGGCCGCATGGCCGCGAACATGCGCGCGTCGCGCTCGCCGACGACGACCGGCCCGCGCGTGACGAAGCCGGAGGTCAACGCGATCAGCCCCGGCAGGTCGCCCGCCAGGAACAGGCGGACGTACTCCCGGCGATACGCGTCCCAGCGCGTCACATCGTTGAGCTGGCGCACGATCCGCTCGATCGGGATGCCGTCCAGCACCGCGAGCTGCTCCTCCAGCGTCTCCAGGCAACCGATCTGCTTGCCCAGCTTGCGGGCCACCTGGTAGCCTTCGGCGTCCATGGAGTAGCGCCAGCCCAGATAAGCGGCCCAGATGGCGAAGAACGCGGCCCACGGCCGCACCCCCTGCGTGTACGCCTGGAAGTAGACCGGCTCGCGGGGCGGGATCAGCCAGACGTCCCCGCGGTGGTCCTGCCGGTCGCGCAGGATCTGCTCGATCCTGGCCACCGCGGCGGGGTCGAGGCGGCCGGCCAGGTCGTTCGCGCCGGTGCGACCGTACTCGGCGATGCGCTGCGAGCTATCCTCGTCCAGCGGCCCCTCGAAGAGCGCGCTGCGCACCGGCCGCAACAGCCGCGCGAAAGCCCGTGCGTAGCTATAGGGGAAGAAGTGGGCCGTGCCCACGATGTGCGAGCATCGGCCGCCCCGCTCGACGCGCCACACCATGCGGAGCGGCCATGGGGCCCAGGGCCAGCGAACCATCTTTCGTGTTCCTCCTCTCTGTCCGCTCTCAGCCGGTCTGCCCGCCCCCTGGCCCGCGTGGCGGAGCCAGGGCGGGCTGGCCTCCGGCCACGCGGGCCAGGGTGACCGGCGTCCTCGGCCTGAACATGTCGTCTCAGGTGACCAGACGGGGGGCGCAGCCCCCCTGCGAGCAAGAGAAAACGTCTGCTCACAGCCGGTCTGCGACCGGCGTCGTCGGGGACATCACAGCTTCCATTCGGCCAGCATATCCACCACCGGCGAGCCCGTCTCGCGTCGCCACTCGCAGAATTCATACGCCAGCGTCGGCACGCCGCCCCACTTCTCCTTGAAGCGCCGGATGCCCGCGTTCACCCCCAGCCCCAGGTTGATCCACCCCTTGCCGGCCGCCTGCGCCCGCTCGATCATCGTCGCGCACAGCAGATCGGACGCGTGCGGCACGTAGACGCGTCGCGAGTACGCGCCGAGCACGTAGACGTCGAACGCCGGCGCGGCCCCCTCCACTACGGTGAACGCGACCAGCCGGCCGGCCGCATCGCGGGCATCGAGCACCACCGCGCTGGGAGAGCGGGCCACATAGTCGGGCATGGCGCGGTAGAGCGCAGCCACCATCGGCGGGAGGGCCGCGCGCGCCATCAGCTCAGCGGCCAGCGCCTGGTGTTCGGCCGTGAACGCCCGGCCCGCGGCCACGGTCAACGCGGCCGCGGCTACGCGCACCTCGCGGCGCAGCGCGGATTTCACCTGCACGGGCAGATCCAGCCGATAGTAGACATCCGACTGCCGATCGCGGCATCCGGCCGCCAGATCGGCCGGCACCTCCGGGCCGATGAACCAGAGCACCTGGGGCCGGCACCGCGCACGGGCCTCGGCCACCGCGCCGGCGCACCGGCCGGCCGAGAAAGGCCCGTCCAGCGGATAGCCCACGAAGATCAGCCAGTTCTCCTTCGCCAGGCAGAGATAATCCTCGATCAAGAACGGCTGTGCGCCCGAGATGCCGGCCATCAGGCCCGGGAGGTGCTCGGGCACATAGGCGCGCGCCAGCACATCGGCCTCCTGTTCGGGGGTCAATGCCTTGATCGGCCGAGGGGCGACCGGCCGGGAGGAAACCAGCCGGCGCAGGGATGTCGCCCATGACGAAAACCATGCCATGCCGCTATCATGCCACGATTGGCGAGTGGACGCAACTGTTGGGGGCTGTTTTGATGCTCGCCCCCAGCGAGCTTGCCACCGGTCTGCGACCGGCGTCCCCCGGGTATTGAGAGAGTACATCTCGATCAACTGCCGATCAGTTGCCCGAAACGCGATTTCGCTTTATACTGGATCACCGCGCCGAAGCGCCGGCCGGGCCGGACGAGCATTCGCAAACGCTCGTTCCGTCCCTCCCAACCTACCAACTACCAATCTACCAATTACCAATCTACCAAAGGACCATATGGACATCGCCTTCAACACCTACTACACCTATGTCCAACTCACCGAGCGCCTGGCCTGGTTGGCCGGGCAACATCCCGGCATCATGCAGGTGACGAGCCTGGGCAAGAGCTACGAGGGCCGCGACATCCCCCTGGTCGTGCTGACCAATCGGGAGACCGGCCCGGACACCGAGAAGCCGGCCTTCTGGCTGGATGCCAACATCCACGCCACCGAGCTGACGGCCTCCATGGCCGCGCTCTACTTCATCAAGAAGGCCGTCGAAGGATACGGCGCCGATCCGAAGATCACGCGCGTGTTGGACGAGGCCGCGCTCTACGTGGTGCCGCGGCTCAACCCCGACGGCGCGGAATGGGCCCTCGCCGACAAGCCGAAGTTCATCCGCTCGGGCACGCGGCCTTACCCGTTCGAAGATAAGCAGGACGGCCTGCACCCCGAAGACATTGACGGCGACGGCCGCATCCTCCAGATGCGCATCCCCGACCCGACCGGCGACTGGAAGGTCTCGGAACGAGACCCGCGGCTGATGGTCAAGCGCGGCCTGGACGAGGAGGGCGGCACATACTATCGCGTTTTCCCCGAGGGGCTGATCGAAAACTACGACGGCCACATCATCACTATGGCGCCGGCGCTCCACGGCCTCGACTTCAACCGCAACTTCCCCGGCGCGTGGCGGCCCGAGGGGGAGCAGCGCGGCGCGGGCGATTACCCCGGCTCCGAGCCGGAGATCCGCGCGGTGATTGATTTCATCGCCAAACACCGCAACATCTACGGCGCATTGACCTTCCACACCTATAGTCGCGCGATCTTGCGTCCCTTCGGCACCAAGAGCGACGACGAGATGGACACCAACGACAAATGGGTGTTCGAGGCGATCGGCGAACGCGGCACTGCACTCACCGGCTATCCGTGCGTGTCGGTCTATCATCATTTCCGCTATCACCCGAAGGAGGTCATCACCGGCGTCTTCGACGACTGGCTCTTCGACCACAAGGGGATCTTCGCCTACACCGTGGAGATGTGGGATCTGGCCACGGCCGCCGGAGTGGAGGCCAAGAACAAGGAGAAGAAGTTCATAGATTGGTTCCGCATCCATCCGGTGGAAGACGACTACAAGATCCTGGAATTCGCGGACAAAGTGGCGCCGGGCGGACTGGTGCCGTGGTACGAGTTCGATCATCCGCAGCTCGGCAAGGTGGAGCTGGGCGGCTGGAACACCCTCTACACCTGGCGCAACCCGCCCCCCGCGCTGCTCGAGGCCGAGATCGCGCCCCATGCCGATTTCGTGTTGGCGTTCGCCTCCCTGGCCCCACGCCTGGCCTGGCGCGAGGTGAAGGTCACCTCGCTGGGCGAGGGGAGCTATCATCTCCTGGCCGTCGTCGAGAACCGCGGCTTTCTGCCGACCTACGTGTCGCAGCAGGCGCTGAAGATGAAGGCGGTGCGGCCGGTGCGGCTGGAACTGGACCTGCCCGAAGGCGCGACCGTCGTGGCCGGCAAGCAAAAGCAGGAGATCGGGCATCTGGAGGGGCGCTCGAACAAGCTGGAGATGGCCTACTACGGCGCCTCGCCCACCGACAACCGCGGCAAGGCCGAGTGGCTGATCCGCGCGCCGCAAGGCGGGACGCTCACGCTGCGCGCCATCGCGGAGCGGGGCGGCGCGCTGCGTCACGAGATCGTCCTCGCGTAATGGCCGTGCAGCTCGTAGACATGGCCCGGCTGACGGCCGACCAGATGGCCGCGGCCGTCGCCATCTACCGCGAGGCGTTCGAAGCGCCGTGGGAGATGCCCGCGGCCGCGCTGGCCGACTTCGCGCGCGCCCGCGACAGCGCGAGCACGCTCGGCCGGGCGATCGCGGCCGTGGAGGGCGAGGAGGCCATCGGCCTGGCGCTCTCCAGCTACCTGGCGCGGTCCAACCTGTTGCACCTGAAATACCTGGCGGTTGCGACGGCCCGCCGCGGCCGCGGGGTGGGATCGCTGCTGTTGCGCGCGCAGATCGCGGCCGGCGAGGCCATCGCGCAGGCGCTCGGCCGGCCGGGGTGCCGGGGGGTGCTGTTGGAAGTGGAGATCCCCGACGGCCCGCCCCCCGGCGCCGATCGCGAGCTGCGTCGCCGGCGGATCGCCTTCTACCGCCGGCATGGCGCGCTCAGCACCGGCATCCCCTTCCCGCGGCCCGACCGGGCGCCGCCGGAGCAGCCCGATTGGGAGATCATGCTGTTGCCCGGCTCGGCCTGGCGCGCGGCGCTCGACGGCTCCGTGCGCCGCGACCTGGCGCGCAGCCTCCTGGTCGAAGGCTATGGCGTGGATGAGGAGGCCCCCTGGTTGGCGGCTTATCTGGCCTCTTTGGAGCCACTCCCTGCTTGCGGCGCGCGAAAGGGTATGCTATAATCTCCCTGAAACAACGGCCGTCGCAACACACCGATCCTCAGGCACGATTGCATCTTTCCGGCATCCAGCCCCAGACGTCGCCTGCTCGGGGAGAATACAGGAGGCGGATACAATGGTTGAAGTAACGATTGACAGCGTGCGGGTGAGTTTGATGTCGCAACATCGGATTGTCGTGTTGAAGGAGATAGATTCGCCCCGGTACCTGCCGATCTGGATCGGGCCGTTCGAAGCGGACGCGATCACGATCGAGTTGCAGGGCGTCGAGGTGCAACGCCCCCTGACCCACGACCTGCTCAAATCGGTCATCGAGCACCTGGATGCCGAGATCACCCAGGTGGCGATCACCGATCTGCGCAACGACACCTTCTACGCGGAGATCAGCTTGCGGGTCAACGGCCGGCGGATCGTGATAGACTCTCGCCCCAGCGATGCATTGGCCCTGGCCGTGCGCGCCCATGTGCCGGTCTACGTGGCCGAGGAGGTGATGGATCAGGCCGCCATCACGCCCGAACCCGATCTGGAAGGGGGCGAGTCGGAAGCCGAACAGGCCGAGAGCACATCGGCCTCCGCGCCCGAAGCGTTCCGCGATTTTCTGGAGGGCCTCGACCTTTCCGACCTGCCATAATCCGCCGCGCCCGCATCCGCGCCGCGCTGTTTCCCCGGCCGGGGGAACAATGTACCCTGGTTGAAGCGCCCGCCTTGCCTCTGGCCTGGCGGCGTTTCTGTCGTATGCCCGTGCGCCGGCCGTGTACATGGGCGCAGCCGATACAACGGTGAACCATGAACTCACCCGATAAGACGATTCCGGCCAACCCTGAGGCAGAAGAGGCCGTCTTGGGGTCGCTCCTGATCGACCCCGACGCGATCATCAAGGTCGCTTCGTTTCTGGAGCCGGACGACTTCTACCGCGAGAAGAACGGCTGGATCTATCGGGCCATTCTCGACCTGCACGAGCGCCGCGAGCCGGCCGATTTCGTCACCCTGGTGGACGAACTGGAGCGCCGCGATCAGCTCCAGCAGGTCGGCGGCACCGCGTACATCACCTCGCTGATCAACAGCGTGCCCACCGCCGTCCACGTGGAGCACTACGCGCACATCGTCGAGCGCACGGCCACGCTGCGCCGGCTCATCGCCGCGGCCGGCCAGATCGCCGCGCTGGCCTACGAAGAGGCCGAGGACGTGGACGAGGTGGTGGATCGGGCCGAGCAACTGATCTTCAACGTCTCGGAGCGCCGCATCCGCCGCGACCTGACCCCCGTGCGCCAGATCATGCACACGGTGGTGGACCGGCTCGATTATCTGCACCGGCACAAGGGCGACCTGTTGGGCGTGCCTTCGGGCTTCAGCAAGCTGGACAAGCTGCTCGGCGGCTTCCAGAAGTCGGATCTGATCATCCTGGCGGCCCGGCCGGGGGTGGGCAAGACGAGCCTGGCGCTCAACATCGCGGTCAACGCGGCCAAGCGCTACGGCCAGCGCGTGGCCTTCTTCAGCCTGGAGATGAGCAGTGAGCAGCTCGTGCAGCGCCTGCTGGCGGCCGAGACCGGCATCAACCAGCAGAGGTTGCGCCTGGGCGAGATCAACGACGACGAATGGCCGATGCTCATGGAAGCGGCCGGCGTGCTCTCGGAGACGATGCTCTTCATTGACGACACGCCGGCCGTCTCGGCGCTGGAGCTGCGCACCAAGGCGCGACGCCTGCAGGCCGAACACGGACTCGACATGGTGATCGTGGACTATCTCCAGTTGATGCGCAGCGACACCCGCTCGGAGAACCGCGTGCAGGAGATCAGCTACATCTCGCGCTCGCTGAAGAGCCTGGCGCGCGAGCTGGAAGTGCCGCTGATCGCGCTGTCGCAGCTTTCGCGCGCGGTCGAGTCGCGCAGCGATCACAAGCCGGTGTTGTCCGACCTGCGCGAATCGGGCGCGATCGAGCAGGATGCCGACGTGGTCATGTTCATCTATCGGGAAGAGCTGGTCAAGGAGAACACCGAGCGCAAGAACATCGCCGATGTGATCGTGGCCAAGCATCGCAACGGCCCCACCGACACGGTGCCGCTCTATTTCGACAAGACGCTCACCCGCTTCGCGGATCTGGAGCTGACCAAGGAACCGTTGGATTACTGAGCACATGGCCGAATCCATGCAGGGCTTTGCGGGCTTTCCGGCCGGCAAGCTGCCCGTCACGCCCATCCCGAACCTTTTCTTCAGCGACCTGTTGCCGCTGATAGATCATCTGGCCGAGCTGAAGGTGACGTTGCACCTGTTCTGGCTCATCGGCCGCAAGACGGGCGCGCTGCGCTATGCCCGGCTGGACGAGCTGCTGAAGGACGATCGCTTGCTCGCCGGATTGGGCGAGACGCCCGCCGCGGCCGAAGCCGCGCTGCGCGATGCGCTGGAGCGCGCGGTGGCGCGCGGCACCCTGCTCCATCTGACCGTCCAACGCGCCGGGGTTACGGAAGAATGGTACATGGTCAACAGCGCCAACGGCCGCGAGGTGGCGGAGAAGCTGCGCAGCGGCGAGCTGGACGTATTGGCCGACAGCGCCGAGGACGTGCAGCTTCAGGTGGAGCGGCCGACCATCTTTGTCCTGTACGAGCAAAACATCGGCCTGCTCACGCCGATGATCGCCAACGAGCTGCGCGACGCCGAGCGCCACTATCCGGCCGAGTGGATCGCGGACGCGTTTCGCGAGGCCGTGGCGATGAACAAGCGCAACTGGAAGTACGTGCGCGCCATCCTGGAGCGCTGGCGCGTCCAGGGCAAGGACACCGGCCGGCGGCCGGCCGAGGTGCCGGAAGATGCCGAAGCGCGCAAGCGTTATTACGTGCCCGAGGGCTACGAGGACCTGATCGAACATTGAGGACGAGATGAAGCGCGTGGGCGACATCCTGGATATTCCGCAGCCGCCGGCCGGCTCTTCGGGCGCCGGCCGCGTCACACGCAAAAAGTCGGCCGCGCCGGCGACGCCGGCCACCGCGGCCGACCGTCCGGCCGCGGCCGAGGTGTGCCCGATCTGCAAGGGCAAGGGCTTCCTGGTCTACGACGTGCCGCCCGGCCATCCCGACTTCAGCAAGACGGTGCCGTGTCGGTGCACCCAGGCACGGCTGACCGCCGAGCGGATGCGGGCGCTCCAGGACATGAGCAATCTGGGCGCGTTGAGCCGCCTCACCTTCGACACGTTCATCCCCGACGGCGTCGGGTTGCCGCCGATCCTGAGCTTCAACCTGCGAGAGGCGTTCGAGCGCAGCCGGGCTTTCGCCGAGAACCCGACCGGCTGGCTGGTGTTGATGGGCGGCTACGGTTGCGGCAAGACCCATCTGGCCGCGGCCATCGCCAACTACCGGGTGGCGTTGGGCCACGCGGCGCTCTTCGTGGTCGTGCCCGACCTGCTCGATCATCTGCGCGCGTCCTACGCGCCCGGCAGCGCGGCCAACCTCGACGAACGGATCGAAGAGATCCGCGAGGCGCCATTGCTGATCCTGGACGATCTCGGCGCACACAACAGCACCCCCTGGGCCCAGGAGAAGCTCTTTCAGATCCTGAACCATCGCTACAACAGCCGGCTGCCCACCGTGATCACCTCCAACCAGCGGCTGGAAGACCTCGACCCGCGCATCACCTCGCGGCTGGCCGATCCCGACCTGAGCCAGGTGTACGAGATCCTGGCGCCCGACTTTCGGCAATCGGGCGCGGCCCGCCTCGGCTCGCAGCTCAGCTCGCTGGCGCTCCATGCCGATCAGACCTTCGAGAACTTCAGCCTGCGCGCCGACGAGCTGGACGCCGAAGAGCGGGACAACCTGCGCCGCGCGGTCAACCTGGCGCGCGCGTTCGCCGAACGCCCGGCCGGCTGGCTGGTGTTCATCGGCACCTTCGGCTGCGGCAAGACGCACCTGGCCGCAGCGATCGCCAACTATCAGATGCAGGCCGGCCAGACGCTACCCATGTTCGTGGTCGTGCCCGACCTGCTCGATCACCTGCGCGCCACCTTCAGCCCCACCAGCACGACGACCCTGGACAAGCTCTTCGAGCAGGTGCGCACCGCGGGCCTGCTCATCCTGGACGACCTGGGGACCGAGAGCGCCACGCCGTGGGCGCGCGAGAAGCTCTTCCAACTGCTCAACTATCGCTATGCCGCCCGGCTGCCGACCGTGATCACCACGTCCAACCCGATCGACCAGATCGAGCCCCGGCTGCGCACGCGCATGTTGGATGCTGCGCGCTGCACCGTCTTCGTGATCGCCGCGCCGGCCTATCGGGGCGGCGAAGCGCCACAGACGGCGAAGCGCGGCGGCCGCAAGCCGCGCGCGGCCGCGTGATCTCCCCTCTCTGCCCGCCTTGAAAAGCACACCCCCTCGAATTTGACGAGTTGGCCCATCTTGAGTAGAATGGGCGTCGTTAGCACTCAAACAGAGAGAGTGCTAATCACTCGATGTAGACGAGTGCCAAACTGCTCAAGTCATCTCATATCAAACCATAGGAGGCTGTTGGACCATGAACATCAAGCCACTTGCTGATCGCGTCGTCGTCGAACCGATCGAGCAGGAAGAGGTCACTGCGGGTGGCATCATCCTGCCCGAGACCGCCAAGGAGAAGCCGCAGCAGGGCAAAGTGCTGGCCGCTGGCCCGGGCCGGCTGGACGAAAACGGCAAGCGCGTGGAGATGGAAGTCAAGGTCGGCGACAAGGTGCTGTACGCCAAGTACTCCGGCACCGAGATCAAGCTGGACGGCAAGAAGCTGTTGATCTTGCGTGAGTCCGACATCCTGGCGGTATTGGCCTGATCACAGCCGCCGATTGACCGTCCGCGGCCGTTCATGGGGGCCCGTCGGTGGGGCCGTTCAGCAACGGTCGGCGGTCGGGTTGATAGCCCAACACCATTTTCAAAAAAGGAGTTCTTGAACCATGGCAGCCAAGCAATTGCGCTTTTCCGAAGAAGCTCGTCGCGATCTCAAGATCGGCATTGATACGCTCGCTGAGGCCGTCAAGGCCACCCTCGGCCCGAAGGGCCGCAACGTCGCCCTGGACAAGAAGTGGGGCGCGCCGACCATCACGCATGACGGCGTGACCGTGGCCAAGGAGATCGAGCTGCAGGATCCGTTCCAGAACATGGGCGCGCAGCTCCTGAAGGAAGCGGCGACCAAGACCAACGACATCGCGGGCGATGGCACCACCACCGCCACCGTGTTGGCCCAGGCCATCGTCAACGAAGGCCTGAAGAACGTCGCGGCGGGCGCCAACCCCATGCTCCTCAAGCGCGGCATCGAGAAGGGCGTGGCCGCCCTCTCCGCGCACATCAAGTCGCAGGCGATCAACATCACCACCAAGGAGGAGATCGCCGCGGTGGCCGCCATTTCCGCCCAGGATCAGGAGATCGGCAACCTGATCGCCGAGGTGATGGAGAAGGTCGGCAAGGACGGCGTCATCACGGTCGAAGAGGCGAAGGGCCTCCAGTTCGAGACCGAGTACGTCGAGGGCATGCAGTTCGACCGCGGCTACATCAGCCCCTACTTCATCACCAACCCTGAGGCGATGGAAGCCCAGCTCACCAATCCGTACATCCTGATCACCGACAAGAAGATCTCGGCCGCGGCCGACATCGTGCCGCTGCTGGAGAAGCTGGTCCAGCTCGGCCGCCGCGACATCGTGATCATCGCGGAGGATGTGGATAGCGAAGCGCTGGCGACCCTGGTGCTGAACAAGCTGCGGGGCATGCTGAACGTGTTGGCCGTCAAGGCGCCGGGCTTCGGCGATCGGCGCAAGGCCATGTTGCAGGACATCGCGGTTCTGACCGGCGGCACGGTCATCAGCGAGGAGCTGGGCCGCAAGCTGGAGACCACCATGGTGAGCGACTTGGGCCAGGCCGACAAGGTGATTGCGGATAAGGATAACACCACCATCGTCGGCGGCAAGGGCGATCCGGCCGCGATCAAGGGCCGCATCGAGCAGATCCGGGTGGAGATCGAGAACACCACCAGCGATTACGACAAGGAAAAGCTGCAGGAGCGCCTGGCTCGCCTGGCGGGCGGCGTCGCGATCATCCGCGTGGGCGCCGGCACCGAGGTCGAGCTGAAGGAGAAGAAGCATCGCGTGGAAGACGCGCTGAGCGCGACCCGCGCGGCGGTTGAGGAAGGCATCGTGCCGGGCGGCGGCGTGGCGCTGCTCAACGCCATCGAGGCGCTCGACGAGGTCGAGAAGGGGCTCGAGGGCGATGTGCTGACCGGCGTCCGCATCCTGCGCAAGGCGCTGACCATGCCGATGGCGACCCTGGCCGAGAACGCCGGCTACGACGGCGCGGTGGTGGTGGAGAACGTCCGCCGCGAGCAGAAGAACAAGCGCAACAAGCGGATCGGCTTCGATGTGATGGCCGAGGATTACGGCGACATGGTCGCCAAGAACATCATTGACCCGGCCAAGGTCACCCGCGGCGGCCTGGAGAACGCGGCTTCCATCGCCGCCATGATCCTGACCACCGAGTGCCTGATCACCGACATCCCGGAGAAGGAAAAGCCGGCCGCGCCGGCCTCCAACCCGGACATGTATTGATGTCCCGCTGAATCGGGCCTACGCGGTCCCGCGTTGATCCTTTTCCCCGTCTCCGATCCGGAGGCGGGGAAAAGATGCAAAAAGGGGATGTTTCGAACGGCTGAGCCGTGTGAAACATCCCCTTTGTGTTGCCATCTCGGGCCTGTGGCGGTGAGCACGGCCGCCGCAGGCCCGGCCCCATGATCGCCTCCACCGGGTCGCTTGCACGCTCCACCGAGCCGGAGCCTCGCTTCGGCGCATCCGACCCACCGCATTGTTTTGGCCCGCCGATCGAGAAGTGCTACAATGGCCGGGAGATTCTCACTTTGGAGTCCTATGCGTCTTCGCCAAGAAATCTATCTCAAGAGCCTGTATTTCACCATCTGGGCCGCGATCGGCGCCTTCTGGCCTTTCATCTACGTCTACTACCGAAGCGAGATCGGCCTCAGCGGCACGCAGATCGGACTGATCGTGATGGCATTGGCCGCCATGGGCACGTTGGCCGCGCCGCTGTGGGGCATGTTGAACGACCGGCTCGGCCGCACCCGCCTCCTCCTGACGATCCAGGCGCTCTGTCTGGCCGCGGTATGTCTGCTCGTCGGCCAGTTGCGCAGCTTCATCGGCATCCTGGCGGCGATGGGCCTCTTCAGCGTGTTTTCCAGTCCCATCATGCCGTTGCTCGATAGCACGACCCTGGGCCTGTTGGGCGAGCGCCGCGATCTGTACGGCGCGTATCGGGCATGGGGCACCATCGGCTTCGTGATCGCCTGTACCCTGGCCGGCTTTCTGATCGAGCGCGTCGGATTGGGTTTGATCTTCCCGGCCTATGCCGCGGGGGTGCTCCTCTTCTGGGTGCTCTCCCTGCGCCTTCCCGAACGCCGCGAGGGTCGCGGCGGATCCGCGCGGTGGGCCGGGGTGCGCCAGATGATCCGCCGCCGCGTGTGGCTGATCTTCATGATCAGCGTCTTTCTCCTCTGGTTTTCGGTGATGGGCGCGTTCGCGTTTCTGGGGATCGTCATCGTGGAGATGGGCGGCGCGCAGCGGCTGATCGGCCTGGCGTCTACCATCGCAGCGTTGACCGAGATCCCGACCTTTCAGTACGGCGCGCGGCTGCTGCGGCGTTTCGGGCCGCCCCGGCTGCTGGCAATGGCGATCGGGGTGTATGCCTTCCGCCTGTTGCTCTACGCGTTCATGCCGTCCCCCACATGGGTGCTGTGGCTGGCACTCCTGCAGGGCGCGTCCTACGGCTTCTTCCTGGTGGCGGCCGTGGCCTACGCCAACGAACTGGCGCCGGACGAGCTGAAATCCACCGCGCAGGGCCTGCTCGTGTCGGTCATGAGCCTGGCGAACCTGGGCGCGGGGCTGGCCGGCGGCTGGCTGTTGGACCACATCGGCCGCCGCGGCCTCTTCCTGGCGATGATGTTCACCTGCCTGATGGCGCTGGCGGTGTTCGCGCTCGGCCGGAGGCGAGATCGAAGGGCGGCCCGGCAGATGCCCCTGGCGGCCGAACCCTGAGGCACCGGCAGTCCGTCTTCTGCGCGAAGGCGGACTGCCGGACTCATGTCGAGTATCCTCTCAATAAGATAAGCCGGAGGACGCCGGTCGCAGACCGGCTGCAAGCTCGCTCCCCGTCGCCCCTGCTTTCTGAGGAGAATTATGCCGACTATTCTCGCCGCCACGGCTCGAAGTGCTCCAGGATGCTCCGGCCCAAGAACTCCCGCAGGATCGAAGTATCCGGGATCGGGTCGGCCGGGATCGGCTCGAACCATTCCAGGAACGCCAACAGGCGCTTGGCCTCGATGTAGCCCGGCTTGCCCGGCTTGATCTGCAAGAGGAGCGGCTCGACCAGCGGCTTGAGCGCGGACAGCTCGTACACCAGCGCCGAGTTGAACATCACGTCGGCGTTCTCCTGATAGGGGAAGATGAAGTCCCGCTCGCCCTTGTGGACGCTCTCCCAGCGGCCGATCGTCTCGGCGGCCGAATAGCCGCGCGTACGCGCATCGCGCACGATGCGGCGGATCAGCCGCGTGTCGGTGGTGGGCACGCGGTTGTAGCGGTCCAGGTTGAGCTGCGTCAACGCGGAGACATAGATGCGGAAGATCCGTTCCGGCGCAATGTTCGGCACCAGCCGCGGGTTCAGGCCGTGGATCCCCTCCACCAGCAGGATCTGATCCGGGCCGAGCTGGATCGTCGGACCGACCTCGCGCCGGCCGGTGACGAAGTTGAACCTGGGCAACGTCACTTCTTCGCCCGCCATCAACCGCAGCAGGTGTTCGTTGAAGAGCTTCAGATCGAGCGCCTCCAACACCTCGAAGTTGTAGTTCCCCTGTTCATCGCGCGGGGTCTGCTCGCGATCCACGAAGTAGCTGTCCATCTCGACGGCCACCGGCCGGATGCCGTTGGCGAGCAGTTGGACGGCCAGCCGCTTGGAGAAGGTCGTCTTGCCCGAAGAAGAGGGCCCGGCCATCAGCACCAGGCGCACCTGATCGCGGCGCTGGGCGATCTGGGCCGCGATCTCGGCGATGCGCTGCGCGTGGAGCGCCTCGGCCACCAGGATGATCTCGTTGGTGCGGCCGGCCTGGATGGCCGCGTTCAACGCCGCCACGTTGTTGATGCCGAGCAGGCGCAACGTGTGGCCGTATTCCCGGAAGACGTCCATCAGCTTGGGATAGGCGACGACCGGCTCCAGCTCCAGGCCGGCGCGCGGCGGGAAGCGCAAGATGAAGCCGGGCGAATAGGGATGCAACGCGAAGTAGCGCAGATAGCCGGTCGAGGGCACCATGTAGCCGTGGAAGTAATCGCGCACCCCGCGCAGGGTGTAGAGCACCAGGTAGTCCTTGCGCCGATAGGAGAGCAGATGCAACGCCTCTTCATCCCCGCGCTCGCGGAAGAAGGCCACGGCTTCGGCCAGCGGCACGCGCTCCTTGCCGATCGGCTCGTCGGCCGCGACGATCTCGCGCATGTGCGCTTCCAGCCGGTCGAGCTCTTCGGCCGTGAAGGGGGGCCGGCCGTGCACTTCGCAGTAATAGCCGCCGAAGGTGACCGAATGGTCCACGCTGATGCGCGCCTCGGGGAAGAGCTCGCGGGCCGCGACGACCAGCAAGAAGGTGAGCGAGCGGCGATAGATTCGGCTGCCGTCCCGGTCGTCCATGCCGAGCGGCGTCACCTCCACATCCTTTTCGATGTGATAGGTCAGCTCGCGCAGCTCGTCGTCGATCAACGCCGCGACGATCGGCGAGCGCCACGGCCGATCGGCCCCTGCGGCATTCACGTAAGCTTCCAGGGGCGTCCAGAGCGGGGCCTCGTAGATGCGGCCGTCGGCGAAGCGGACCTGGGCGGTATCGCGCGGGCGGGCCGGCCGCACCGGAATGGCGGCCGGCGGCGCCGGCCGCGTGGCGGGCGCGAGGATGGTCATCGGCCGGCCTCCCCGGCGCAGGGCCGACAGCCGATCACGTCGGCATCGTAGGTCATGGCAAGCTGCTCGCCGGGCCGCAACACCAGAAAGTCGTTCGCCCAGTCCCCGTCCAACAGCCGCTTGATCAGCACCAGGTCGCCGGCCACGCGCTCGAAGGTCCACCCGCGGCGAGCGGCCTCTTCCCGGGCCCGCGCCTCGACGGCCGAGCCGTCGGCCACGCCCAGCTCGATGTAGGCGGCGCGCTGATAGTGCTTCTGCCATGCGCCCAGCACTTCCATCAGGTAGTCGGCGTTGTCCTTGCCGTATTTGGCGACGAACTCCTCGTAGGTCTTGTTCAGTCCGGTCGTGCTGCCGGCACCCAACGAGAGCGCGCCGGCCGTGCCGTCGCTCCGCTCGATGTAGTCTTGGGCGTACCAGTAAGTGCCCGGGTAGTTTTCGAACTGATATTGGTACCGCTCGCGACTGCCCAGGAAGAGGGTGATGCAATCGTGGGCGCGCGGCACGACGATCGGGATGTTGACCGCGGTCAGGCCGGCGGTCGCCTGTCCGCACAGGCCATAGCCCATCACGATGTAGTCGTACTTGCCGGCCGGCACCGCGTTGATGCGCGCCTGCAGGCGGCCGCGCAGATCGGCCGGGTTATCGTGCAAGCCCTTTTCGTACAGCTCGATATCCACGATGTGCGGGGAACGCGCGGCGCAGAGATAGAGCGGCCGGGCGAGAACCTCGCAGGAAATGCAAAACAGACGCATGGTGATCTCCTGATCGCAACGATAGTCGGACGGTACCGATTCTAACACAGGTCGGCCGCAGATGGAAAAGCCTTCCTCCCCTCGTGCGATTTGACAAATCCCCGCCCCTCTGGTATAAAGCTCCCGACAACCGAATAGCCCTGGACTCCCATCCAGAGAGGCGGAGGGACCGGCCCGATGAAGCCTCGGCAACCAGGATCACAGTCTGGAAGTCCGGTAGTCGTTCAGTCACGCAGGCGTGACAGATAGTCGCTCTGCAGCCAGGCGATTATCAGACTATCCGACTTACGACCATGGTGCCAATTCCGGCAGATCAATTCTGGAAGATGAGAGGAAGGTGATCACGTCCTGCTCATCCCCGGCGTTGCTCCTGGCATTCCAGGAACGGGGATGTTTTATTGCCAGCGGCAGGAAGAAAACTCACAGGTTGCTTGCCAGCGCCCTCTCATCTCGAACGGATGAGAGGGCGTTCTATTTCGGCACGGAGGATTCTGTTTCATGGCACACCAGCATACGTTCGGCTTCACCACCCGTCAGCTTCATGCCGGCCAGCGGCCCGATCCGACCACGGGCAGCCGCGCGGTACCGATCTATCAGACCACCAGCTATCAGTTCCGCGACACGCAACATGCGGCCAACCTGTTCGCGCTCAAGGAGCTGGGCAACATCTACACCCGCATCATGAACCCGACGACCGATGTGCTGGAGCAGCGCATCGCCGACCTGGAGGGGGGCGTGGGCGCGCTGGCCGCCTCGAGCGGCCACGCGGCCCAGACAATGGCCATCTTCACCCTGTGCGCGGCCGGCGACCATATCGTCAGCAGCAGTCGGCTCTACGGCGGCACGTATAACCAGTTCAACTACACCTTCCCGCGGCTGGGGATCGAAGTGACCTTTGTGGATCCGAGCGATCCGGCCAATTTCGAGCGCGCCATCCGGCCCAACACGAAGATCCTGTACGGCGAGACCCTCGGCAATCCGGACATCAGCGTCTTCCCCTTCGAGGAGGTCGCGGACATCGCCCGACGGCATGCGATCCCGTTGATGATAGACAATACCTTTGCCACTCCTTACCTGTGCCGGCCGTTCGAGTGGGGCGCGCACATCGTCACACACAGCACGACCAAGTTCCTGGGCGGGCACGGCACGACGATCGGCGGCATCATCGTGGACGGCGGCAACTTCGACTGGCGCAGCGGCCGCTTCCCCAACTTCACCACGCCCGACCCGTCGTACCACGGCCTGGTCTATGCCGACCTGGTGCAGGCCGGCTTGCCGCCCTTCATCATCAAGGCGCGCGTGCAGATCCTGCGCGATATCGGCGCGTGCCAGGCGCCGTTCAATAGCTGGCAGACGCTTCAGGGGATCGAAACCCTCAGCCTGCGCATGGAGCGGCATGTCGCCAACGCGCAGGCGGTCGCCGAGTTCCTGGAGAGACATCCGAAGGTCAACTGGGTGAGCTATCCCGGCCTGCCCAGCCATCCCGATCACGCCCGGGCGAAGAAGTACCTGCCCAAGGGGGCCGGCGCGGTGCTCGGCTTCGGCATCAAGGGCGGCGTGGAGGCCGGCCGCAGGTTCATCGAAAGCCTCCAGCTCTTCAGCCACCTGGCCAACGTCGGCGACGCCAAGAGCCTGGCGATCCATCCGGCCACTACGACGCACAGCCAGCTTTCGGAAGAGGAGATGGCCTCGGCGGGCGTCTCGCCCGATTTCATCCGGCTGAGCATCGGCATCGAGGACATCGAGGATATCCTGTGGGACCTGGAGCAGGCGCTGGATCATGTAGGGCGAAATTGATTTCGCCCTATACCTGAATAATGTAGGGCGAAATTGATTTCGCTCTACACCTGAATAATGTAGGGCGAAATTAATTTCGCCCTACATTGTTGGCGTCACGGCGTTAAGGAGTAAAAGATGACAGAGATCCAGGCTCCTCCGACACATCCGCTCGGCGTCGTCGAGACGCAATACTACACGTTTGCCGTGGACGAGCCGTTCGTCCTGGAGAGCGGGGCCACGTTGAGCCCGGTCACCGTTGCTTATGAGACGTATGGCACGCTCAACGAGGCGCGTTCCAACGCGGTGCTGGTGTGCCATGCGCTGAGCGGCAGCGCGCACGCGGCCGGCCTCGACGCGCGCGGCCAGCCGGGCTGGTGGGACGATTGCATCGGGCCCGGCAAGGCGTTCGACACCGATCGCTTCTTCGTGATCTGTTGCAACGTCCTGGGGAGTTGCTACGGCTCCACCGGCCCGTCGAGCATCGACCCGGCCACCGGCAAGCCGTATGGCCTGCGCTTTCCGGTGGTGACCATCGGCGACATGGTGCGCAGCCAGATCGCCGTGCTGGATCACCTGGGCATCGAGAAGCTGCTGTGCGTGGCGGGCGGCTCCATGGGCGGGATGCAGGCGCTCGAATGGGCCGCGCATTACCCCGAACGGATTCGCGCGGCGATCCCCCTGGCCACCACCGCGCGCTCCAGCCCTATGCTCATCGCGTTCAGCGAGGTGGGCCGCCAGGCCATCTACGCCGATCCGAACTGGCAGGCCGGCGACTACTACGGCAACGGCAAACGGCCCGACGCCGGCCTGGCGCTGGCGCGCATGATCGGCCACATCACCTACCTCAGCGAAGAGTCCATGCACAAGAAGTTCGGCCGGCGCCTCCAGGGCCGCGAGCGCTTCGGCTACGAGTTCGAGACCGAGTTTCAGGTGGAAAGCTATCTGCGCTATAAGGGCCAGGTGTTCACCCAGCGGTTCGACGCCAACTCCTATCTCTACATCACGAAGGCGCTCGACTACTTTGATCTGACCGGCAACGCGGAGCACCCGCAAGACGCGATCCAGAGCCTGGCGCAGGTCTTCGCCGGCGCCCGGCACGTCAAGTTCCTGGTGGTCAGCTTCACCAGCGACTGGC
The DNA here is from genome assembly GCA_034434235.1 of Anaerolineae bacterium. Lineage (GTDB taxonomy): Bacteria > Chloroflexota > Anaerolineae > CG2-30-64-16 > CG2-30-64-16 > CAKZKT01. The sequence goes on from DAOTZV010000034.1 coordinate 22,497, forward strand.
TCTATCCATCGTATCACAGCCGGGAGATCGTCTCCGCGCTCACCGCGGCCGGCGCCGACGTGACCTACCTGGACATCCAGAGCTCGTGGGGCCACGACGCGTTTCTGCTGGAGGTGGAGACGATGACCGGCCTGCTGCGGAGCTTCATGGATCGCATCGCGCAGGAGGAGGGGATCGCGCCGCCGGCCGATGTCTCGCGACCGGCCCAACGGCCCGCCGCTGTGCCGGTCGAATCGTTGCCCTCGCGCGAGAACGCGCTTTGGGCTGCCTGATCCGCATGATTTGAGGGACGATGACACTTCCCGAGCTTTCCGTTGCCGACGCGCGGGCCAGGTTGCGCCCCGACCTGCGCCTCGTCGCCGATTTCATTCCCGAAGGCGCTTCGGTATTGGATCTGGGATGTGGCGACGGCGAATTGTTGGAATTCCTGGTGCGCTACAAGGGGGTCAAAGGCCGCGGCATCGAGCTGAGCGAGGCCGGCGTGCTGGCCTGCGTGCGCCGCGGCCTCAGCGTGCGCCAGGGCAATCTCCAGGAAGGGCTGGCCGACTATCCCGACCATAGCTTCGATTTCACGATCCTGAGCCAGACGTTGCCCTTCCTGGACGACCCGGAGATGATCCTGGGCGAGATGTTGCGGGTGGGCCGGCGCGCGGTGGTGAGCTTCCCGAACTGGGGCTACTGGCGCTGTCGGCTGGAGCTGCTCCTGACCGGCCGCATCCCCCAGGCGCCCGACCTGCCGCAAAGCTGGCATCAGAAGCCGCGCTGGCAGGCGTTCACGATCACCGACTTTGCCCGTTTCTGTCGGCAAACCGGCATCGCCATCGTCGGCCAGGCCTATCTGGCCGGCGGCCGGCCGATGCGCGTGCCGAAGTTCACCAACCTGCTCTCGACTACCGGCGCGTTCGTCCTGGCCGCCGAATGAATTCGGGGGCGATCCCGGCCGCCGAATGAATTCGGGGCGAAGGGGCCATGGGCCGCAGGGTCGGCCTGCGCCGACCGGGACGGCGCGGCGTCCCCGGCCGCGGCCGCCGAATGAATTCGGGGCGAAGGGGCCATGGGCCGCAGGGTCGGCCTGCGCCGACCGGGAC
>DAOTZV010000035.1:0-19779 GCA_034434235.1 Anaerolineae bacterium
CGCGCTCGCGCTCCAGCAGCTCGGCCAGCACGGCCGGCTGTTCGTGGATCTCCCGATAAAGATAAGTGTCCTCCAGCATAGCTCCTCGCAGTTGCCACGTAAGGCGAAATTCATTTCGCCTTCCTCTTTAAGTTGCCACGTAAGGCGAAATTCATTTCGCCTTCCTCTTTATGTTGTAAGATGAAAATGATGACGCCTCACGTGCCAGGCACCTTTCCAGGTGCCTGGCACGTGAGGCAAGCCATTTTCAGGTTAGTATACCACGATTGCCGCTGGAACCACGTAATGCACCCTGTTCAGTAGGTCTACGGATTGTTTCCCGGCCTCTATTCCACTAGACTATGTTGTGCAAGTTACAGAAAGGTAGACCACGATCGTGTCCGGTGAATCGAGAACGGTGTGGTGGAGGTGGGGAAAATGGTATCGCAAGCGCAGTCTCTGGTGAACCGTATCCTGGTTGGCATCTTGATCCTGATGCTGGTGTTGGCCGGCACCGCGGCAGCCGTGACGGCCGCCCCCCAGTCTGGCGCGGGCGAGATCTCGGGCGTGGTCTTCTTCGATCGCAACGGCAACGGTATGCGCGACGCCGGCGAGAACGGCATTGCGGGGGTGGTCGTCGAGCTGCGGGATGCCGCGACCAACGGACAGGCGCTCCGCCGTCAAGCCACCACCGACGCCGGCGGCGTTTATCGCTTCACGAACGTGCCGGCCGGCACCTACATGGTCGTCCGGCCCGAAGATGCCCTTTACGTCAACACGACGGCCGGCCAGCAGCTCATCACGTTGGACGCGGGGAAAGGCAAGTCGTCCGACATGCGGGCGCCGGCCGATGGCGATGTCCGCCGGCCGGTGGACGCGCAGCCGCGCGCCGCTGCAGATTTCGGCGCCAGCCCGGCGCTCACGCTGGTGGGCACCTACTTCGATGACCGCAACGGGGACGGCGTGCAGGGCCTGGGCGAACGCGGCATCCCGGGCGTTCAGGTACGCCTCTACGATGATCCGAAGGGCCTGCGCCGCGTGGACGCGGCCGCGACCGAGCTGGGCTCGGCCGTGACCGACGCGCAGGGCCACTGGATCATCCGCAACGTGAAGCCCGGCAAGCGCGTGGTTCTCCTGCGCACGCCCGACGGCGCGCACGAGCGCCAGATGCCGGTGACCCTCGAAGCCAGCGAGGTGAGCGCGACGGTGGCGCTCGATGAGGCGGCCAATGCGTCGGCGTCCCCCTGCGACGATCCGAACCGGCCGGCCTACCAGGCGGGCGAGGCGATCGTCGGCTTCCGCGCCGGAATCGCCTTCGAGCGGGCGGCCGCGCTGTTGAGCGAGCACGGCGCCTCGATCAAGCAGGCCATCGCCGATGACACGTACCTGGTCACGGCGGCCGAAGAAAAGATGGCAACGCTCCTGAGCGCGCTGGCGAGCCGGCCCGAGGTGCGCTACGCCGAGCGCAACGGCATCGCCTGCGCCGGCCTGACGCCGACCGATCCCGATTACAGCAATCCGTATCTGGTCTACGCGCCGCAACTGCTCAACGCGCCGGCGGCCTGGGACGTCACCACGGGGACCGTGACGGTGACCGTGGCCGTGGTGGACTCGGGCGTCTCGCTGAGCCATCCCGAGTTCGCCGGCCGCATCTTGCCCGGCTACGACTTCGTCAACGGCGACAGCGATCCGAGCGACGACAACGGTCACGGCACGCACGTAGCCGGCATCATCGCGGCGGCCATGAACAACGGCCTGGGCACCACCGGCCTGGCGCCCAACGTCGCGATCCTGCCGGTGAAGGTGCTGAGCGCGGCGAAGAGCGGCACCTGGGCCAACGTCGCCCAGGGCATCCGCTACGCGGCCGACAACGGCGCCAGGGTCATCAACCTGAGCCTGGGCGGCACGACCCCTTCTACGGCGGTCCTGGACGCGATCCGCTACGCCCAGAGCAAGGGCGCGTTGGTGGTGGCGGCCGCCGGCAACAACGGCAGCAGCGCGCCGTTCTACCCGGCCTACTACGAAGAGGTCGTGGCGGTGAGCGCCACCGACGAGCACGACGAATATTGGAGCATTTCCAACTACGGCAGTTGGGTAGATGTCGCGGCGCCCGGCTCGAGCATCTGGAGCACGTACTGGACGGCGACCAACCCGAACGGGTTCGGCTTCATGAGCGGCACTTCGATGGCCGCGCCGCACGTCTCGGCCCTGGCCGCGCTGATCTGGTCGGTCAACGGGAGCCTGAGCCCGGCCCAGGTGCGCGACATCATCCAGAGCACCGCGGTGGACAAAGGCGCGGCGGGATTCGATCCGTACTACGGCTGGGGCCGCATTGACGTGGGCGCTGCCGTCCGACGGGCCGCCGCCGGCGGCACCGGCAGCTCGCCGACGGCCACGCCGACGACCGCACCGACCGCGACGCCGACGACTGCGCCGACGGCCACGCCGCAGCCGACCGCGACGCCGACGACCGCGCCGACGGCCACGCCGCAGCCGACCGCGACGCCGACGACCGCACCGACCGCGACGCCGACGACCGCACCGACCGCGACGCCGACGACCGCGCCGACGGCCACGCCGGCGAGCTATGTGCAGCGGGTCAACAGCGGCGGCCCGACCTATACCGACGGCCAGGGGTGGAGCTGGGCCGCGGACAAGGCCTTCGCGACCGGCTCGTGGGGCTATGTGGGCGGCAGCGCCAAATCCTCGACGATGGCCGTGGCCGGCACCACCGACGACTTCCTCTTCCAGAAGTATCGGGAGGGGATGAGCGAATATCGCTTCACCGTGCCGAACGGCACTTACCAGGTGGAGCTGAGCTTCGTGGAGTTCGCGGCCAATAAGGCCGGCGAGCGGGTGATGCGGATCACGCTCGAAGGCGCGACGGTCGAGAATGCCCTGGACGTGTATGCCACGGTCGGCAAGGGCACGCTGCTTCAGCGCAGCTACACGGTGACCGTGAGCGATGGCGTACTGAACATCGGCTTCGCCAAAAACGGCGGCAGCAAGGCGCCGATGGTCTCGGCCATCACGGTGAAGACCAACGGCGCTACGCCAGCGCCCGGCGCGCCGACCCCCACGCCCACCCCCGTGCGCGGCACCTACACGCAGCGGGTAGATGCCGGCGGGCCGACCTACACCGACAGCGCGGGCGTGACCTGGCAGTCGGATCAGGCCTATGTCGCGGGCGGCTGGGGCTATGTGGGCGGCACGACGCAGGTGAGCAGCAGCCCGGTGGCCGGCGCGAACGATCCGTTCGTGTTCCAGCGCTATCGGGAGGGCATGAGCGAATATCGCTTCACCGTGCCGAACGGCACCTATACGGTGCGTCTGCGCTTCGCCGAGTTCGTGGCCGACAGGGCGGGCCAGCGCGTCATGCGGATCAGCCTGGAAGGCGCGGAGGTCGAGAGCGCCCTGGATGTATATGCCGTGGCCGGCAGGGCCACCGCAGTGGAGCGCACCTACACGGTGACGGTGAACGACGGGCTGTTGAACATCGGCTTCGCGCAGGTTGGCGGGATCTATGCGCCGATGATCGCGGCCATCGCCATCGAATAAGACGACTCTGCTTCCCCCACCTCCCTTCTTCCGACCGGGCCTGTGCCGTGCAGAAAGGTTTCAGGCCCGGTCTTATTTTCTCCGCTTCAGATCACTCGCGATCTCTTCCTCCCACGTCCGCCCCGCGTCGAGGCCGGCCAACAGGAAGCGGATACCCTGGTTGTCGTCGGGGTTCAGGCAAAGATCAGGAGATGCCGGACTCCAGAAAGCCGATCTCCTCCGGCGTCAGGCGCAGGTCGGCCGCGGCGCAGCTCGCTTGCACCTGTTCCACCGTCTGACACCCGACGAGCGCGTAGACCGGAAACGGCTGGCTGAGCAGGTAGGCCAGCGCGATGTCGTTGGTCGGCCGGCCGCGGCGTTCGGCGAGCATCCTGGCGCGCGCCAGCCGGGCCAGGTTTTCGGCCGTCATGTACTTGCGGCTGAAGCCATCCCGCGGGGCATCCGGCGCCAGGTAACGGTCGGCCTTGCCCGCAAAAAAGCCTGCGGCCTGAGAGGAGTACGCGACCACGGGGAAGCCCGTGCGGCGGTGATAGGCCAGCGTGGCGGCGTCCATCGCCAGTTCGCCGCCGAAGCCCCTGGCGGCCGGGTCGGGTTGCGCCAGGCTCCAGCCGATCTGCGATGCGCAGAAGCCGACCTGGCCATGCGCGGCGGCCCAGGCGTTCGCCGCTTCGATGCGCTCGGTCGTCCAGTTCGACGCGGCGATGGCGCGCAGCCGGCCGGCCCGCACATGTTCGTTCAACGCGTCCACGATCTCGCCGGCCGGAATGGCCGGATCGTCGCGGTGGAGCCAGTAGAGATCCACGGCCGCCAGCCCCAGCGCATCGAGGCTCGCCGTCAGGTCGGCCGCGATCTCGGCCGGCGAGAGGCGCGAGATGTGCATGGTTGCCAGGTCGGGATGGCCGCCCTTGGTCGCTACGATCATCTGTTCGGCCATGCCGCGGCTCTTCAGCCACGCGCCGATCGTGCGCTCACTGGCGCCGGCGCCGCCGGGAAGCCATGCCGCGTAGACGCGCGCCGTGTCCAGGAAGTTGCCGCCCAGTTCGGCGAACCGATCGAGCAGCGCGAACGCCCGTTCCTGAGGGATGGCCGAGCCGAATCCGGCCGTCCCCAGGCCGATAACCGAGGGAACAAGATGGGTGGTGGGTAGTGCGGTATAACGCATGGGCCGATGCTCCTGTGATCGCGAAAATCGAGGACACGATATTGCCCGTCCCCATGGACACAAGTATAATGCTCCATGAGACATCGGCCTAATCTCGCCATCTCAGGAGGCTCTCTTGCTTACCTCTCGCGAACGCGTCATGAAATCGCTCAACTTCGAGATGCCCGATCGGCCGCCGAAGGACCTCGGCGGGATGCTGTCGTCGGGCATCAGCGGCTTCGCCTATCCCCGGCTGGTGGCCGCGCTCGGCCTGCCGCCCCGGCCGCCGAAGATGTACGACACCGTCCAGATGCTCGCCATGCCCGACCTCGATGTGCTGGATGCGCTGGGCGTGGACATCGTGACCATCTGCGGCCGGGCCACCAACGCCTTCGACGAGCCCGAGAAGTGGTCGCCCTACGACTTCAACGGCCGCCTGCCGGCCCTGGTGCGCCATCCGGCCGCCTTCGTCACCGAGCCGGACGGCACGATCGTGCAGGGCAGCAGGCGTATGCCGCCCACCTCCTATGTCTTCGACGAGCTGCACGGCGGCCAGCCGCTCGACCTGAGCGACGATCTGCCGAAGGTGGATCTGAAGGCGCTGAAGCAGGCGCTGGCGGCGCACGAGCTGCGCGACGAGGAGATCGTCGAGATCCGGGAACTCTGTCGCCGCGTGCGGGACGCCACCGACCGGGCGGTCTTCTTCAACGAGGGCGCGATCGTGTCGCCGATCGGCATCGGCAGTTGGAGCGGCCTGGCGATCTTCCCCATCTTGTGCCTCACCGAGCCCGATTACGTGGCCGAGCTGCACGAGATCGTCACCGAGTTCACCCTCAAGAACATCCGCGCGCTTCTGCCGGAAGTGCGGGACTACATAGATGTCGTCTGGCTGGCCAGCGACGATTGGGGCACGCAGAAGACGCTCATCGCCTCGCCCAAGATCTTTCGCACGCTCTTCCTGCCCTATCGCAAGCGGATCAACGACGAGTGCCATCGCCTGGCACCGCAGGTAAAGACCTTCCTCCATTCCTGCGGCGCGATCTACGACCTGCTCGACATGATCGTCGAGGCCGGCTTCGACGCGCTCAATCCGGTGCAATGGACGGCCGGCGGCCATACGTATCGGGAGTGGAAGGACAAGGCGCGCGGTCGGCTCACCTTGTGGGGCGGCGGGGTCAACGCACAGGGCACGTTGCTGTTGGGAAGCGTCGAGGATGTCTATCGCGAGGCGCGCGAGGTGACCAGCTATCTGTGGCAAGACGGCGGCTTCGTCTTCTGCAACATCCACAACATCCTGGCCGAAGTGCCGCCGGAGAAGATCATCGCCATGTACCGGGCGGCCGAGCTATCGTAAGCCGCGAGGGATCGTCCACGAATCGGGCACGAATACACGAATTGCGATCGCCGCATTCGTGCCTTCGTGCCCCATCCGTGGCCGGCCGGCCCCCCACATTCGTGCATTCGTGTTCTATTCGTGGCCGGCCCCCCCGCCCATCAGATAGCGGTCCACCGCCGCGGCCGCATCGCGGCCCTCGCGGATGGCCCACACGACCAGGCTCTGTCCGCGGCGCATGTCGCCCGCGGCAAAGACGCCCGGCACATTCGTGGCGAACCTGCCGTATTCCGCCTTGGCGTTGGACCGCGGGTCGCGCTCCACGCCCAGCTTCTCCACGATCGAATCGTCGGGGCCCAGGAAGCCCATCGCCAGGAGCACGAGCTGCGCCGGCCAGCGTTGCTCGCTGCCGGGGATCTCCGTGAACTTCAGGCCGCCCCGCTCATCGCGCGTCACCTCGACCCGCACCGTGTGCACCTCTTGCACCCGGCCCTGATCGTCGCCCACGAAGCGCTTCGTCTGCACGCAATACTGCCGCGGATCCTGGCCGAAGGCGATGCGCGCCTCCTCCTGGCCGTAGTCGGTGCGCTGGACGCGCGGCCATTCGGGCCAGGGGTTATTGGGCAACCGCCGCGGCGGCAGCGCCGGCAGGATCTCGAACTGCACCACGCTGTTGCAACCGTGGCGCAGGGCCGTGGCCACGCAATCGGTGCCCGTGTCGCCGCCGCCGATCACGATCACATCCTTGTGGCGGGCCGAGATCCAGCCGCTCGACCGGATGTCGTCGTCCAGCAGGCTGCGCGTGTCCGCGGCCAGAAACTCCACCGCGAAATGGATGCCCTTCAGCTCGCGGCCCGGCACCGCGATATCGCGCGGCCGGGTGGCCCCACCGCACAGCACGATCGCATCGAACTCGGCCCGCAACTGCTCGGCGGTGACATCCTTCCCCACTTCGGTCCGGGTGACGAAGGTGACCCCTTCGGCCGCCATCAGCTCGACCCGGCGTTCGACGATCCGCTTGTCGAGCTTCATGTTGGGGATGCCGTAGATCAGCAGGCCGCCGATGCGATCGGCCCGCTCGAAGACCGTCACCCAGTGGCCGGCCCGGTTCAGCCGATCGGCGCAGGCCAATCCCGCCGGCCCGGAGCCGACGACCGCCACCCGCTTGCCCGTGCGCACCGCGGGCGGATCGGGTTGGATCCAACCCTCCTCGAAGCCGCGCTCGATGATGGCGTACTCGATCTGCTTGATCGTCACCGGCTCCTCGCGCATGGCCAGCGTGCACGATCCCTCGCACGGCGCCGGACAGACGCGCGCCGTGAACTCGGGAAACGGATTGGTCTTGAGCAGCCGATAGAGCGCCTCTTCCCACAGCCCGTTGTAAACCAGATGGTTCCATTCCGGGATCAGGTTGTTCAGCGGACAGCCAGAGGCCATCCCGCTGAGGAGCGTGCCGGTGTGACAGAACGGCAGGCCGCAGCTCATGCACCGGGCGGCCTGCTTCGTCAGCCGCTCTTCGGGCATGGTCAGATGGAACTCCAGATAGTCGAGAGTCCGCTCGTCGGCAAAGCGATCGCCTGGGAGCTCTCGCGAGTATTCGATGAAGCCAGTTGGTTTGCCCATGCGAACCCCTCCTTCAATTGCCGCTCACGCGCGCCACATCGCTCTTGTTCGCCTCAAACGCCGCCATCTCGGCCTTCTCGCCGCTCAATCCCGCCTGTTGCACCCAAATCAGGGTTTCCAACATGCGCTTGTAGTCCTTCGGAAAGACCTTGACGAACTTCGGCGCCAGCTCTTCCCAGTGCGCCAGCACATAGCGGCCCCGATCGCTGTTGGTGTAGTAGGTGTGCTTCTGGATCATGGTCATCACCAGCTCGGCGTCCGCTTCGTTCATCCGCTCCAGGAACACCATCTCCTGATTGCAGCGGCGCGCGAAGTCGCCCGCCTCGTCGAGCACGTAGGCGATGCCGCCCGACATGCCGGCCGCGAAGTTGCGGCCCGTCGGCCCCAGGACCACCACCCGGCCACCGGTCATGTATTCGCAGCCGTGATCGCCCACCGCCTCGACCACCGCCTGCGCGCCGCTGTTGCGCACGCAGAAGCGCTCGCCGGCCATGCCGCGCACATACGCCTCGCCGCTGGTGGCGCCGTAAAGCGCCACGTTGCCGATGATGATGTTCTCTTCGGGCCGGAAGGTCGCTTCGGCCGGCGGATAGATGATCAGCTTGCCGCCCGAAAGCCCCTTGCCGAAATAATCGTTGGCATCCCCTTCAAGGGTGAGCGTGATGCCCCGCGGGATGAACGCACCGAAGCTCTGCCCGGCCGAACCGGTGAAGTCCAGGCGGATCGTATCCTCGGGGAGGCCGGCCGCGCCGTAGCGCCGCGTCAGCTCATAGCCCAACATCGTGCCGACCGACCGGTTGGCGTTGGTGATCGGCAACTGCGCGTGCACCCGCTCCCCGCGCGCCAGGGCCGGCTCGCACAACGGGATGAGGGTCTGCCGATCGAGCGTCTGCTCGATGCCGTGATCCTGCGCCTTCTGGCAGTAGCGGCCGACCGAGTCGGGCACGGCCGGCCGCGCCAGGATCGCCGACAGATCCACCCCGCGCGCCTTCCAGTGGTGTTCGGGCCGGCGGAACACCAGGCGGTCGGAGCGGCCGACCATCTCCTCGAAGCGGCGGAAGCCGAGCTGCGCCATCAGCTCGCGCACCTCTTGCGCGATGAAGCGCATGAAGTTGACCACGTAGGCCGGGTCGCCGGTGAAGTTCTTGCGCAGCTCCGGGTTCTGGGTGGCCACGCCGACCGGACAGGTGTCCAGGTGGCACACCCGCATCATCGTGCAACCGAGCGTCACCAGGGGCGCGGTGGCGAAGCCGAACTCCTCCGCGCCCAGGAGCGCCGCGATCACCACATCGCGGCCGGTGCGGAGCTGGCCGTCGGTCTCCAACACCACGCGACTGCGCAGATCGTTCACCAGCAACGTCTGGTGCGTCTCCGAAAGCCCCAGTTCCCACGGCAGGCCGGCGTGCTTGATCCCCGTCTGGGGCGAAGCGCCCGTGCCGCCGTCGTAGCCGCTGATCAGGATCACGTCGGCATGGCCCTTGGCCACGCCGGCCGCGATGGTGCCCACCCCCACCTCCGACACCAGCTTGACGCTGATGCGCGCCGAGGGGTTGGCGTTCTTCAGGTTGAAGATCAGCTCGGCCAGGTCTTCGATGGAATAGATGTCGTGATGGGGCGGAGGCGAGATCAGGCCCACACCTGGGGTCGAGTGTCGCACCCGGGCGATCCAGGGATACACCTTGCGCCCCGGAAGCTGGCCCCCTTCGCCGGGCTTGGCGCCCTGCGCGATCTTGATCTGGATCTCCTTGGCGTTGGCCAGATAGAGGCTGGTCACGCCGAAGCGGCCCGACGCGACCTGCTTGATCGCGCTGGAACGCGAGTCGCCGTTGGGCAGGGGGATGTAGCGAGCCGGATCCTCGCCGCCCTCGCCCGAATTGCTCTTGCCGCCCAGGCGGTTCATGGCAATGGCCAGCGCCTCGTGCGCCTCCGGACTGATCGAGCCATACGACATGCCGCCGGTCTTGAAGCGCCGCACGATGGACTCGACCGGCTCGACCTCTTCGAGCGGCACCGGCTGCGCCGGAAAATCGAAGTCCAGCAGGCTGCGCAGATAGGCCGGCCGGTGCACCTGGTCGTTCATCAGCGCGGAGTATTCCTTGAAGAGGCCGTAGTTGGCGGTGCGACACGCCTGCTGAAGCTTATGCACGGTGATCGGATTGAACGTGTGGTGTTCGCCATCGGAGCGCCACTGATAGTGCCCGCCCGTTTCCAGGGTCTGATAGCGGCCGTTGCGGCTGAAAAATGCCTGCTGGTGGCGGCTGAGGGTCTCGGCGGCGATCACGTCCAGGCCGATGCCGCCGATGCGCGAGGCGGTCCAGGTGAAGTAGCGCTCCACCACCTCGCGGCTCAACCCCAGCGCCTCGAAGATCTGCGCGCCGCGATAGCCGTCAATGGTCGAGACGCCCATCTTGGAGATCACCTTCACCACGCCTTTGACGACCGCGTTGACGTAGTTCTTCTCGGCCTGCTGCGGCGAGATGTCCTTGAGCATCCCGCGCGCGATCATGTCGCGCAGCGTCTCAAAGGCCAGGTAGGGGTGGATGGCGCCGGCGCCGTAGCCGATCAGCAGCGCGAAATGGTGCACCTCGCGCGGCTCGCCCGAATCGATCACCAGGCCCACCTGGGTGCGGGTGCCGCTGCGGATCAGGTGATGGTGCAGGCCGGCGCACGCCAACAGCGCCGGAATCGGCGCGTGCGTGCGATCCACCCCACGATCGGAGAGGATCAGGATGCTGTAGCCGTCGCGAATGGCCTGATCGGCTGCGGCGAACAGGCCGTCGAGGGCGGCCTGCAACCCTGCGGCCCCGGCGCCGGCGTCGAAGAGGGTCGAAAGGGTGGTGGCGCGCAGGCCGGGCAGGTCGAGCTGTTGCAGCTTCGCGAACTCGGCCGGGGTCACGATCGGCTGCTTCAGGATCACCTGCCGACAGCTCTGCGGCCCCGGCTTCAGCAGGTTGCCCTCCGCGCCCAGCGCCACCGCCTTGCTGGTGACGATCTCCTCGCGAATGGCGTCAATGGGCGGGTTGGTCACCTGGGCGAAGAGTTGCTTGAAGTAGGAGTAGAGCAGTTGCGGCCGCTCCGAGAGCACGGCGGGCGGCGTGTCGTTGCCCATCGAGCCGATCGGCTCGACGCCGTCGCGCGCCATCGGCCCCAGGATCAGGTTGAGATCCTCGAAAGTATAGCCGAAGGCGAGCTGGCGTCGCACGAGCGGCTCCTCCTTCGCCTGCGGCATTTTGGACTGCGGCGACCCGTCGCCGCCTTCGCTCCGCATGGCCGGCGCCTTGGACTGCGGCGACCCGTCGCCGCTTTCGCCGGCCGGTATATCTTTCAGCTCGACCAGATTCTCGCGCAGCCACTGCTCATATGGCTGGGCCGTGGCGATGGTATGCTTGATCTCTTCGTCCGAGATGATGCGGCCCTCCACCGTGTCCACCAGCAACATCCGGCCGGCGCGCAGCCGTCCCTTCTCGACCACGGCCGCCGGCGGGATCTCCGGCAGTACGCCCACTTCCGAGGCCAGGACGAGCAGGCCATCGGCCGTGATGTAATAGCGCGAGGGGCGCAGGCCGTTGCGGTCGAGCACCGCGCCGGCGTAACGGCCATCGGTGAAGGCGATCGAGGCCGGGCCGTCCCACGGCTCCATGATGCTGGCGTGGAACTCGTAGAAGGCGCGCTTCTCCGGGCTCATGTCCGGATCGCCGCTCCACGGCTCGGGGATCATCATCATCACCGTGTGCGCCAGCGAGCGGCCGGCCAACACCAGGAATTCGAGCGCGTTGTCGAACATGGCCGAATCGCTGCCGTCGGGCGCGATCACGGGCAACACGCGCTTCAGGTCGTCGCCGAACAGCTCCGACTCGAAGACCGCCTGCCGGGCGTACATCCAGTTCTGGTTGCCGCGGATGGTGTTGATCTCGCCGTTGTGCATCATGTAGCGGAACGGCTGTGCGCGCGCCCAGCTCGGAAAAGTGTTGGTGCTGAAGCGGGAATGCACCAGCGCAATGGCCGTCTCCATCCGCTCGTCGTGCAGCTCCGGGTAGAATTCGCCCAGTTGGGTGGCGGTCAACATGCCCTTGTAGACGATCGTGCGGCACGAAAGGCTGGGGATGTAGAAGTCAGGATCGCCGCCCGTCGCCGCGTAGCGGATCGCCTTTTCGGCCAGACGGCGGATGACGAACAGCTTGCGCTCGAAGGCCATTTCGTCGGCGATGTCGGGCCCGCGGCCGATGAAGATCTGGCGCACCACCGGCTCGGCCGCGCGGGCGGTCTTGCCCAGGGTACGGTCGTCGGTGGGCACGGTGCGCCAGCCGAGCACGCGCTGGCCTTCGGCCGCCGCGATCTCCTCCAGTTGCCGCTCGTATGCGCTGCGACGGTCGGGATCGCGCGGCAGGAAGATCATGCCGACGGCGTACTCGGAGGGCGCCGGCAGGGCGAAGCCCGCTTCGGCCGCGGCCGCGGCGAGAAAGCGGTGCGGGAGCTGGATCAGGATGCCGGCGCCGTCGCCCGTGTTGGGCTCTGCGCCCAGCGCGCCGCGATGCCGCATGTTGGAGAGCGCGGTCAACGCCTGGCGCACGATCCGATGCGATCGCCGGCCGGGGATGTCTACGACCATGCCGACGCCGCACGCATCGTGCTCATGCTCCGCGGCATACAAAGTGCCTTGCAAGAGTTCAGGGTCAGGGAAATACATACGCCACCTTTTCTCGGAGGAATCGTTGCCACAAGCCGGTTTCAAGGCAACTGCCCATGATGGACGCAGTGCCTCTGTCTGGGCGTCAGCACCAGAGACCTCGGCGTTGAGCGCTGGAAAGAGCAACGATGCCCGCGAGAATCGGCGTTGGGAGGGACATTCTTCGTCCAGAAGGAATGTGTCGCAGCGAGGACACGGTAATGCTTCTTATATCACATCTTGTGCGGATCGTCAAGCGCGTCGCAAGAGGGATGGTTATTCTGATGTCAGGTCATCACGCGATCCGCAATCCGCTCTTCCCGTCGAAAAGATACAGCGCGGCCAGCGGATACGCAACCTCGACCCGCTCGCCGGGGCGCACCCACTCCTCCAGCCCGGCGAACGCCCAGAAGGAGAGCTCGCCGGCACGCAGGCCCACCGCCAGCGTGCGGTGCACATAGTCCGGCTCCACCGCTTCGACTTCGCCCTCCAGCCGGAATTCGGCCGCCTCGGCCGGCCGGCCCAAGAGCAGCCGGCCGGCCTCGGGCCGCACGCCCACGAGGATCGGCTGTCTCGCCGCGCAGCGCGGCCGGGCGGCGTCGGGCAAGGGGATGACGGCCTCGCCGACCCGGAGCCGGCCGTCCGCCAGCACGACGCCGGGGAGCAGGTTCATCGGCCGGCGGCCCAGGAAGCCGGCCACGAACGCATTGGCCGGCTCGTCCCGCAAGACATTGTACGGCCCCACCTGCTCGATCCGGCCCTCGCGCATGATGGCGATCTGGTCGGCCAGCGCCATCGCCTCCTCCTGGTCGTGCGTCACATAGAGCGCGGTGATGGCGAAGCGCCGGAGCAGCCGCTTGATCTCGACGCGCGTCTGCGTGCGCAGCTTGGCGTCCAGGTTCGAGAGCGGCTCGTCGAAGAGGAAGAGCCGCGGGTTGCGCACGATGGCGCGGGCAATGGCGACCCGTTGCTGTTGCCCGCCGGAGAGCGTGCCCGGCTTGCGCTCCAACAGCTCCTCGAAGCCGATCCCCATGATCTCGGACGTGACGCGGATGCGCTCCTCGGCCTCGGCGTCGGGCGCCTTGCGCACCTGGAAGAAGAAGCGCAGGTTGCCCCGGCCCGGAAAGTGCGGATAGAGCGCGTAGTTCTGGAACACCATGCCGATGTAGCGGTCGCCCGGCGGGATGTGGCGCACGTCCTGCTCGTCGTAGTAGACCGTGCCGGTGTAGCCGACATCCAGGCCGGCCACCACGCGCAAGAGGGTGCTCTTGCCGCAGCCCGACGGCCCCAGGATCGCGATGGTCTGGCCGTCGGGCACGGTCAGGTTGACGTGATCGAGCGCCAGGATCTCGCCGTGCGCGCCGCGGCCGGCCGCCTCCTCGCGCGCGCGGACCGCCACCCGCTCGGCGAAGGCCCGGTCGGCCTGGAAGCCGGGCAATCCGCGGCCCGCCGCCGCCAGCCGGGTCGCCTCGGCCGGCGAGAAGACGCGGCTCACATCCTCAAGGCGGATGGTGGACATTCACCACGCTCCGGCCGCCAGGCCGCGCGCGGCTTCGCGAATCGCGGCCAGCTTGTAGGGCCGGCTCCAACGGTTGACCGGGATCAGGTCGAAGGTGCGCGCCCGCACGTGCTGGATCCAGCGTTCCATGCTCAGCAGGCAGGTGATCATGCCGCCGCCCGAGCCGCCGGCCGCGGCCACGCAGATCACGCCCTTGCCGCGGAGGCCGCTCTCGTCCCCGCGCGATGCCTCGCACCGCCGCAGCCGGTCGGTCAGCGCCTTGGCCGATTCGCTCATCTCGCCCCAGTAGACGGGGGTCACCAGCACAAGGGCATCGGCCGCCAGGATGCGCGCATGGAGCGCCTGGAAGCCGTCCTCTACCTGGCAGGTGTGGGCGGTGCGGCATGTGCCCCAGCCGTTGTCGCATGCCCGGCACATGCCGACTTCCATGTCGTTGAGCCGCACTTCTTCCGCGTGGCCGCCGGCCAGCCGCACGCCCTCGGCGGCCGCGGCCGCGCACGCAGCGGTCAAGCCATCCCGGTTGGGACTGGATTGGATCACGATGACGTGCATATGCCTCTCCACACTTTGGCTTTTTGGATTGCGGCGCTCTGCGCCGCTTTCCTGTGGCCCCGCGAACAAAAGCGGCGCTACAGCGCCGCAATCCAAAGCAGACTACGCCTCCAGCCTGAACAGCGCCCGCGCCCGGATGTCCCGCGACGAGCTGCCGATCAACACCTCGAACTCGCCCGGCTCTGCGATCCACGCTTTGCGCTCGGGGTCGTAAAACGCCAACGCGCGCTCGTCCAGCTCGAAGCGCACGGTTTGCGCCTCGCCCGGCGCCAGGTTGATTTTGGCGAACCGCTTCAACTCCTTCGGCGGCCGCGGCAGGCTCGCCGCCACATCGCGCACATAGAGCTGCACCACCTCCTTGCCGGCCCGCTCGCCCACGTTCTTCACCGTGATCGAGACGGACACCGGCTCGCCCCGCCTGACCGTCGGCGTGACCTGGAGGTCGCTGTAGGCGAATTCGGTGTAGGATAGCCCGTGGCCGAAGGGGAAGAGCGGCGTGACCTCCTTCGCATCGTAGTAGCGATAGCCGACGAAGATCCCTTCGCCGTAGCGCACATCCCTGCCGCCCGGATAGTTGAGGAACGCCGGCGTATCCTCCAGCCGGCGCGGGAAGGTCACCGGCAGCTTGCCCGACGGGTTGACTTCGCCCAGCAGGACGCGCGCGACGGCGTTGCCGTTCTCCTGGCCCGGGTAATAGGCCAACACGATCGCCGCCACCTGATCGGCCCACGGCATCGTCACGGCCGCGCCGACATTGAGCACGACGACCGTGTTCGGGTTGGCCGCGGCCACCGCGCGGATCAGCTCATCCTGCGGCCCGGTCAGGTCCATGTCGGGCCGATCGCGGCCTTCCGTCTCATAGCCTTCGGGGTAGCCGGCGAATACCAGCGCCACGTCGGCCGCGCGCGCCGCTTCCACCGCGCGCGCCATCTGCGCCGCGGCCTCGGCGGCGGTCGGCGTGGCGCCGAACCGCACCTGGAGATGCGGCTGATCGAGCCATGCCGGCCGGATGTACTCGATGCGCACGTCGTAGGTCCGGCCCTCTTCCAGCGTCACGGTCCCCGTCGCCTCGGTCACCGGCCACGGGTCCGAGCACGGCTGATTGACGTTCTCCACCACCAGCCGGCCGTCCAGGAAGATGCGGCAGGTGCCCGAGTTGGCGAGGCCGAAGGAGTACGCGCCGCTGCCGGCCGCGGTCAACTTGCCCGTCCAGCGCACCGAATAGGCCGGCGGGGTCTTCTCCAGCGGCGCGAAGGAGAGGAACCAGAAGCGCAGTCGTTTGTCCACCCGCTCGAGCAGCGGCCGGCCGGCGAAGTCGGGGTTGTCGAAGTATTCGCCCCAGAGGCCCGGCCCCTCGCCCTGCGCCGGGGTCAACACCCGGGCGTTGATCAGCGGCAGCTCGCGCACATTCTCGCACCCCTTCTCGTAGCGAATGGCAACCTTCCCGTCCAGCCGCGCTTGCAACCCTTCCAGCGGGCTCACGCGATAGGGCGGCTCGACCTGCGAGCTGCCGCCGCCGGCGACGACCGCCTCGGCCGCGTTGGGGCCGATCACGGCGAGCGACCTGATCCGGGCCGGATCGAGCGGCAGGACCCGGCGCTCGTTCTTCAGGAGGGTGATCGCCTCTTCGGCCACCTCGCGGGCCAGGGCCTGATGTTCCGGCGTGTTGACCGCGCCGGCGGGCGTCTCGCTGCGGTCGAGCTTGCCCACGCGCGCCAGCAGCCGGAGCACGCGCCGCGCGGCCTCGGTGACGACCGCCTCTTCGAGCTGCCAGGTGTGCACCGCCTCGACGAGCAGCCGGCCGTAGTACCTGGCCGGGCCGGGCATTTCGATGTCCAGCCCGCCGCGCGCCGATTCGACGATCGTGTGGTTCGCGCCCCAATCCGAGACGACCACGCCGTCGAACCCCCATTCGCCCTTCAGGATCTCGTTCAACAGGTGATGGTTCTGGCTGGCGTATTCGCCGTTGACGCGGTTATACGCGCACATCACCGTCCAGGGCCGGGCCTCCTTGACGATCGCCTCGAACTGCGCCAGGTAGATCTCGCGCAGCGTGCGCTCGTCCACGACCGAGTTGCCCCGCATGCGCTCGAACTCCTGGTTGTTGCAGGCGTAGTGCTTCAACGAGGCGCCCACCCCCCGGCTCTGCAGGCCCTTGACCCAGGCGATGCCGATGCGGCCGGCCAGATAGGGATCTTCCGAATAGCTCTCGAAGTTGCGGCCGGCCAGCGGATGGCGCACGATGTTGACGCACGGGCCGAGCAACACGTCGCAGCCCAACCCGTGCGTCTCCTCGGCCAGCGCCTGGCCGACGCGTTCGATCAGCGCGGGGTTCCAACTGGCGGCGAACGAGACGCCCGTGGGGAAGGCCGTGGCCGGCACAAAGGTGCGGCCCTGGTCGTTCGTCGTGCGCACGCCGTGCGGCCCATCCGTCATCGTGAGCCAGGGGATGCCCAGCCGCTCGACGGGGACGGTGTGCCAGTTGTCCAGGCCCGACATGAGCGCGACCTTCTCTTTAAGGGTCATCCTGGCGAGCAGTTCCGCGATTCTCTGTTCGTTGACAAGAGAGGAAAGGGATTCGGCCATAACATCTGATGCCATGTAGATCGGTCTCCTTTTGTGCTCTTCTCCGCGCGCGAGGAGAAGAGAATCTGAACAGTGACACAGCAGAAAACATTATATCACGCATAACAGGTTGTGGTATAATGTAAATGATCGTTTTGGGGGAGGATTATCATGAGAGCTGGATTCACGGCAATGATTGAGCCGCTCTTGCGCCGCCAGATTTTTCCATCAGAGGAACTGGCAGCTCGCACGCTGGTGCAAGACTATATCTTACGTCAGATCACCATGCTCAGACGCGACGTTGCACGTCTGGAACGTAAGTATGGCATGCGCTTCGACCAATTCCAGGAGTATTTGCACACCCGTTCTGCTATGTTGGAAAGCGATCAGCTCACATCGCACGAACGACGCGTGCTTGGCGAAGCCATCATGCGGGAAGAAGAAGACTGGCTGGTCTGGAAAGCCTCTCAGGAGATGTTGGAAAGCTGGCTGGGCCTCCAACGAGAGGTGACCCCGTGACCTCTTTACCAGGTCTGCTCGGCGCGGTCAGAGCGGCGATCCAGACACATCCCTTATGCCAACGCGTGGTCGAGGTTGAAACGCGGGAATTCAGCCCTGATCAATTCATCTTCAAGATCAGGGCTGAATTCAGCGGCAAAGTTAGCTTTCAAGCTCGTGTTTACTTCAACTACGGTCACGTGGACTACGCATATCAAGTCTACACGGCTGTTCCTCTGCTTCGATGGGATAACAAGGAAGAATTCCGTACCATCTCCACTTATCCGCATCATTATCATGATGCGAATGGCGGTGTTCATGCTTCTCCGCTCATCGGCGACCCTGTGTCCGACATCCGCGTTGTCCTGGACTTGATCGCGGAGTTCGTTGCGGCTCAGACGAAAGAATGAACGAACGCCAATCGCTTCTTGTGCGCCTCTACAGGGATCTGACCCGCTGGAAAAACTCCCGATTGAGCGTCGGGACCACCTGGTCTCGCTTCACCGCCGCGATGTACTCCGCCAGCGCGTCCACCTCGATCTGTCGCAACAGCCGGCCCTTCTCGGCCGAGGCCGGCCGGGCGTCCCCGGCATAGTGATCGGGGTAGTTGGCGTACCAGCTGATGCCGCTGAAGTTGGCGGGGACGTCTTGCAGCCGGCCCAACGGTTCGGCGGGTTCGGCCGGCACGCGTTCCATCTTCACCAGCTCGGGATGGTTCGCCAGCGAGATGCTCGTCTCGCATTCGCACGCGTGACCGTGCAGCTTCGTCTCCAGGATCGCGTTCCAGGCGCGGCGGCGCTCCTCGCTCAGCGCGCCGGTGTAGAGGTAGACGCTGTACGGCTTCTCCTCCCACAGGGTGCACTGCGCCAGGAACGAGAGCCAGTGCGTGTTGCCGCCGTGCGCGTTCAGCAGGATGATCTTGCGAAAGCCGTTGCGGCCGATCTCGTCCAGCACGCCCTGGATCAGCTCCATGAGCAGCGTCGGCTTGAGGGTGATCGTGCCGGGAAAGCAGCGCGCCTCGTAGATCTGGCCGAAGTAGAAGGGCGGGAAGACGACGGCCGGCTCCCGCTCGGCCGCCAGACACGCCAGCTTGTGGCCGTTGAGGAAGTCGGTGCCCAGCGGCAGATGCTCGCTGTGCTTTTCGACGACGCCGAGCGCGATGATGCACACGCCGGTGTCGCGCACGGCCTGGGCAAACTCCGTTGCGGTCAGATGTTCCCACTGCATGGGATGCCTCCATGGATCATCAAGATGGGGCGAGCTGAAGCTTGCTTTACGCCATGTAGGGCAAGCTTCAGCTTGCTCGACGCCACGTGGGGCAAGCTTCAGCTTGCCCTACGCTACGTGAGGCAAGCTAAAGCTTGCCCTACGTGTTTCTTATGCCGCGACCTCATTCTCCAACACCAGCCCCCCCACCTCCACCCGCACCCGATCGCCCGGCGCCAGGCTGAAGCTCTCCTCCGGCACGATGCCGGTGCCGGTCATCAGGAACGCGCCGCGGGGGAAGTCGAGCTCTTTATAAAGGAAGGCTGCCAGCTCCACGAAGCTGCGCTTCATGCGAGAGGTGCGCGTTTCGCCCGCGAAGACGACCTGCCCGCTGCGGACGATCTGCAGGCCGATGGGCACGTCGGCCAGCTCGTCGGCGCTGGCGAGGAGGACGCCCGGCCCCAGGGCACACGACCCGTTGTACACCTTCGCCTGCGGCAGGTAGAGCGGGTTCTCCCCCTCGATGTCGCGCGACGACACATCGTTGCCGGCCGTATAGCCGACGATCTCTCCGCGGCGGTTGATCACCAGCGTCAGCTCCGGCTCGGGCACGTTCCAGCGGCTATCCGGCCGCACGCGGATCGCCGCGGCCGGCCCCACGACGCGCCAGCCGGCCGCCTTGAAGAACAGCTCTGGCCGCGGGGCCTCGTACACCCGCTCGTAGATATCGCCCGTGGCCGACTCGGCTTTGCGCGCATCCCGGCTGCGCAGATAGGTGACGCCGCTGGCCCACACCTCCTGGTCCGGCTCGATGGGCGCCAGGGGCGGCCCGGCGGCCGGCTCATCGGTCGCGAGCGCGGCAATGGCCTGCGCCAGACGAGCGGCCGGCAGCTCCAACAACAGGCTCAGGGTCGTTTGTCGCGGCAGAAAACAACCATCCGCGGCCCAACGCGGGCCGGCCGCGGTTTGATGAAGGGTTAGAAACATGAGTCACTCCTATTGGACGGCAGACGGGGGTCGCAGACCATAGGCATCAAGCTAAGCTTTGAAACAGCTTCCAGCCGGTCTGCGACCGGCGTCGTCGGCCTGCACATGTCGTCGCAGGCGGCCAGACGGGGGTCGCAGACCCCCTGCGAGCG